>NZ_RRYW01000006.1 GCF_014861365.1 Psychrobacter sp. FME6
TGTCATCCAAGATGTTGTCAGTGACTCTGGAAACCAAGCTGCTTGAGATGTCGACGTCGTAGATGTCCTTGATGGTTTCGACAATCTCAGTAGTGGTTTGACCTTTGGCGTAAAAGCTGATGATTTTGTCATCAAGACCTGAAATACGGGTTTGATGCTTACTGACAAGTACAGGCTCAAAGCTGCTATCACGGTCTCTGGGGGTGGAGATCTCAAGCTCGCCTGTGTCGCTACGGACTCTCTTTTTAGTGTGCCCATTGCGCTTATTAGGCCTGTCTGCCTTTTCATGCTTGGGGTAGCCGAGATGCTCTTCCATTTCTGCTTCTAAGGCAGTGTCGATGAAGGACTGCATGAGCTGCTTTTGAAAGTCTTTGATGTCATCGAAGCTTTTCATGCTGCTGGCCATTTGCTCAGCCAGTTTCTTGATGTCAGATTGAGTAGTCATTGCTTATTCTCCTGTTAGTGGATTATAAGCAGTTACACAGAGTTTGGGAAACTCCCCCCATGGCTCAGCTTTTTTTCTATACTATAAAATTAACCCAGATAAATTACTTAACTTAATGGCACACCAATACGCTTAGCGACTTCTTCATAGCCTTCGATCACATCACCTAATGACTGACGGAAACGGTCTTTATCCAGTTTTTTCTTAGTGACTTTGTCCCAAATACGGCAGCCATCTGGTGAGAACTCATCACCTAGGACGATACGATCGTGGAACACGCCAAACTCTAGTTTGAAATCGACCAATATTAAATCGCCTGCATCAAATAGTGCTTTTAGTACGTCATTGACTTGATAGCTCAGCTCTTTCATTCTCGCCAGCTGTGCCTCATTAGCCCAATCAAGAGAAATAGAAAGTGATTCATTGACCATCGGATCGCCAAGCGCATCATCTTTATAGAACAGCTCGTAGGTAGGCGGCGTCAAAGCCTGCCCTTCTTCTACACCCAAACGACGCACCAAACTACCAGCAGCAAAGTTACGTACCACGCACTCAACCGGAATCATCTCTAAACGTTTGACCAAAACTTCATCATCAGACAATTGCTTTTCAAAATGCGTCTCGATGCCAGCATCCGCCAATTTTTGCATGATAAACGCATTAAAGCGATTATTGACGACGCCTTTGCGTGCCAACTGCTCGATACGTTTGCCATCAAGCGCTGAGGTATCATCGCGAAAGTGTAGAATCAGCAGATCGTTGTCTTCTGTTTCATAAACGGATTTGGCTTTGCCTTTATACAGCAGTTGTTGCTTTTGCATTATCGGGATTCCTGTTCGTTCAAGCTTATGTGGTAAAAACGCGCAGATATCACTGGATCTGATAATACAGTATTAATGATATATGCATTAGTGACCGTGAAAACCAGCGATACAAATAGAGAAATGGATTTAATTTGAGGTAGGGCTTACCGTACGCTGAGGCTTCGGCAATTGATACTGGCTGCCTGATTCGTTTTGTAATTTGAGCGTATTTGCACCCGCGTTAGGGGTTTGATATAAAGGCACAAAAGGGGCTGTTTCTTTGGTAGCTGGCAGCTCTATAGGCGCCAATTTTTTGCTTTGTTGGTATTCTAGGCTACCGTTGTCACGCTTACCCAGTAAGTTTTTAGCAGTTTGGCAGCCGCTCAATACTAGGGTGCTGCCCAAAACTAAGGTTAGCATCGCGGGGAATATCTTTGTAGTCGGTGATGATGTTTTCATCATGTTATCTCTCTAAGTTAGCAATTAACACTCATTTGGGCAACTGGCGTATTATTTTACCAGACCTTATAGCAGCTACTAAGCCTATTTATTAATAACTGGCTTAGCCTCTATAACGCTTGGTTTTATAATAATCTTGCGCGCATCTATAGTAAGTTTGCACGCACCAAGGCTTCATCAATCGTCGCATGATGTTGTTCTGCTAGCCAAACCAATGGCAAGCGGATACCGTTATCTATCATGCCCATTTTATATAAAGCATATTTAACAGGAATAGGGCTGGACTCGATAAATAAGTCACGGTGTAAGTGTTTGATGACATCATGTGCTTTATTAGCCGTGTCAAAGTCGCCGCGCAAGGCTGCGGTAAAAGTTTCGCTCATGGCTTTTGGTGCCACGTTGGCAGTCACCGAAATATTACCTTTGCCGCCTACTTTCATCAGCTCAAGCGCGGTACCATCATCACCAGATAGAACAACCAATCTGTCACCAACAGCTTTAATTAATTGCTCACCGCGTCCGACCGACCCTGTTGCGTCTTTAATCGCTACGATATTGTCTATATCTGCTAAGCGCTCAACCGTTTCTTGGGCGATATCAACGACCGTACGTCCTGGTACGTTGTAGAGCATCTGCGGGATGTCCACTGCTTCAGCGATGGTTTTATAATGCTGGTATAAACCTTCTTGCGGCGGTTTATTATAATAAGGCGCGACCAATAACGCACAGTCTGCACCCGCATCGGCAGCGTCTTGGGTCAGCTTAATCGCTTCGGTCGTATTGTTGGCGCCTGTACCAGCAATCACTGGCACACGGCCTTTGACATGCTGCACAAAATAGCGAATCACCTCGCTGTGCTCTTGCATAGATAACGTCGCTGATTCACCAGTGGTGCCAACGGCGACTAGGCAATGTGTACCTTGTTCAATCTGCCAATCTATGAGGTCTGCCAGACGTTTATAATCGACCTTACCGTCAGGGTGCATGGGCGTTACCAAGGCTACCATTGAGCCTTGTAGTCGGGTTTTGATTTCGTCGTATGCTGTGCTCATAACCGTGCCTTACTGTATTATCCTAGCTTTTATTAAAGCTGTCACATGATAGGTCGTTTGCAAGTGCCTTTTAACTTAAAGCTCAACGTTTAATAAAAATAACGTAAAAGGCAATATCTTGCGTGATGTTAATACTATTTATTTATCTCTTCTAAAGTCATTAACGCTATTTTTATCGGCTGCCACTGTAATTGGCTGATAGCAATAAAAACGCCTGTTAGTGTAGCATATTTTACTTTAACCGCTATCAATCAATTGAGATGCAATATCTAAATTGAGCGCCAAAATACGCCTACTTTCTCTCGCCGCATCTCATCAACATTCGGCTCAAGCCTTATTGCCAAGTAGAATATTCGCTTAACAGTCAGTTTAGCGCAATGCATCAGCACTGATAAGTCTTTTAGATAGTATTAACGAATCGTCAACACATCGATAGTGGGACGATACAACCGAAAAGGCAATCCTCGAGTACCAATACCGCTACTAACAAATATCTGCGCACTACCGTGCTGATATAAACCGCGCTGCTGACCCATACGGCTGCTATTTAACAAGGTTGACTGCTCACGACTACGCTCGATATCTTTTTGTTTTTGTGCCAGCCATATATTTTTTTGCGTTGTTTTTGCCGCGCCAGTAATCAATAGTGGTCGCGGCTGCAAGGCTTTTGGTAAATCTCTAATACTATCGAATCGTGAAGCCAAAATAATGACTGGCTTGGTAGCAGTCGCAATTTCTGCCCCTAGAGCGGCCTTACCTGTTGCATTGGCATCCTTAATATCAGTGAATTGCTTCGGCACATCCTGCCAGCCGCAGAGCGCTGCGACAATGGAGTTGTCTTGCAAACTCTTATTGGCAGACCCAGCACATTTCAGTGGTAACGAGGTACATTGCTGTCCGATATAACTGATATCGAGCACATCAAAGGTACTGGCCAAGGTGTCTTCTAATAGGGGCTGTCCCTGCTTGGTGGTGTTAATCGATTGATAGCGTAAATCCGAGGTGCTCATCACCGTATAAACAGGTTTATTAACCCCTTTAAACAGCATCAATTGTCCCACCAAATCTGCGCTTGGATAATATAACCAATCACCCGTAATCAATACCGCATCTGCTTGTAGCGCATTAATAGTGGCAACAAGCTTGCGAATATGGCGCGGCTTTCCGCTATATATTCCTATGCGTAAATCAGCCAGTACAGCGACCGTGAGCGGTGTTGATAAGTCCAAATCAATCGCCTGATGCGCTAAGCGTAGACGGTTGGGCTGCACCACCACGGTATAAAAGTATAGCCCCATTACTAGTGAAATCATCAGCACAGATAATAAAGATAACTGCGCGAGCATCGGTGACACTGCTTGCAACCAACCGATGATTAATAGCACAACCCAAACAGGCATGGTATAAGCCGCGTAATATAACGCTAACTTAAACCAAATGCGCATAAAACGCTTGGTAGGATTGGCATTGAAGGTTTGTAATCCTGACCACAGTACGATATACGCGAGCAATGCTGCTGCCGTAGAGATACTTAGCGTATAAAAAGCGTGGTCATCAATCATAATTACCTGATAATTATATAAGGGTACAAACCAATTAAATGGCTCACCCTATGTTAGAACGTATTGAACAATAAATAAATCACTCAACGAATAAATTAAAAGATGCCCTACTAATAACAGTCATAAAAACGGGATAAACATCAGCCCATTCAGATAATGATCGTTTAAATTGAGAACATACCCTGATCATCGGATAACAACAACCACCTGATTAAAATAGACATCTGATAAAAAAATCAGCCATTATAGAGGTCGACCTCTATGATAAACAAGTACAATTATCACTAAGGCATATTGTGACGTACTTGTTTTTGAACGGGCTATTTGTGACTGGCTATCTATAACGGCTACTCAATACGTAAGCCGATAATACCAGGAATCCCCTGACGCATAATCTCAATGGTCACCACACCTTTTTCGGGTAATGATGAAACAGCACCAGAAAAGTCATTGACGGTTTTAATTGATTTTTGATGCAGGTTGGTAATAACGTCACCCGCCAATATGCCCGAGCGCGCCGCTAGCCCTGTCGGCTCGACAGCAGTGACTAATACGCCAGTCTTATTATCAGAAGCCAACTCTATTTGCTCCTCTGAAGTTAGATTACGCAGTGCCAACCCTAAGCTTATCTCGTTATCTTGCTGAGCACGTCCTTGTGATTGCATATTATTGGATGCGTTACGAAGCTTGCCAGTGATAATCGATTGCTTGCCATCACGCTGAATCTGCACACGAAACGCATCATCAGGACGTGCCCGATTAATCAGGTTCAATAAATCTGACGCCTCCATAATCTGCACATTGTTATATTGCAAAATAACATCCCCTGATTTTAATCCCGCTTTTTGAGCCGGCGAGTCGGGGGAAACACGAGTCAATAACGCCCCTTGCGGACGCGCTAAATTATAAGCCTCTGCCAGATTGCGATCGATATCTTGCGGATAAATACCTAAATAGGCGCGAGCCACTTCACCATTGGTTTTTAGCTGCTCGTAGATATCCATCGCTGCATCAATCGGAATAGAGAACGACAGTCCCATATAGCCGCCAGTACCACTAAAGATACGCGAGTTAATACCGATGACTTCACCACGCTGATTAAATAAGGGGCCACCTGAATTTCCAGGATTGAGTGCCACATCGGTTTGGATAAATGGCACACTGGTCTCACGTGAAAAATTACGCGATTTGGCGCTGACGATACCCGCCGATGCTGAATAATCAAAGCCAAATGGCGAGCCAATCGCCAGTACCGGCTCCCCTACTTTTAGGCTATTTGAATCGCCAATAGGCAACGCAGGAAACGTGGTACCTTTTATTTTTAGTACGGCCACATCTGAGCGCTCATCACTACCTACCAAGGTCGCATCCAGCTCTGTGCGGTCATTGAGGGTGACAGTAATGGTGTCAGCGCCTTCGACCACATGATGATTGGTGAGCATATAGCCATCTTTGGTGATAAAAAAAGCCGTCCCATAAGCGTGCTCAATCGCGGGTGTCGCTGCCTGCTCAGGGATACGCAAGCGATCACCAAAAAACTGCCTCAATAACTCAGCAGTTTGAGCCTTGGCAAGTTCCGCTTCGCTGACAGTTTTGGTGACATTGACGCGGGCGACTGCTGGGGTGACTTGTTGAACTAAGCCAGAAAAATCTGCCGTAGTGACTGCTGCTTCAGCGGTCGGCATGGTAGCGACATTAATACTGGCTACCATCGCTGTGCCAATGGCAAGCGCTAATGTACTATGCTGCAACCAATGCTGCATTTTAAAATTGGATTGTCCTCTAAACATATTAATAGGCATATTTCCCTCCATATAAGTGATAATTATTATTGTTGAGATAGTCGATACTACATAAATAAATACACAGTATTATGACGCAGGACTGGTACAAAGCTTGCTTGCTTGCTTACTTGCTGTGCCTGTGCCAACAACAGAGGCCATAAAAAATCTATACCAGTCCCATGTATCTCTTTTATATTGACCTGATAAATCTATTAGGTTACTGGCTTTTATAAATTTTTGCCATCGACCATTTATATTTATGGATTATACCCTTTAACACAGATTGTCATAGTCGTGACGTGCATGACAAACGCGGCTACTGTATGATAAATAAAAAAGCGCTAATTTGCTGTAGTAATAATCAAGGATAGGTCACGGCACAGTTATTGCTTACTTGCTTTGCAAAGCATTACTACTTATCGAGGCTATCTGAAAGAGGTAACATCGATAAGGACGAAATAAAACCATGCTATGATAGCAAGCCAAATAATTTCATAAGCAAACAAAAGTCATATTTTAATAATATTATTGACTATACGTTAGTCATATTGATTAACATCACCCTTATTTGCATTTCTAATGATTTAGGAATGCTTTTGTCTATACTTATTTGTAGTAGTTATATCATACCTAACTCATGTGGTGATTTATGCTGTGATACATAGCGGCTACTCTTAGCGACCAACACTATCGCTCAGCTGTTCATGTTGCTTGCATCAACCCATAAATATGCTGCCTATAGCAACTGCTCTATAGTGGCTATTGATAGGTATGAAATATGACAAGATTATAAAAGGATTAATTTATGGATACCGCCCTACTGCTATCCGGCGTGGTTGGGATTGGCATCGCCGCCCAATGGTTGGCTTGGTATTTAAAGCAACCGTCCATTTTATTTTTATTATTGATTGGTATTATCGTTGGCCCTGTGCTCGGCGTATTTGACCCCGACTTGGTATTAGGCGAGCTGATGTTCCCCTTTATCTCCTTGGGGGTGGCGATTATCCTATTCGAAGGCTCGCTAACGCTCGAGTTCGATGAAATCAAACAACACGGTACCGTCGTGCAGATGCTGGTGTCCGTCGGCGTCCTTATCACCATTGCCATCGTCGCGTTATCGACCTATCTATTATTCGATGTCGACCCGCTGATAGCTTTATTATTCGGTGCGCTGGTGTGCGTGACGGGCCCAACGGTGATTATGCCGCTACTGCGTAGTGTGCGTCCCAATAAAACCATATCCAACATCCTTAAATGGGAAGGGATTATCATTGACCCGATTGGCGCTATCGCCGTGGTTTTGGTCTATGAGTATATTATCTCAGGTGGCGAAGCCAGTAGCATTTTGCTATTTGCCAAAATCGTAGTATTGGCGACTGCGCTTGGCATGGCGGGTGCTTGGGTATTGGCATTCCTCATGCGCCGTCATATGATTCCTGAGTTTTTGCGCAATGTCTTTACCCTTGCTTTTGTCTTAGTCTTATTTTCAGTATCAAACCATTTAGAGCATGAATCGGGTCTATTGACGGTTACGGTATTGGGCGTTGCTCTTGCCAACTGGCCAAAATTCCCGCGTGAGACGATTTTAGAGTTTAATGAATCGTTAACCATTTTATTAGTCTCGGTATTGTTTATCATTCTTGCTGCCCGTGTTGAGCTTGAAAGTCTGCTTAGCGTGGGCTTTGCAGGATTGGTATTGCTAGCAATCGTGATGTTTGTCGCACGCCCCTTATCGGTGTGGGCATCTTCTATTGGCTCCAACTTAAAGACCAATGAAAAGCTGATGATTAGCTGGATTGGCCCGCGTGGTATCGTTGCGGCTGCTATCTCATCGCTGTTTGCTATTCGCTTGCAAGAATATGATATTCAAGGCGTTGAACTGCTAGTGCCATTAGTATTTTTGGTCATTATTGGTACAGTAATGATTCAAGGTTTGGGCGCAAAAATGGTTGGTAATTTCTTGGGCGTACGTGAGCCTGAAACCAACGGGATTCTTATCGTTGGCTCAAACCCTATTGCCCTGTTGGTAGCCACCTCGTTAAAGGAGCAGGGCTTCGATGTCATCGTCGCTCATAATAACTATACCAATATTGCCCGCGCACGCATGAGCGGTCTACGCACTTACTTTGGCAATCCCATCTCAGACCATGCCGACCATCATCTTGATCTTATCGGTATTGGCCGTTTATTTGCCATGAGTATGGACAAAGAGATGAACACCTTGTCTGAGATTCATTACCGTCATGAATTTGGCGAGCGCAAGTTATATCGTCTCAAATTCAGTGATGAAAAAGTTAAAAGTGAGCGTGATGATAAGCAATCAAACTTCCACTCACAATGGCTGTTTGATGATGCCACTTATACCAAGCTTGCCAGCATGCTATCGAAAAAAGCCCGTATCAAAATCACTAACATCACTGACAGTTATAGCTTTGAGCAATATAAAGCTGATAATAAACAGTTTGTTCCGCTCTACACTATCGACAAAGAAGGCAAGCTACACGTCATCACGAATAAGTTCGATGGGACAGTACCCCGTGATCGCAAGCTCATTTCACTGGTCGTGGAAGATGAAGTACAACCAAAGCCAGTCGATGTAACGCCTAAGCAAGAGCAGGCGCGTATGGCTGCCGATGCCAATTTTGAGTCCAAATCAAAAGCACCTGATAAGCGTAAAGAAAAGGAGTTAAGCGACGATAACGCTGACGTAGCAGAGCAAGACCCTGCAACAGCGACCGACAAAGATAATAACCCTGAAACAGACAATGAGCAAAAGGTCTCAAGTGACTCATCAACCAGCGCTAATGATAGTTCCTCGTCTGAATCAGCGCCAGCCAAGCCAACAACGGCTAACGATAAGGGTGCAGAATCAAAGTCTGAACCTGCTAACACTGTTGATAAAGGTGTAATGTCAGCCAATTCGACCGCAGAGTCAAAGACCACTTCTAAGAGTAAGCTATCTAGCAATACCAACGGTGATGGTAACGCCCCTAAAACTAAAAAAGGCTCACTTGATCCAAATCGTCTGCCAGACTCTGGTCAAAACAATGCGACTAGCACTGGCGCTGATGCTAGTTCTGATGCTGACGCCAGTAAAGACGTTGTGCAGAAAGATCTAGATAAGAAGAAGACAGGTAAAGAATAACTGCTGCTTTTTTAAAATTAGTCTATAAAATACAAAAGCCCCAACGGACAGTTGGGGCTTTTTTCTTCAGAGCTATAGGCTCTAAATAAAATCGATACGATTGTAATAAAGTAAATAGCCACGTGCTACTGTTATAAATTTTTCTTGCTTGCTGTTCACAAGCGTGACAGAGGCTGCGAAAAATTTACTCCAGTAGCACTCGTATCGGTTTTAAAGCGTATCAACTCAGCTCAAACCTGTCCTGAACCGCTTGCCATATACGTGCGCTAACCTCACTAGCCGTGCCAGTTGCATCAATACGCTGTATACGCTCGGGGTACTCGGTCGCCAGCGTGCTAAAACCTTTATGCACCCAAGTAAAAAACTCTGTTGCTTGTTGCTCAAAGCGGTCGGCTGCGCTACGTTTATTGGCGCGCGCCATACCTTCTAATACGGGCAAGTCTAACCACAAGGTCAGCTCAGGTAATTGCGTCAAAAACTGCTCGATAAGCAACTCAATCTTGGCACGTACTGCTTCATCACCATGCGCCCGCCCAAACCCTTGATAAGCAATGGTCGAATCAGTAAATCTATCACATATCACCCATGTGCCGCGTTGTAGCGCTGGCAATATCACTTGCTGCATATGGTCACAGCGTGCGGCAAACATTAATAGCAATTCTGTATCATCATTGATAATCGTCTCAGGGTCTAACAGGATAGCGCGCAAACGCTCCGCAAACGGACTACCGCCCGGCTCACGAGTACGCAGATAATCAATACCACGCGCCTGCAAATGTGCGCATAACTGCTCGATAGCGGTGGTTTTACCCACACCTTCAGTGCCCTCAAAACTGATAAAGCGCCCTTGAGTCGGTGTAGTGGTGTTTTGAAACAACGGTGTTTGGGTGGATGCTGACATGCTATGACCTTATGTCATTGATGAGCGTTATATTTATAATGATAACGCTCAATAAACGAAATGCTCAATAAACGATAGGCTTCTTATTTAACAACAAGCTAAAGAAACCACTTACTGCGCCGGTGTTTGGGCTTTCTTTTCACGCATGACGCTGAGATATTTTTTTACCGCTTGATTGTGCTCACTCAAGCTGCTGGTAAATTTATGTCCGCCGTTACCGGTCGCCACAAAGTATAGTGCCTCACTATCAGCAGGATGCAAGGTCGCTTCGATGGAAGCCGCAGACGGTAGGGCGATTGGTGTGGGCGGCAAGCCATCAATTTGATAGGTATTATAAGCAGTTTTTTCATCGATGTCTTTACGGCGGATATTACCGTCATAGCGACTGCCCATACCATAGATAATGGTCGGATCGGTTTGTAGGCGCATGCCTTTATTGAGGCGATTATTAAACACTGCTGATACCAAAGGACGCTCTTCTACCACGCTGGTTTCTTTTTCGATGATAGATGCCATCACCAGCGCTTCATAAGGTGTTTTATAAGGCAAATCAGGCGCACGGTTTTCCCACGCGTCGGTCAGCGCTTGCTGTTGACGCTTATACAAGTCAGTCAGCACTTTTTTATCACTGGTGCCTTCACCGTAATAATACGTATCTGGGGCAAACCAGCCTTCAAGGTTATGATTGACGATAGCATCATCACTGCTGGTCACCGCATCGGGCAATATACCTGCCAAATCCAATGTCTGAGCAATACTGGCATTGTCGTTATCATTGCCACTAGCGTCGGTCAGTGCCTCTTTTATGATATTGTCATTATCGCGTAACGTTTGATATAAATCCTTCGAGGTTTTGCCTTCGATGATTTGTACCTTGACCATCGCCGCTTTTGCCCCTTGCCCCAGCACTTGTAGTGCTTCAGCAATGGTGGGATTTTCTGGTAATTGATAGATACCCGCATGCAGTGGGCCATCGACTTGCGACTTGATATACAGCTTGGCGATACTGGCAGAAAACAGCGGAATCTGCTGTTGCCATTGCGGCAATAATCCATAATACGTCTGACCCTGCTCAATCGTGACCATCTGCTTTGGCTGCTCAACACGTCCAAATAATGTCTGATAAACCATCACTAGCAAAAATGCAGCTATGAGCCCCAGCACGAGTAGCACCTGATAGCCACGCTGCATAAAAAACGATTGATTGTCCGCTTTATACTCTCGCGGCTTACTGTCTCCACTGATGAGTGAGACATCCGTTGCTGGCGGCTGCTCTACCTCATCGACCTCTGGTTGTGTATCCGCCAGCGTGGTATCAACCGTATCGACACGCTCGTCAACAGTGCCATCTTGCTTATTCGATGGCGTATCATTAGGACGTTCAGGAGGCGTTTCAGGTGTGGGCTTGCTCATGGCAACTCGCGAGGCAGAAGTTTGCTAGAATTTAGCACTGAACTGTGTGATTTTCAATGGTATTTGCTTAGCTTATGCATTAACTTGGTGTTTATAACAAGTTATATCGCTATATCGCTTATTAATAATTTTAAATTTTAATTCTGATAAGAAAATGGGTTATGAATCTACATTTTAATCAAAGTCTTGCCAAAAACTATAAGTCTGAACCTCAAAGGATTAGGGTACTAAGTGAAGATTGGGTCGCTAATCAAGGCTATTGCCCAAATTGTAATGCCGAACCATTGGTTGAATTTGCTAATAACCAACCTGTCGCTGACTTTTATTGCGGATATTGCAGCGAGGAATATGAGCTAAAAAGTAAAAAGGCAAAGTTGAGTAACGTTATTAATGATGGTGCTTATAACACCATGATTGAACGTATCAGTAGCGAAGATAATCCCAGTTTTTTCTTTTTAACCTACTCTCAAGAATATACAGTCAATAACTTTTTAATCATTCCAAAACAGTTTTTTAAACCAGACATGATTATAAAACGCAAACCTTTATTAGCCACTGCCAAACGCGCAGGTTGGGTTGGCTGTAATATCGATTTGCGTAAAGTGCCCGAATCAGGGAAAGTATTTTTGGTCAAAGACCAGCAAGTTATACCACGCGATAATGTCACCGAACAATTTCAAAAAACCTTGTTTCTACGTAAGCAATCTACAGCTTCGCGTGGTTGGACGCTAGATGTGTGGCAATGTATCGATAGACTAGAAGACAGCTTTTCTCTCAATCAAGTTTATGCGTTTGCTGACTTATTAAAACTCAAATACCCTGAAAACAACCATGTTAAAGATAAAATCCGTTAGCAATTACAAGTATTACGCGATAGAGGCATTATTGAGTTTTTGGGTCGTGGACATTATCGAAAATTATATTAAGTTTGATTATCATCCCAAAGAGGCAAATAAGCGCTTGCCACCAATCGTTCATAGAACTTGTGCGGAGGATAGTCCATCTCCAACCCATCATTTACTTTAAAAAAAGTGTCCATATTATCCTTAATGCATTTAGAAGATTTATTTTTTACATGTTTATTCCAGCCTACTAATAGTCCTAATGGCGTACGAGAAGCTTTGGTAAAAGCTTGTCTTTTTACGGTAAGCGCACACATCACAGGTTCATCATGAAACAGTTTGTCTACGCCTTGCTCTATGACTTCTTGACGTATATGCGCATACTTAAATGTCCCACCAAATGCTGTATATTTTTTATCTTTTTCAGAATAAATAATATTGAATGCTATCTTTGAATAACCCGCTAAGTGAACGACTTCATCAGGATATTTTTTTGCTTTACGACATATTTCACTAAATAGCATTAATCGGCGGATTTGTAGTGGGATACGTTTTTCTTCATAGGTAGTACGCATTTATTATCTCCTGTTAAATAATATTTAATAAAATACGATCAATTTCTAAACACCTTAAATTATATTAAACGTTTCTCATTAAAGCGTTCAGGCCTCGGTTGTCCTTTATTATCACGGTATACGTCTGCGATTAACTCCTCTCTATCGTCCCATAAAGGTAAACGTGCCGTTGCAACGAGACGGTCATGAAACTTATGCGGTGGGTATTCTGATTCAATTTCATCATTGATTTTAAAAAAGTGTTCTTCACGATAATCGACGTAAGCGTGCATTCTATTTTTAACATAGTTATTCCAATACCAAACCAGCTGGATAGCTGTGCGCGCGGGCTGAGTAAACTGCTTTAAATTGACTGTTAGCGCCCTTGTTACTGGCTCATCGTTAGGGAAAACTCTAATACGTTGCTCGATAACTTCTTCTCTTGTTTCTGCATACTCAAACACACCACCAAACGCAATAAACTTTTTAAAGTCTTTCAGATACATAACACCGAGCGATAACTCAGTAAATCTTGATAAGTGAATAATTTCATCAGGTTGTTTCTTTGCTAATTTGCAAATCTCATCAAAAATTAATAGTCGACGGATTTGTAGAGGTATTCGTTCATCTTCGTAGATGTATTCCATAGATTTCCTTCCTTATCAAATCACTATAATTGATCGATTTTCCTTATCGCACAAGGCTACGTAACAAAAGACGATCACTTCTTTTTGAGCGCCCTTGCTAATCTAGCGGATATAACTACTAAAGAAATTTTGATAAGCGTATATCGGGGATAGTAAGGATGAAAACAGATAAGAAATTAAAGAAAGTCTTTCAGATAGAGATTGTCGAGACGTTGAGTAATATCGTAGAAGTTGGCGCAGAGAACGAGCAAGAAGCACTATTAAAGGCGCGGGTAGGTATCGCAATGAGGAAGTTATTTTATATGCTGATGATTTTATTGACACTAAATTTAATATTTTTAAATACGATTAAAATCACTTAAAAACCTACCACTTCACCCGATAATAACGTCAGACTATTCATCGGCATGACCCCGCGCAGCGCATTGCAAAAGAACAGTTGGCTTAACTGTGATAAATCTTCGTCTTTTAATGACCTGATAATGACAGGATTTTTGCTATTCGACAATGTATCGATAATGACTTGTCGCATCACGCCCGCGACGCCCGATTGTGCCATAGACGGCGTGTACCATTGTCCTTGAGTTAAATAATTCGAGTCATGTTTATTGAGGTCTAAAAGGCTGTCGGATTGTGAGGATTGCGGCTCTAGCAATTGTGAGTCTGATAATTGATAAAACACATTGCTCATCGTGCCTTCAACCCAGCGCCCGCTCATATCACGCAGCAAACCTTCGCCAACACTAGCACTGTCTAGCCCTGCATTAGACGCTAATCTATGAGCCTTGATGGCTTGAAGCTCGCCACTTGCCAGCACATTATCCAGACGATTAAGGCTTTTGAGTCCTGCTAATGGCGGCGGTAGGCAGGCGAGCTGTGAAGACAAGCAAACGGCAGTACTGACAGGCTGCATGGGGACTAAACGCTCACCAGATAAGCGCAACTGCTCAGCCGTGCCAACGAGCATCGTAGAAGATTTTAGCCAAATCTCGCAAGCGCTACCAGAGGCGCTGGGCGTATAACCATAACCACCAATATCTTGCGCGGCACGGGAGACGATGAGCTTGAGCATACCTTGTTGTAGCTGCTCGGCGTGCGTTTGCAAGGCCACTAATAAGAGCTGGCTATCTAAATCGAGATGCAAAGAGCTGGCGTGAGAGTCAAGCCGCTGCTGATGATAGTCCAACCACAATATCTGACCATCGATGACGCCCATGGTAGTAAAAAAGCCATCACCGTATGCCAAACCGCGATTGTCTAATGAGGTAGTTACTGCTGTAACATCTGTACTGTTGCCTTGTGAGTTTAGGCATAACCAGCGGTTAATCGGCGACATCATCGTTACTATGGTTCCTACAAAATAGTTATCACAAGCTTAGCTATCGTCTGGCTGGACAGCGGTTTTATTGATGATCAGCATACAGCTATAGAACTCACATTTTGCCAGTTCTACTTTGTGTCCACCGACGACTTTATTTTTAGCAATTTGACCATTAAGCATATCAGCGATTAGTCTACCACCCTCTTCACCCATCAATTGGCGCGACAGTTTATAAGCCTTTTTGGCATGATTTTGACTCAGCTCTTTTTCTTTGTCAGAATCAGTAGGATTAGCAAAGTACCAGCCAAGCTCGAGATATTTTTCAGAGTCAATCACATCCAAATAAGGCTCATCCGTATTCATAAAGCGATATTTGGCTGCTGGATTACTGGCATAGTCTAGGCTATTTTCATCAGTACTCCGCACCTTCCCAAAAGATGATTTAATACCCTCTAACTCAGTTATATTGAGCGACTTTACCTTATCAGTACCCCAAGCCGATACATCATATTTCACTTGTGTGCCTTGCTGAGCAGTCGCGCCATCCAAGTCAGCATTAGAGGCAGCATTGTCCTGCACTGGCGCATTATTCTCTGTTTGCTTGCTGTCGTCTACAATTGTTTCAGCATTGGTATCTGATTTTTGGAGATCGTCTTTGCTGCTGTCACAGCTACTCAACGATACTCCAACTGCCATAACCATACCAACCACAAAGGTTTGTAGCGTGCTATTCCACATGGGCGATTTACTCACAGTTTTAAGTTAGTCTCAGGATAATATCAACGTGCTGGCAAATATAGCGCTGATAATGAAAAATTTTATTAATAAAAAGCGTGGTTAATAAAAGCTATAACCCAGCAATCATTAGAGTAGATTGATAGAGTGTTTTACTATTATATAGTTTACCGAACTGCTTAACACTTGACCACCCTTTACGTTACGGATAACACTCCAAGAGGGTACAGATTTGTTAAAGACCTTTTTGGATAAAAAACCTGCTTAATGAAAGGCTTACTGTTCAAGCATCAAGTTTGTTAATCGCCATGTTATCCCTTATGATGATTGGGTTTTGATGATTGCATTATCGACTGTTTTATCGATTTTTTATTCTTAGTTTATTGCTTCCTTTAGCCAGTGGACCCTTTATGAACCAACACTTTATCGTTATCGGCAATCCGATTGCCCACAGCAAATCTCCTGAGATTCATCAGCAATTCGCCGCACAAGTCGGTATCGATATCTCGTACGAACGCCAATACTGCCCCGATGAGGCCACAAGCTTTACCGCCGTGATAGAAGCGTTTTTTCATGGTGGTGGCATCGGTGCCAATGTCACAGTGCCGTTTAAGCAAGTCGCTTATGATGACTGTGCGGCGCGCGGTGGTTTATCCGAGCATGCCAAAGTTGCTGGTGCGGTCAACACCCTGCTGTTAAATAGTGAAATGTTGAAAAATGGCGCATCAATAGCAGAAGCACTATACGGCGATAATACCGACGGACAAGGGCTGGTCAATCATATGACAAGCCTAAACTGGCCGCTGAATGGCGCACGTGTGGCTCTCATCGGTGCAGGCGGCGCAGCACGTGGGGTGATATTGCCCCTTATTCAAGCGGGTATTGGCCAGTTAACTATTGCCAACCGTACAGTAACTAAAGCAGAAGTATTGGTCGATGAGCTTAGCGCGGCTAGTCCTACTATCGCTGATAAGCAGATTAAAACCTGCCCTACAGCGGCATTAACTGGCGCGTTTGATATCATCATCAATGCGACCTCTATCGGACTGTCAGGTGAGACATTGCCATTGCACGATGGGCTCAGCTGCCAGTATGCTTACGACATGATGTATGGTCGCACGCTGCCATTTTTAGAGCACTTTGCTGCGCACAGTGCGCAAACCTCAGACGGCTATGGCATGCTGATTGGACAAGCTGCTTTGAGCTTTGAGCGTTGGACAGGTCATGCTGTCGATGTTGGACAGGCAAGTGAGGCATTAAAAGCCCCGTCAGTATAAATGATATTTCATCAATGATATTGTTTGCTAACCAAATCGTGTCAGTAGCCAATTCTCAATACGCCGTAGCGGTACGCGCAAATTGGTTGAATGCATAACGATGCCGCCACCAAGACCGACCATACAGCCGAGTAAGGTATCAAACAGACGCGCGCGCATCACCTCTTGATAAGCCGTTGGCATAAGCGACATACCGCTACCGTATTCGGCAATAAATATCGTCAATGGCGTAATAAATATAACAGCGAGACCATAATGCCTGTCCACTAATGACTCAATACACAGCATCATCACCAATATCGAAGCGGCCACGCCCCATATCGACAAACCCCAAGAGAGCATCCAACTCGCCAGCCCTACCCCTATCAATGTCCCAAGCAAACGATGAAACTGCTTAATCCACATCGTCCGCAAATGAATACCTTGAATGATAAGAAAACAGCTAACTGCTGCCCAATACGGGTTGGACATGTCCAGCGTCACTGCGATTAGTAACGACAAACTGACGAAGCCTGCGACAATAATGCTTTCGCTGATGGTATCTGGCTCATAACTATAAATCGGCGTCGGTGACGAAGGACGCGTCGCCAATAGAAACAGTGAATATAGCAGCCCCATGATTAAGGCAAAGCCACTGCCAAGCATCACCAGCCCCATTGCTGGCATGATTTGCTCCATGGGTACAGGGATAAATAAGGCAATGGCACCTGACATCATGATAAACAAACCCGCGGGCGGCGGCTGGCGATAGTGACGTCCAAAAACAATAATACCAAAGGCCATCAATGCAAATACGGGCAGCCTGAGCCATGGTATTTGCTGAGCTAATAGCCCAAGCGCAAAACACAGCGACATAGCAAAGCCCCATGCCATCATCGTGATTACACGGTGCGGCAGCGTACCGACTAGAGGCAGGTTTAAGATAACCATGGCCCCGAGCGATGCCTTGATACCCGAAGATAAATGACCAAAATAGGCGCCGACAAATACAGGAAAGCTAATCGCAATCGCGGCAATAACTGGCAAGTGCCATGGTCGCTTACTGCGATTTACTTTTAATAGATGGCTCAGCTCCCCATTAATTAAACGCTTTAGGCTAGCCAATACTTGATTCAGCCAAGATGCTCGCTCTTTTTGCTTCAATGCGCTCATCTGTGGTTTCTCTTATATAATAAATTCATATTTCTTTAATTTTTTGTCCGATTCTTCTTTATGGTATTTAAAACGCCCTAGTATAGTCATCGCTTAATTATGGTCATTGCTCGACTAAAATATAACTAAAATTTATACATAAAACACCAACTAATGAATATTAGTTATAAGTTGTATATTTGTCGTCCCAGAAGATTTATACTCGTATTAACACCATAACAGCTAACTTTTATCAAGGACGACTTAACGACTATTATAACGGATAAGCTGTTACTCATAAATCCACATGACAACCGATCATATGACAATCAAAACAGTGTCTACCGCTATTCAAAATAAGTAAATATCGCTGACATGAAATGGCTCGAATGCGATGCCATAAGTCTATGATAGCGAATCAACCAAAGAGAGCGATTATGTTAACTTACAAAGCACCCTTACGTGATATTAAATTCTTGATTAATGATGTTTTTGATTACCAAACGCATTATAAAGATCTAGACAATGGTGAGAACGCTGATCCTGAAACCGTCGATATGATTCTTCAGGGTATGGCAGATTTTGCTGAAAACGTTTTAGCGCCTTTATATCAGCCCGCTGATGCAGAAGGCTGTCATTTTGATAATGGCGTCGTGACCACGCCAAAAGGCTTTAAAGAAGCTTATAATCAATTTGTAGAAGGCGGCTGGCAAGGTATCTCATACCCTGAAGAATACGGTGGTATGAACTTACCGACTTCATTGAACCTCATTAAAGCTGAAATGATTGGTACCGCTAACTGGCCTTGGGCGATGTACCCTGGTCTATCAACCGGTTGTATCAATACCATCATGCAATATGGTACCGATGAGCAAAAAGAAACTTACCTGCATAAATTGGTCGAAGGCTCTTGGGCGGGCACCATGTGTCTGACTGAGCCACAATGTGGTACTGACTTGGGTCAAGTTAAGTCAAAAGCCATTCCACAAGAAGACGGCAGCTATAAGCTTAGCGGTACCAAAATCTTTATCTCAAGCGGTGAGCATGATTTAACCGAAAACATCGTCCATATCGTACTAGCGCGCCTACCAGGTGCGCCAGAAGGCACACGCGGTATCTCATTATTTATCGTGCCGAAATTCTTACCAAATGCTGAAGGCGAAATCGGTGAACGTAATGGCGTCACTTGTGGTTCGATTGAGCACAAAATGGGTATTAACTCATCAGCAACTTGTGTTCTGAACTTTGATGATGCAGTCGGTTACCTCATTGGTGAGCCGAACAAAGGCCTCAAAGCCATGTTCACCTTTATGAACACCGCGCGTATCGGTACTGGTATCGAAGGTCTTGCCCATACTGAGCTAGCATTCCAAAACGCCCTACCTTATGCCAAAGATCGTCGCTCAATGCGTACGTTATCAGGTACCAAAGATCCTGAAAAAGTAGCAGATGCCATCATTCATCACGCTGACGTACGTCGTATGCTATTGACCCAAAAAGCCTTTGCTGAAGGTGGTCGCTCAATGATTTATCATTCAGCACGCTATGCGGACAAAATGGCGCAAGGCATTATTAATGGCGATGATGAAGAATTTGAGAAATGGGATGATAAGTTAGGCTTCTACACGCCAATTCTTAAAGGCTTCCTAACTGAGCTTGGTATTGAAGCGGCCAAACATGGTCAGCAAGTATATGGTGGTCACGGTTATATCAAAGAATGGGGCATGGAGCTGATCGCTCGTGATGCTCGTATCGCCACTATGTACGAAGGCACCACTGGTATCCAAGCACTAGATTTACTAGGTCGTAAAGTTATCTTACAGTCTAAAGGTAAAATCATTCGCGACTATACCTCAAGCATCATGAAATGGTGTGGTGAATATGCCTTAGACAAAGACATGCGCAAATTCGTTTGGGCATTGACTAAGCTATGTGCTGAGTGGAACACGCTAACCGTACGCTTGATGCTAATGGCACGTAAAGACCGTGAAATTATCTCAGCAGCATCTGATGACTTCTTAATGTACTCAGGCTATGTGATGATGGGTTATCATTGGGCGCGTATGGCGGCAGTTGCCTATGACAAGCTAGAAAATGGTGGCACTGAAGCACCGGAATTCTACAAAGCCAAAATCCAAACCGCTGAATTCTACTTTGATAAGCTATTACCACGTACGTCTGGTCACGCCGAAAGCATGGTCGCACCAAGCGAAAGCATGACTTCAATGGACATTGATAGCTTTTCATTCTTAGACTAGGATTGCTTAAATACCAATCTTTAACATTTAGAATTTAAAAAGCGCCCAGTTAATAACTGGGCGCTTTTTTATGCTAGATTATACCAAACCCAAAAAGTACGATTAGCCGTGTCAAACTCGTTTAGCCTATAATGCGTAGCACTTGCACTCGTTTTCCTTGCTACTCTAACTTTTGTGAATGGTATTAGAAAGTAACCAATAATTATATTTTATAGGAGGTAACCATGACCCTATCCACTTTTATCCCTTCTTTAACCTCTGTGCTTATGATTGGCTTCATCAGTATTAGTGGCGCGCAAGCGAGCGACACCCCTATCCGTTTTGCCAAAGGTCAAATCAGCACCACGATTACTGGCAAATTAAAACCCAATGTAGATGAGCAATGGTATCGTTTTAATGCGGAAAAAGGTCAATATGCGCTGATAAATATCGCACCGCCATCAGGTAAAAATAAAGCGACGCCTGAGACTGCCAATGTCGGTGTGTTACATATGCCAGACGGCAGCCAAGATGGCACCAAAGGCGGTATCATTTATCAGAACTGCTTGCCAATGACAGGAGAATATCGACTGCGCATTGCCCGCAACCTAATGGCGACGCAAGGTAAAACAGCTGGATATCACGTTGAAGTTATTATGCTACCTAAATATGCTAGTAAAGAATTATGCGAAAATGAATAAGCTAGGTAATAAATCATTCTGGCTAGGTATTAGCTAAGCATTTTTTTATGATAAACCATGCTAATTTCCTCAACTTCAACACATATCTGTAACTCGACCCGCACTGATTGCTCTGACTTTATTGTTTCTTCTATGGTTGTAACCAATAGCTCAGCGAGCTGATTACGAATCAAAAGATCACGACCGCTCATTATTTTTAAATGAGCATAAACAAAACCATTGGCTTGCTCGTCATCTTCAACACCCACCAAAAATGTCTCTATAGGCACTATTCGTGCTTTGATATCAGTTGGTTTACCAAAATGACCACTGTCCCACAGCGCTTTATTTAACGCTTTAATAAATGATTCTTCATGAGCAATCATGACATTAGGGGTTACTTGAATGGTTAAATGCGGCATACGGCTACTATCCTTTTGCAATTTGAAAATTATAAAATTTAAATAAAAGATAAATATAGCTGAATCACTTTAAAACTGATACGAATACTACTGGAGTAAATTTTTCGCAGCCTCTGTCACGCTTGCGAACAGCAAGCAAGAAAAACTCACTCCAGTAGTACGTTTTTATTAATGCGGCGATTCTATTTCTAACTGACTATACCAGAGATTATCTTAGTCCAAGCTCAATGCCGAATTATTAAGGACACTTTTAATCATCAACAATACTGCCAAATCGAGCATCAAGAATGGCAGCCAGTTGTGCAGGGGGCAGCTCAATCTCTAAACCACGCCGACCACCACTCACATAAATAGTTGGCTGCACTTCAGCTGAACTATCGATAATAGTTGCCAAACGCTTTTTTTGCCCCAATGGACTGACGCCGCCGAGTACGTAGCCAGTACTGCGTTCGACTTGTTTTGGGTCTGCCATTTGGACTTTTTTGCAGGACAGTACTTTATTAGAAGACAGCTTATTAACAGACAGTGCTTTGGCCATTTTTTTAAAGTTTAAGGTTTTCTCTACGGGCAATACCGCAACTGCGAGCGCACCAGCATCGGTCAACACGACCAAGGTTTTAAACACTTGAGCGGCATCAACGCCGAGTTTTTCTACCGCCTCTAAACCAAAAGAGGCGGCGTTACTGTCATGGCTATATTCGTGCAATTGATAATTAAGAGCGCACTTTTTGGCAAGATTGATGGCTGGCGTCATAATATTTTAACTCAAATCAGTGAGGTTAAATGATAGGCTTACACATGGTTGGTCGCGGTTGTAGGCAAACTATTATTACGCTAAATAGGTTAATCTTCAAATACGAGACCTTATTAAAAGCGGCCTAACTCACTATATACTACCTCAAACCTGTGAATAGTGGCAGTATATACAGACACTATATATCGCTTTGATGGCTTTTATGGCATTATAAGCGCAACACATTTGACTAATTTTGATACTGATTATGATACCGAAGTTCTTAAAAAAACGGATTTTTAAAGCGCCAGTTGCGACTGACAGTTCTTCTGAAACTGATATCAATCCAATCGCCACCAAGCCTTACTCTAATGCACCAATCAATCAGCTCTACCGTAAACTCTCGGGGCAGATGCTCGACGTCGCTGTCAAACCTAAATTATTGGGTGAGTTACCCGAGTTCGACGCTGACGATCAAACCTTAAGATTTTATGTGTTGCAAGATTACTCACGTTCCAACAGCATTTTGATTGATTTGCAAACGCAAGAGCACAACCTACCACCAGCATTGGTTGGGGTAAATGATGTCGCTCATAATATTAAAGAAAATGCGGCCATCATATTTTTAAATCATCCAAATGCCAAAGACAGTCAGCTATCACCGCGCCTGTCACGCTTGGTTTCTGCTGTCCTGCAATATCCAGAGTTAAAGGTGCGTTTGGTTCCCGTATCTATCCTATGGGGACGCGCGCCAGAAAAAGAAGATTCGCTATTTAAACTGCTGACCGCTGACAACTGGGAAGATCCAAGCATCACCAAGCAATTATTTAATATTGGGGTGATGGGACGCGATACCTTTGTGCAGTTCCATCCACCGCAAGATTTACGTACCCTTATTAATGATAACGTTCAAGGGGATGGTGAAGGGTTTTCTATCTTTGATTCAGTAGCTACTGATAAAAAAGACAGTGATTCAAAAGATAGCAACCATACGACGGTGAAGGATGTTGACGAAGCACCAAGCTATGCATTGGTCGCGGCTGCCGATGGCAATCGTGAACTGGTGCGCTCGTTGCAACAGCAGCTAACGATTTATCTGGATAAACAGCGGGCCAGTATGCTCGGTCCCGATTTATCAGACAGGCGTAACTTGGTAGACAAGCTCGTTTATTCACCGGCCATTAAACATGCGATAGAAGCGGAAGCGGCAGAAACCGGTACCAGCACTCGTGAAACGCGTCTACTCGCAAAAAACTATGCCAATGAGATGGTCAATGATTATTCACACTCTATCGTGCGCGGTTTTTATAAGTTTTTAACCTGGTTGTGGACGCAGCTATATGACGGTGTAGAAGTGCATCATTTTGAGCGCGTACGAGAGCTAGCGGCTGATTATGAACTGATTTATGTGCCTTGCCATCGCAGTCATGTCGACTACCTTCTACTGTCTTACGTCATCTATAAGCGCGGCTTAAGTATTCCTTATGTGGCAGCCGGTGACAACTTAGATGTGCCAGTATTGGGTCCGCTATTACGCGGTGCCGTTGCCTTTTATATACGCCGTAGCTTCCGTGGTAACGCGCTTTACACCGCGGTATTACGTGAATATATGCACACGCTAATCACGCGCCATACACCGATTGAATACTTCATTGAAGGCGGTCGCTCACGTTCAGGACGTTTATTGCCACCGAAAATGGGCATGCTAGCAATGACCGTACATAGCCAATTGCGCCAGACCAATAAGCCCGTGGTATTTATTCCAACCTATATTGGTTATGAGCGCATCATGGAAGGTGGTACTTACGTTGGTGAGTTAAAGGGCAAACCCAAAGAGTCTGAGTCTTTGATTGGATTGCTTAAAGTCGGCCGTAAGATTGAGCGTATCTTTGGCAATGTGCACTTAAGCTTTGGCACACCGCTACATCTTAGCGACTTTATGACCAAATTCGATGTACCAGCTAATAGCTTACCGGCAGATCGCACTGACACGCCACTCGATGATAAAGCCAGTGCGATGGTCGATAATATTGGCGTGAAAGTCATGCAGCATATTAATAAAGCCGCGGTAGTCACGCCCGTATCACTATTGTCATTGGTGCTATTATCAGCACCCAAAGCCGCTCTAGATGAAAATATCTGCCGCGAGCAAATCGCCCTCTATCAAGGTCTTGCTCAACAGCTGGCATATTCGGATGACACGGTTATCACTGATATGAGTCCGCAACAAATCATCGATTATGGTATTAAGCTAAAGCTCATTGAGCGTACGCCGCACATCTTAGGCGATATCATTCAAATTGCAGGCAAGCAAGCGGCATTGCTCAGCTATTTCCGCAATAACATCTTGCATGTGTTTATTCTACTGTCTTTCTTATCAGCACTCGTGGCGCGTAATGGTCGTATCGAGCGCAGCCGTTTAGATAATATTGCCAAACAACTCTATCCATTCTTACAGAGCGAGCTGTTTTTACATTATCCAGCGCATGGCTTAGCGGAGACGCTAAATAAGAAAATTGATATCTTAATCGCGCACGGACTGATTATAGAATTGAGCGATGGCATACTTAGCGTACCTGAGACCAATAGTAAATGCTATCAGCAGCTGCAAGTTCTCGCCACTCCCGTTGGCCAAAGTCTTGAGCGTTACTTTATGACGCTTGCCCTACTCGCTCAGCAAGGCTCAGGCAATTTAACCGAAAACGAAGTCGTTGACTTGTGTCATCTGCTTGGTCAACGTTTATCTGTGTTATATGCAGATGATATTCCTGATTTCTTTGACCGCGCGTTATTCACCAGCTTTATCAGTGCCTTGACTCGTCTTGATTACTTGCAAAAAGATGATGAAACTGGGGTATTGACCTTTGACCAGCGTATCAACGATATTGCCCATCATGCCAAGTACGTCCTGACACCTGATATGATGCAAATTTTGCAGCAAGTGGCCAGCTTAGACGAAGCAGAAATCACCCATGCGATTACTGAGATTAGTAATAAAAAGCAGCGTAAATTTGGTCGTAAGCGTTAGGTTTTAGTCAGGTATCTTGAGCCAATTATAGGGGCTGTAAAAAAAACCATACCCGCAGTATCGTAGCGCTTTTAAAGTATTTTAACTATATCTTAACCAAGTGACGCACAAAAAAAGACCTCTAAATAATTGGAGGTCTTTTTTATGCTATTAAACTTGCTCTTTTTAAGCAGCTCTCTTAGTTAGTAATCTTTTTGTATTTCATACGCTTAGGAGTGGCATCATCACCCATGGTCTTTTTGCGATAAGTTTCAAACTCAGAATAGTTGCCGTCGAACCACACTGGGCCTTCTTCTTCGAACGCCAAGATATGGGTAGCGATACGGTCAAGGAACCAACGGTCATGCGACACCACCATGACGGTGCCTGGGAATACTTGAATCGCATCCTCTAGCGCACGCAAGGTCTCGATGTCCAAATCGTTTGAGGGTTCATCAAGGAGCAAGACGTTCGCGCCCTGCTTTAGCGTCTTCGCTAATTGCAAACGGTTACGCTCACCACCAGATAATTGACCGACGTGCTTTTGTTGGTCTGAGCCTTTGAAGTTAAAGCGACCGATATAGGCACGGCTTGGCGTGGTGTAATCACCAACGGTAATAATATCTAAGCCGTCAGACACTTCTTCCCAAACGGTTTTTTCATCATCTAAATTGTCACGTACCTGACCGACATAGGCAACCTTGACACTTTCACCCAAATCGACTGAACCCGTATCTGGCGTATCACGTTCGGTAATCATGTTAAATAGCGTGGTTTTACCTGCACCATTTGGACCAATAATACCAACGATAGCGCCAGCTGGCACGTTAAAGCTCAGGTTTTCATAGAGCAAACGGTCGCCAAATGATTTAGAAATATCATTGATTTCAATGACTTTATTACCCAAACGCGGACCAGGTGGAATATAAATCTCAGAGGTCTCGTTACGTTTCTGGAACTCTTGTGAGTTCAACTCTTCAAAACGCTGTACACGAGATTTAGACTTGGCTTGTTGGCCTTTTTGGTTTTTACGAATCCAATCCAGCTCTTTTTTCAGCGCTTTAGCAAACGATTCTTCTTGCTTATTTTGCTGCTCTAAACGGGTATTCTTTTGCTCGAGCCATTCAGTATAGTTGCCTTCGTACGGATAGCCATGACCACGGTCAAGCTCCAAGATCCACTGGGCGACATTATCCAAGAAATAACGGTCATGGGTAATGGCAACGATAGTACCGCTGTAGTTCTGCAAGAACTGCTCTAACCATGCTACGGACTCAGCGTCCAAATGGTTGGTTGGCTCATCTAGTAATAGCATATCAGGGCGTGATAATAACAGGCGGCATAGTGCCACACGACGTTTTTCACCACCCGATAACTTGCTAACGTCAGCATCCCACGGCGGCAGACGTAGCGCATCAGCTGCTTTCTCTAATTGGGTATCTAAGGTATGCGCGTCCCACGTTTGGATGATGTCTTCCATCTTGCCTTGTTCTTCGGCCAACTTATCAAAATCGGCATCCGGTTCCGCATATTCTGCATAGATAGCATCGAGACGTGCTAGTGCATCTAACGCCTCGCGCATACCGTCTTCGACGTTACCACGTACGTCTTTACTGTCATCAAGCTGTGGTTCCTGTGGTAGATAACCGATTTTGGTGCCAGTTTGCGCGCGGGCTTCACCGCTAAACTCGGTATCTACACCCGCCATGATACGGAGCAAAGTTGATTTACCTGAACCATTGATACCCAATACACCAATTTTGGCACCAGGGAAAAATGATAAATTGATATTTTTTAGAATCTCGCGTTTAGGCGGAACAAGTTTGGACACGTTGTTCATCGTGTAGATATATTGAGCCATTAACACTCCGATAGACTACATAGAAGAGGCGAGCAAATCATACTCAGCAATAATGCCAAGCGCGCTACACCTCAAAATCAGGGTTACAAATTATAAGCCATTATCGCATTGTGGCGCATACCCTGCAAGCCGACAGGTTGCTTTAGCACTGGTTTTACAGCTTTTGTCCTAGCGCGCTGTAATTTGTATAGCTGATACTGAATAAAATGGATACACGATACTATGCTGCGTGACTGGGCTGCGTGACTGGTACAAAATCAGCCAGTAAACGGCATCATTCTTAACATTTGCCCTATCTACTCTTACGGTAAAGGACTATAAATTTAAATTAAAAAGATCGATAATAGAATCAAGTTGGCTGCAAGCAGCACTATAAGTAGATTCACTGTAAAAAGAATACCGTGCTATTATTTTGAACGGACTATATAAACAAGTCACATCCGACGATAACAATGGAGAATACATATATGAGTAAACAAAATATAAATATCACTCACAATGAACAGGCCAAACGTTTTGAAACGACGGTTGAGGGACATACGGGCTATATCAGTTATAAAGAGCGTGATGACAAACTGGTTTATGATCACACGATCGTACCGCAAGAATTGGGTGGACAAGGCATCGGCTCGACACTAGTCAAACATGCATTAGATTATGCACGCGAGCACGATAAAAAAGTGGTCCCACAATGCTCATTTGTTTCGTCTTATATCGACAAACATCCTGAGTATCAAGATTTACTATAGTCTAAAGGAAATAATTAGGTTTTATAACCGCATGTCTTATGACGACATACAGTATGTAAATTCTATCGCTGTTACCTAACATATTATTACTACCTTCTAAACGTAGCTGTACCCCTGCCCTCCTATTTTTCTGATATCGCTCATTGTATGTTTGTAGCCAAATATATAATAAGACATCAGCAATAGGTGGGTTTTTTGTCCTATACTATTGATAGAGTTTATGATGCTATTTAGTCATCAATACAGACCTTAATACAGACCTTTAAGTTACCAGTTAAAACAAGCTAACCCACTATAATAATAAAGGATATCACCATGAGTAGTTTATCTGACAAACAAGTAAATTTGCAGCTAGAAGGGTTACCCGGCTGGCAGCGCAATGGTAATGCAATCGTAAAAACCTACCACTTTAGTGATTTTATCGAAGCCATGAGTTTTATGAACCAAGCAGCATTTCATGCTGAAGCACTCGAGCATCACCCTGAATGGCGCAATACATACAACATAGTCGAAGTACGCCTTACTACTGGTGATACAGGTGGCATCACCAGCCATGATATTCGTTTGGCTAAACGTATGGAGCATATTATTCAGCCAAAACGCTTATGATACTTCTCAAGGATATCCCACCCTTTCAAAAGCTGTTTTATTAATTGTACCACTCACAAAAAAGCGTCCTTTAAGGACGCTTTTTCTTATAGATTATTCTTACCGTTAAAGGGTTCAACCATTACATTTTTCTACCAACAAAGGCAACGATGAACAAGATAACCGCTACTACTAGGAAGATATAAGCTAAATTACTAGATAATCCAGCGACACCACCAAAACCTAGGAAACTTGCTAACAATGCGATTACCGCAAAAATAATAGCCCAGCGAAACATAAACTTCTCCTCAAATTATTGTTGAGATACCAGATATTTAGCTCATATTCAATAAAGAATAATAAGACCAGCATTATGGATATCCGTATTACCTTATCTAATATCTCTTTTATTTTTTGTTTTCTTAATACTTGTTAGAACTGCTTACAAACATAGATTAGCAATTTCTATCTCCAGAAAACGTACCTTTTAGTAATGATATCGGTAGGTTATGTAACCTTTGTAGCGAATCTTAATACTTTACCGCCTTTTACCGAATTTATAGAACTTATGTTTATAGATATTTAGCTATTATTCTATCTCTATCATTAGCATCATACAATCTACTATAAACAATAACTTACAAGTCATTTTTACGACCGATAAATACTTTACTATATAGTTATCAGCAAGATATAAATATTTATCACTGATTCAGTCATCAAATACCTATTAAGGATAATAAATATGGATACCTATACGGATACTTCAAAGACACCACAGAATAGTCATGAAAAACGCCCTTATGCTGTCGTTTTATATGGCGCCACAAGCTTTGTGGGACAAATAACAGCGCACTATTTAACCGAGTTTTTGTCTAATGCTAAAGATAAAAATGGCAACAATGTTACCTGGGCAATAGCCGGTCGTGACGAAGAAAAGTTGAATGAATTACAGTCTAAACTTGCCAGCAAAGTCGATACTATCATTGCTAACAGCAAGGATGCCGCCAGCCTCGATGAGATGACCAAACAAACCCAAGTCATTATTTCAACCGTCGGGCCTTACCTTAAATATGGCGAACCGCTGATTAAATCTTGTACCAGTAACGGTACTGACTATGTCGATCTAACTGGCGAAGCCATCTTTATCAAAGATATGATGGACAAATATCAGGACGCGGCAAAACAAAGCGGCGCTCGTATCGTCAACTCATGTGGGTTTGATTCTATTCCATCAGACTTAGGCGTTTACTTTACTCAGCAGCAAGCAGAAGATAAGTTTGGTGAGGCGTGTGATGTGATTCATATGCGGGTCAAAGCAGCAAAAGGTGGTCTATCTGGCGGTACGATAGCCTCGATGGCGACTATTTTTGAAGAAGTCGGCCAAGATAAATCACGTCGCAAACAAGTGGCAAACCCTTACTTGCTTAACGATGATAAAGACGCGCCAAATGTACGCCAAGCTAATGTTAGCAAACCTGAGTACGATAGCGAACACCAACGCTGGCTTGCACCTTTTGTAATGGCAAGCATCAATACTCGTATCGTCCATCGCAGTAACCAACTGCTTGGTTACGAATATGGTCGCGATTTTAAATATGACGAAGCAATGTGGATGAAAGATGGCGTCAAAGGTAAATTATCGAGCTATGCGATGAGTGCAGGTTTGTTTGGGTTTGCCACCGCAATGATGATTAAGCCAAGTCGTGAGCTACTTTCTAAACACGTATTGCCTAAATCAGGCTCTGGCCCGTCTAAAGAAGACCAAGACAATGGCTATTATGATATTCGCCTGTTCGGTACCACTGCTAATAAAGACACGATTAACACCAAAGTTACTGGTGACAAAGACCCCGGTTATGGCAGTACCTCACGGATGCTGTCACAAGCGGCATTGTGTTTGGCGCAGGACGTTAGTAAAGAAGAGGTAGGCGGTGGATTTTGGACACCTGCCTCTGCAATGGGTGACAAACTGCTAACCCGTCTAAAAGAGCACGCTGGTCTTAGCTTTGAAGTGATTGATGCTTAATATAAAGTTAATTTAATCATTCTTAAAATATCAATGACCGTATCTTGAAATAAGATGCGGTTTTTTATGGTCTATATTTTCTAGCATCATTCAAGCAAATGTTAATGAATAGGGGCTGTATAGAATTCAGCTAAGGAACTGACAGAGACTATTTTTTAGGCAATTCGACGCCAAAAATAGTAAGTTTAGTTATTCTAAGCGCGATAGTTTTGGCTATGAAGTGGCAAAAAATAGTCCTGTTCCTTCGGACTGATGCTAAAATCGCCCCAGACGTTGTTGTAAATCTAGCTAAGGTCTCGACATTACCTTCGATTTACGCCTAGTCTGGAATTATTTTAGCGATCAGCAGTCCTAATAGATGAATTCTATACAGCCCCTAATAATAACGTACTTCTTTAGTAAACGATGTTGCCGCTTTTCGATTTTTTAATACATTATGCTACACATTCCTAGCCTAATGTCACAGCCATATCGTAATGATTGACGTAGGATAAAACAGGTCATGGCATTATTTTTATGACTCAGCTTTTATCACTCAGCTTTACCATCTCATTTAACCGACTCTCTATACGGTCAGTTAACACATCAAAAATTCAGCTGCGCTAAATGCTACTAATCATTGCCATTAACCAGCTTTGTTAAAAAAAGCACGACTAAAAAATACCAATTAAAATTAACAGTCATAATTAAGAGGAAATAATCATGAAATTGAATGTATTGACCGCCGCTATACTGACATCAGGTCTGGCTATGTTTGCAAGCTCTGCTAATGCGGCAATGACCACTGACAGTCATGGTAACGTTGGCTATGATAGCTATGATGAGTGTGCCATGGCCGTGAAGGATGGCTCAGCCAAATTTTATACGCCTTATACTTATCAGAACCCAAAACGCCAAACGGGTGAAACGGCGGTCAAAAAAATGCGCTTGTCAGAAGTCATGATTCCACAAGATGTTGTTAATAATAATAACTTAGCGACCAGCAGTTATTCAGCAGGCGCCTGCGATTTAGGGGTTGGCCAATCAAATGGTCGCTACGGTGTTTCGGGTGCATTGGTTGGAAAATATGTGCCTATCGCTGCCGATATGCCTGTCAACGTTTACACTGACAAAGCTGGCAACCCAGTACGTCTAAGTATGCAGCAGTGTGATAACCACTTTGGGGCTAAATTCCCAACGCCTATCATGAGCGAAGCAAAAGAAGTTGAAGCGCCGGAAGCGCAAATCGCCATCGATGAAGAGCGCAGTGTAGAACCTGTCACCATTGAAACCAATCGTGTTATTCGCCCTGCTAAATATAGCGTTAAAGAAGTCTATATTGTCCCAGACGATCAAATCAAAAAAGTGAACACGGCTGAAGGGACAGCAGTCGCTATCGAAGATGGTACTGATCGCACGGTTGTCGTTGGTGAAGAAGCTGAGGCTGATGCCATTGACAAAACCGAGGTCAATCAGACTTTTCCAGTGACTCGCGTACCTAATAATGAAACGCCACAACGTGTCGTTGACCCGAACACTGGTAAATATATAGTCGTTGAATAAAAAACGATAGTGTATTTAATCTTAGGGGCTGTATAGAATTCAGCTAAGGAACTGACAGGGACTATTTTAAAGAAAGCAGGGGGTTGACAGTTTCATAACCTCACAATAAGACATAGAACAGTTAGAAATTTAATGCATTCACTACTGAAACATCAGTCGCTTAGTTGATACTCTCCTGCTTAGAGATTATAAGTGATTTAGATTAGCTTGTAAGTCTCCTTATACGAATCGATCATGATAGTCGTTTAACGATTATCATGATTTTATTTTATCTATGTATAATATGTTAGATATAGTAAATATATACATTTGAAATACTAAATAGATTCGTAATATAAGCAGAAGGCTAAATACAGGTCAAGTTTAAAACCCTTTAAACTGACACTATGAGAATGTAAACTAAGGAAGTAATTAATGAAAAACCGTACCCTACCTTTATCGTTACTAGTTGGCGCTGCGCTTACTATCCCAAGTCTAGCAATGGCAGCTCCTGCTGAAACTGCACCAGCAGATATGCAAAATACTGCTACTGCAACCACGCTTGAGGCTGAAAACGAATCAGGATCAAACCAAGCTAACCCATTTGAAATTAGCGAAACCCAGTCTGTATCAAGAGCGAGCACGAATAACAACGCCGATCAACAACAGGCAATGCAATTAGAACAAGAAGCAATGCAAAACCAACAAGAGCCTATACAGCAACAAGATCCACAAGAAGCCATGCTACAACAAGAAGCTTTATTAGAATCACAAGAGCTAGAATCACAAGAGAACCTACAACAGGCTCCTCAACAAGGCGAAGCCGTAGAAGCGCTATAAATTACGCAATATATACGCTTATTAAGTCATATAGCTTGGAAGTTACCTCCTAGCTACCTTAGTAATTATCAGCGATAAATAGTTATCAGCGAATTTCTGTCAAAACAACAGTAATCACTTGATATTTACTGATGAAATTCTTAAAATTTGTGCTTAATACTATATGTGTTTAATACTATGAGAGAAAAGAGAATCTCAGCTAGTTGAGTTACTAACTACGCTAAAACCCACTAGCTAGTGAGCCAGCTCTCAAATATATTCCAAACTAAAAAAGGCAGCCATTAGGCTGCCTTTTTCTTTACTCGCTATTATTCACATTAATACTATTACTTATTTCTTGGTTTTAGTCACGCCTGCCTCTTTTAACAAAGCGCCCAAGGTACCCATTTTGCTAGGAGCTTCCGCTTTATCTGCTCTTGGCGCCTTGCTACGATTATTACTGGCATTGTCTTTATCTTGGCGATTACCACGAGGCTTCGATGGACGCTTATCTGCGGCTGGATGGCTATTATTTGAACGGTTGCTGCGTGGACGACTGGCTTTCTCATCATTGCCCGTGCTTGTCGTCGTTGTTTTCGCTGCTGAGCGTACAGGCTTTTCTGCTTCAGGCTTCATACTAAACCCAATGCGACCACGTTTTTCATCGATAGATATGACGCGTACCGACACAATATCACCTGGTTTGACCCGGTTCATTGGATCAGCGACAAAGTCATTGGCCATCTGTGAAATATGTACCAAACCATCTTGATGCACGCCGACATCAATAAAACAACCAAAGGCGGTGACATTGGTCACTACGCCTTCTAAGGTCATGCCTTCACTCAAGTCTTTAATACTATTGACATCATCACGGAAGTTAGCCGTTTTAAACTCAGGACGTGGGTCACGTGCAGGCTTGGCAAGCTCTTCTAGGATGGCCTTCACACTCACGTTATCATCGTTAGCAGCTAGTGTCGTGGTATCGATACTGTTTAGCACACCATCATTACCGATGATTTCTGGCAATGCTTTACCTGTTTGCGCCAATAAACCATCGACCAGTGCATAACTCTCTGGATGTACGCCTGTAGCATCAAGTGGATTGCTACCATTATGGACACGTAAGAACCCAGCGGCTTGCTCAAAGGTTTTTACCCCTAAACGTGGGACGTTCTTTAGTGCCTCACGGCTATCAAAAGCACCATGTTCTTTACGGTAAGTGACGATTTGCTGAGCCACGTTACGGTTTAGACCAGCAATGTGCGCCAAAATAGCAGGACTGGCGGTATTTACATCGACACCAACGGCGTTGACGCTGTCTTGAGTCACTTTATCCAAGCTATCCGCCAACTGATTTTGGTTAACGTCATGCTGATATTGACCAACGCCAATGGCTTTTGGATCAACCTTGACCAACTCTGACAATGGGTCTTGCAAGCGGCGTGCAATAGAAACCGCACCGCGAACTGACACATCCAAATTGGCAAGCTCATCACTGGCCAACTCACTGGCAGAATAAACAGATGCACCAGACTCATTAACGATAACCGCTTTAGCTTTTAGTTCACTATTCGCGGCTAAAATCTCTTTAATCATTGCATCGGTTTCGCGGCTCGCCGTACCATTGCCGATAGCCACTAAATCAACGCTATAAGTGCTTAATAGCTTATCGATAACTGCTTTCGCTTCATCCATCTTATTATCAGGGGCAAACGGATAAACCGTGGCGACGACAGGCTTGTCTTCGCTATCTAGCATGACATGGCCTTGAGCATCGACGATGGCCATTTTTACACCATGGCGAATACCAGGATCAACACCTAAAATAACTTTGCGACCAGCAGGCGCTGACATCAATAAATGCTGTAAGTTATTAGCAAACACATCGATGGCATCGGCTTCAGCAGTCAGACGTTTTTCAGTCAATAAACGATGCTCAATGTGCGGACGCCATTTATCTTTCCACAAACTACTCGCTGCTTCTGTTAAAAACTCACGGCGCTCGGCTGGTGCCTTGGCATCGACATCGAAATGGCTGATGATTTTTTCGATAAAAGGTGCATCTTCGCCTTCAATTTTGATACCCAAGACATTTTCTTGACGGCCGCGCAGCATCGCTAGTAAGCGATGGTTTGGCAAACGTGCAAGGCTTTCGCTATGCTCGAAATAATCTTTGAATTTCTCACCGACTTCACGTTTCTCATCACTAGCAACTGCTGAAACGATACTGGCTGTTTTAGCAAAGCCGCTGCGTAAGTTGTCCAATAAGTCTAACGCTTGCGTCCACTCATCAACGATGATGGCTTGTACGCCCGCTAACTGTTTGTCAATATCACTAAAATCAACCTCAATCTCATTACCACTATCGTCGGTAATGCTAGATTGCACTTGATAGTCAGCTAGCGCCTCAGTCGGGGTAACCTCTTGAGTTAAGACCGCTTGAGCGGCAACGTCAAGACCAGCAGCACGTGCTTTGGCCGCTGGCGATCGACGACGCGGACGATATGGCAGGTAGATGTCTTCAAGCTCAAGTTTCGACGTCGCATTATCAATGCGTGTCTGTAGCTCGTCGGTCAGATTGCCCTGCGTGCTTAGCAGCTCAGTAATTTTGAGGCGACGAGTGGCCATGTCACGCTCATAATTGAGAGACTTCTCCAAAGCTCGCAACTGTGCATCGTCAAGATTTTGCGTCTTTTCTTTGCGGTAACGGGCAATAAACGGAACAGTCGCGCCTTCATCGTAAAGCTTCACAAACGCATTGACTTGAGCAGTCTTAATGCCAAGCGCGCGAGCAAGCTTGTCGTGAATATTCGCGTGTGTGGTTGCATCCAAAACCTGTGCTTTTGTCGAGGTTTGAGATGGCGTTAAGGTATCAGTGCTACTCATATACGTATCAATCGTTGAGAAATGTAGTTCTGCATTATAGCAAAAGCTGCATGAATAAAAATCCTTTTTATACTTTCCTTATTTATGACGTTATTTATAGCAAAAATCATCGCACAAGCTCAGTTATTGTGTCTTATTAAACAAACGCATACAGCATTTATCCTTATGGGTGATGCAATTATGACCGCAATCTTATACACTAAAGTATCAATAGCACAAATATTGGGATGTGCTGATATATTGAACAATAGTTTTATAAAATATTTGATAATCGACGGAATGACGCTTAAACAGCAACCATAACAGTGATAATTTTTTATTCCCAAAGATTTTTGCTGGCAAAGAAATATTTTATTTACCAAGATATTCTTATTCGTGCTTTTTAACTATAATTTATTGCTAATAATAATTTTTATAAGAGGATGCCTGTATGACAGATAATAACAGCCCCGATACTTTAACCCAGCGTATTTTAGTCGTCGATGATGATGCCCGTCTGCGCTCTTTATTACAACGTTTTCTAGAAGACGATGGCTTTGTCGTACGTACCGCACACGATGGCAGTCAGATGGATAAATTGATGCAGCGTGAGCTTTTCTCGTTAGTGGTGTTAGATTTGATGCTACCTGGCGAAGACGGTATCAGCATCTGTAAGCGGCTTCGTGAAGAAAACGCTGATATTCCTATCATTATGCTCACGGCTAAAGGTGGTGATGCGGATCGTATTGCAGGGCTTGAAGCTGGCGCAGATGATTATTTGCCCAAGCCATTTAATCCAAAAGAGCTATTGGCTCGTATCAAAGCCGTATTACGTCGTCAAAATCGTGAGCTACCTGGCGCGCCAAGCCATCAGCTTGAAGTGGTTGAATTTGGCCCTTGGACCCTTGATTTGTCGACTCGCACGCTCAAACGTGACGGCAATGTAGTCACCTTAACGACTGGTGAATTCTCAGTGTTAAAAGCATTGGTTCAGCATCCACGTGAGCCACTAACCCGTGATAAATTGATGAACCTAGCGCGTGGTCGTGAATGGGGTGCGATGGAACGCTCTATCGACGTGCAAGTATCACGTCTGCGTCGCCTGATTGAAGACAACCCTTCACAAGCGCGCTATATTCAGACGGTCTGGGGTGTGGGCTATGTATTCGTACCCGACGAAGCAGAAGTAGAAGCTGCTAAGAGTGAATAGTTTTAACCATTTATAATACTTACTGATACAAAAAAGCCCTGCATAATAATGCAGGGTTTTGTTTTATTAACTGATAAAGCTATAGTCAGTGAGAAGTAATATCGCTACATCACGTACTGCAGGTACCGTTTTTTCTAGCTTGCTGTGCCTACGCAGACAGAGGCTGCAAAAAAACTATACCCGCAGTATCGTAGCGTTTTTAAAGTATTTTAACTATAGTTGATAAAGCACAATATTTGAAGTTAACGTAGTTGGCTGTCTTTACTGCCGCGACGATTAAACAGCTCAGCGGCCTTTGCTTCTTGCTCCAGCTCATTTTGGCAACCTATACAATGTTGAACCCCTGGCACAGCGACCCGCCGTGCTTCTGGTATCGGCTCGCCGCATTCATCACAAAACTCTGCGCTAACGCCTGTCGGCAACGCACGTCGTGCGCGTTCTAGCGCATCATTAACGGTCGCATCCATTTGCTCATGCTCCGCCCCATCTCTTGACCAGCCACCTGCCATAACTTTATCCTATTTATTATTAACTATAATTAGACCCTATAAAAGTCTTTAATAACAAATAGATGGGGTTATATCCCATTATTTTCAATGTGGCAGTAGTTATAAATTGACAACTAGTCCTTGGGTTGTAACGCCACCACTTGCCCGCGCACCCCTATACTTTCATCACTCATTAAACAAACATAACCTCCCATGATATCTTCTGGGGTTTTAAGAGACATCGGGTTTTCACCTGGAAAAGCATGGGCGCGCATATTAGTACGCGTACCACCGGGATTGATACAGTTAAAACGCAAATTGGTGGTGTTCTGCGTCTCTTGGGTAAAGATATCGCTCATACCCTCAACCGCTTGCTTAGAGAGCGCATAAGCACCCCAAAACGCGCGTGGATGAGTACCAACACTGCTGGACGTAAAGACAACTGAACCATTATCAGCATCTTTTAATAACGGTAGTAGCGCTTGGGTGAGCATAAAAGTCGCGGTAAAATTGACCTTCATTACTTGAGCAAACGTATCGACATCATACATCTCAAGCGGGGTTAATTGCCCCAGCATGCCTGCATTGTGCAATAAGCCATCTAATTGGCCAACTTCTTTGTGAATCAACCCTTCTAATTGCTGCATCTCAGCATAGGTTGCCCCTTCTAAATTCATCGGAAGCATGGCAGGCTGCTTACCACCAAAGCTCTCAATTTCATCATAAACATATTCAAGTTTACTGCTGGTACGCCCTAATAACAGTACCGTGGCGCCATATCGTGCATAAGTCAGTGCAGCAACGCGACCAATACCGTCACCCGCGCCTGTTACCAAAATAGTTTTACCGTCTAAGCAGTTTTTAGCTGGTAAAAAATTACGAATATCGTCATGGCTTAAAGGTTGTTCAGACTGTGGCGCGGCTTGTTGATTAGAATTGTCACTCATGGTATCGCTCACTACTTATCGTTTAATAATTGAAAGGCTAAAAAGGCTAAATAGGTATCTTGCTACGTTAAAATAAAAATCGATCATAAATCCGATTTATAAATAATCGAATTTACCAGACTTTAGCAGCAGTTTACTCAATTGCTGCGGGGTTTCGGTAATATAATCAGCGCCCCATTTTTTGAGGTTTTTTTGATCTTCAGGTGGAATATAACCATAAGCAGCCAAAACCGTTATCATGCCAGCGGCATTGCCAGCTTCGATATCACGAATATGGTCGCCGATATAAATTACGCTTTCTGCTGCGCCACGTGGAATAGCCAGCTTCTCCAACGCGACATACATAGGCTCTGGATCTGGTTTTGGCCGTGATACATCATCAGGACAGACCAAAACGGCACAGCGCTCATCTAACTGCATTTTTTCTAATAACAGCTCTGCCAAATAGCGCGGCTTATTGGTCACAATACCCCAAGGTACGTTTTGTTGTTCAAGCGATCGCAACACTGTTTCCAACTCGTCAAACACGCAGCTATCGACACATATTTCTGCTTCATAGTCGTCTAAAAACTGCTGACGAAACTCCAATAATGCCTCTTCACTCACTTCTAGCTGGTTATTATGTCGTAACATCAGTTGAACCATCGCTGACGCCCCCGCAGAAACCTGTTCGCGAATTTGGTCTTCTAGCGGTGCTTGCCACGCATTTTCGCGGCTCATATTGCCGATAATACGGACAAAGTCGGCAGCAGTATCGATTAGTGTTCCATCAAGGTCGAATAAAACTGCTTTTACAAACTGACTCATAGTGAATGCTCTTAATATTGAAAAGGTATTTAGCAAAAAATAGCGCAGTAAAAATAACGGCGTACTATTTTTAATATGCGATTTTAACGTGCGATTTTAGGGTTTGTTATTGATGTTTGATGATATTAGCGCATCGGTTTTTTAACCGCAGTCATATAATTAACATCGACGTTCTGTGCTAGCCAGTAGCGCTTGGTGATGGGGTTGTAATGCAGGCCAATGATGTCTTGACGCGTGAAGCCTGCATTACCAGCCATTTTATCCAGCTCAGCTGGGGTGATAAATTTGGCATAGTCATGGGTGCCGCGATCGAGCAAGCGCAATACATACTCGGCACCAACGATAGCAAATAAGTAGGATTTAGGGTTACGATTAATCGTAGAAAGCACACAAACGCCGCCCGGCGCTAATAGCTCAAAACAAGCCCGAACGATTGAGCTGGGATCAGGAACATGCTCCAGCATCTCCATACAGGTCACCACATCAAACTGCCCTGCGTGCGTTTTTGCCAGTTCTTCTACTGGAATATGTTGATAGCGTAAGGTCTCATTTAGACCGCTTTGTTCGGCGTGCAGTGCAGCCGCTTTTAGGTTTTCGGTGCCCAAGTCTACACCAGTCACATCAGCACCGCGGCGTGCCATAGACTCCGATAATATACCGCCACCGCAACCGACATCGATCACCTTCTTGCCAGCCAGTCCTGTCTCAGCTGTTTTGTGCGCATCATTACCACTATCGCTCTGATAGCCACGCTTGACGTTTTCTTCTGTCCAATTTAAACGTAGCGGATTGATTTCGTGCAAAGTCGCAAATGCGCCCGTCGTACTCCACCATTCACTCGCCAGTTTATTGAACTTTTCAACTTCGCTGGGATCCACATTGATATTGGCAGACTTAGTATTATCGAGATTACTGCTGAGTTGTTCATTCTCAGAAGGTGGAGAAGATAAAGTTGAGCTCATCGCATTTTTCCTTTATTGTCATTATAGTTTTTGTCGTATACAGGGTACGATTATGCTTTTAATGTTAGCATGATAGCAGCGGCTTTGTCGTGAGTACATCGTCACCGATTGTGAACTGGTTTGCCAATAGCCGATCGTTGTTAACCTCTTAAACTTTCACAATCATAAGCCCAAATATGACAAGCGAAAGGATACGTAAGCTCCCTTTACTAATAACTCACCGCTTTACCATGATTCTTTAAGAATCGGGTTCACAACTACGCGTGCTTTACGTTATTATAGTCGTTATTGTATGATAGGTCGATGTAAGCGGCGTATGGTCGTTTAGTCATTCTAAAACTCATAAGAACACCTCTGAAATTCGATACCTCAAGGATAAAGTATGAAACGTGTCATCACACTGACTGGTCTGGCCATGGCTATTGGGTTTGCCTCTATGGGCGCACAAGCTGCCGATTATGTCGCTGGAAAAGATTACCGCGTGCTGGACAATCCAGAAAAGATCAGCGGTGATGCTATCATTGTTCGTGAGTTTTTCTGGTATGGCTGCCCGCATTGCTACACCCTCAATCCGCATATGGAAAAATGGGCAAAAAGTAAAAGCAAAGATGTGGCATTTTTCAAAACCCCAGCAGCGCTAAACCCTGTTTGGGAAGCCAGTGCCCGTGGTTTTTATGCCGCGCAGTTGCTAGGATTTGAAAACAAGACCCATGACGCATTATTTGAAGCGATTCACAAAGACGGCAAAAAAATCTTTGACCAATCATCATTAAGTAAATGGTATGCGTCAAAAGGGGTTAATGAAAAGAAATTTAATAGCCTTTATAACTCATTCGCCGTCGGCACAAAAATTGGCCGCTCACAAGCGGGTGCTAAACGCTATCAGCTCTCTGGTGTGCCCGCAGTAGTGGTACAGGGCAAATACGTGGTGACTGGCGAAAGCGCCACTGTGCCTAAAGTTGTTGATTACTTGGTGGATAAGGTCCGTACTGAGAAAAAATAATACCAAACTCAAAAAAATAAAATACATAAGCTGGACACATAAAAAAGCCAATCCATAAATGATTGGCTTTTTTGCAGCTTAGTATTCTACTTTTAGCACTTTATACCTATCTATAGTCAGTGAAACGTAAAATCGATAAATCACGTACTACAGGTACCGTAGCGTTTTTAAAGTATTTTAACTATCTATATATCTATCAACTGAACCAAATGTCCATCGACTGAACCAAGCTCACTTAACTGTGTATTTTTTCTCACTGTTTTTTTAACTGCGACAAAATAGCCACTTCACGAATATAGCTTGCCAAATCTTCTTTTGATTCTGCCATCAGCTCATCATCGTTCATATGCTTAGCATACTCAATCCAGAGCAATAATTGATACATACTATTGTGTTCAGAGGCTTTGTATTGCTTGACGAACTGTTTCAGCGTGCCTTCGTCATTGATATTTAAACGCTCATACCAGCTTTCTATTTTAGAGACTTGCTCTTTGGGAAAAAATGCATCGAACAATGCTTTTACCAACTCGTGGCGATTCTCTTCGCTGATGAGTTTACCGACGCGCTTGGTCTGTCGATTACGGGCATTGGCGCTGGTGATATCAGCCAGTGCCATCAGTTCTGCCATAAAGTAATCGCTGGCTGGCAAAGACTTTAGCTGTTTTTTCGATAAGCTGGCAAGCGGTATCGACAACTGCTGTAAGCGCTCATGGGCTTTTTTGAGCTCTGTGCGCGAAACGCGCATATCCTGTTCTGACCAATCAATCATAAAAGCTCTCTGAGAATAAGGGTAATAAAATAGACACTATTTGGGCGATAACGATGATAATAATAATGACGTCAAGGTAATAATGACTTAACGATTACCAACGGCCTTTTTCGCGGTGTTTAGCCACAACCGTCAAGGCTTCTGGCAAATGTTCAGTGAGATGACGTTGTAACTTTTCAGTGATAAAAACCGAACGATGCTTACCACCTGTACAGCCGATAGCAACGGTTACGGTATGGCGATTATTATGCAAAAAGTCTGGCAACCACCGCGTCAAAAACTTGGCGATATCATCACTCATCTCGCTCACTTCAGGATAATCTGCAAAAAATGCCTCGACTTCGCTATCTAATCCTGTGGCGCTGCGCAAAGCGGCATTCCAATGCGGATTGGGTAAAATTCTAACGTCAAAGACAAAATCGGCGTCAATAGGGCTGCCATACTTGAAGCCAAAAGATAACAGGTTAATCACAATCTTATTATCTGCCCCGACTTGATCGCGTAGGCGTTCTTTTAGCTGATGAATATTGAGCTTGCTAGTATCGATAGTAACGTCAGCGCAACGGGCTATCGGCTCTAATAATTCAATTTCTCTCTTTATCGCCGCTGGTAAATTATATTTGGTGTTTTCAATACCATCAGCATCTTGCGCCATTAACGGATGGACACGACGCGTAGCGTTGAAGCGCGCGACTAAGATTTCCTCTTGCGCAGTGACATAAATGACCTGCACCTTTAATTCGCCATAGACCTGATGCAACTCTTTTTGAATCGCAGCAAAGTTGGAGAGGTCGGCGCGCGGTGAGCGAATATCAACGCCCAACGCCACGCGTTTGATACTACTCTCGTGGATCAACTTATGCGCCGCTTCCGGGACTAGCGATAAGGGCAAATTATCAATGGAGTAGTAACCTAAGTCCTCTAAAGTATTGAGTACAGAAGTCTTACCCGAGCCTGAACGTCCGGAGACAATGAGCACGCTCAGCTTGTCATCGCTCGGTGATGGCGTCTGAGGATTTACAGTGTCACTATCTACTACCATACTATTACCTTGATCCATTACCCGATTGATTGATAGGCTTGCCATACCCTAAACGACTAAAATCTTAAACGGTCTTTATATCTATAGTACGCTATTTATTCGAAACTGATTATGCTATTTAACAATGACCAATTGATTATCTAATAATCGCGCTTTGCCCAGTTTTGCCGCTATTAAAACGATTAACGCTTGTGTTTTATCTGCTAAACGAGGGCCGTCAAAACTAATAGGCTGCAGGTCAGTGGTCTTAACCTCTAAATAATCCATCTCAAATCCAACATCAACAATACGCTGACGAGCGTGCGTTACTAGTGACTGAAATACTAACTCAGTAAGGTTTTCTTCTTTTAGTTTCTGCGCTAACTGCTGGGCTAAATCTTGTAAGACTTGATGCAATACTGGCGCGACTTGTCGTTCAGCTACTGTCAAATACTGATTGCGCGATGACAGCGCTAACCCATCAGCAGCACGAACGATGGGCGCGCCAATAATTTCAATGGGATAACTTAAGTCACGTACCAATTGCTTGATAATCGCTAATTGCTGATAATCTTTTTGGCCAAATATTGCCACATCTGGTTGTACAATATTAAATAGCTTAGAGACGACAATACCAACACCATCAAAGTGACCAGGTCGCGATTGACCACATAACTGAGTAGTAATCGCACCAGCAAGAACCAATGTCGGCGGCGGTAGTACGGGGTACATCTCATCAATACTGGGCACAAACACATGGTCTGCGCCAACCGTCGCTAGTTTAGCCACATCCTCATCCAGCGTACGAGGATAACTGTCAAAATCCTCTCCCTCGCCAAACTGAGTAGGATTGACAAAGATGCTCACTACCACCACATCCGCATGCTGTTTGGCAATTTTGACCAGTTCAAGATGACCATCATGCAGGTTGCCCATCGTTGGCACTAACGCGATACGTTGTTGACCACGATAAGGCTTTAATACGTCGCGCAGTGCTGAGATATGGTGATGAATAATTGGCATTATTGACATTTCTTCTACTGATAATCGTAAAATATATCGACGGAACGGGGTGAGCTACATGCAATGAAAGAAACTGATTAACTAGCTAAATTGATGTTGTTCGCTTGGGAAGCTACCTTCGCGTACTGACTGCTGATAGAGTGCAAAGGCGCCTTCGACACTATGTGCCTGGTTACGCTCATCGGTCAAAAAGTCATGTACAAAACGTGGGACACGGCCGTGAGCCATACCTAGCATGTCATGCATCACCAAAACCTGACCGTCGGTATCTGCGCCAGCACCAATACCGATGACTGGCACTGCAACAGCCTCGGTTATCGCTTTAGCAAGTTCAGCAGGTACGCACTCTAGTACTAACAGCGCCGCACCAGCAGCGACGACGGCTTTGGCATCAGTAAGTAGCTTGTCAGCAGCAGCATCGCCGCGACCTTGGATTTTATAACCGCCAAACACATTGACCGATTGCGGGGTCAAGCCTAAATGCACACAAGTTGGCGTGCCCGATTGCGCTAACGTTGTGACCAAATCACCAAGCTCGCTACCGCCTTCAATCTTGATCACATGGGCACCAGCCTGCATCAACTTGCGGCTATTCGTCACCGCTTCTGGCAGCGTCACATAGCTCATAAATGGCAAGTCCGCTAGAATGAGCGCCTGCTTATTACTACGGGCGATATTGGCAGTATGATAAGCCATATCATCAACGGTCACTGGCAATGTTGAGTCATGGCCTTGTACCACCATACCCAAACTATCTCCAATCAAAATAGTATCAATTTGCGCTTTTTCCATCATGCGTGCGAACATCGCGTCGTAGCACGTCAAGCAAGTAAATTTGGTACCGTCTTTTTTGAATTGTTTTAAAGTAGATAATGTCGTCATATGTCCCTCAATGAATCTGCAATACTTTTTATCTGTCTTCACCCATCATTCTACTGCTGGTTAAAAACTTCATCAATCATTCGATAATAAGGTTAAGCCTGACCAGTCTGCGCTTTGTGGATATTCCTCTATTGGTTTATCGGCAATCACTACTGTTGGAGCAAGCTCGCGCAGCGGTACCAAGACAAAATTACGCTTAGCCAATCCTGCATGCGGAATGGTTAGTTGCGGCTCAGTAATCTGCACTTCACCGTATAATAAAATATCGACATCGAGGCTACGCTCACCCCAATGTCGTAAACGTGCCCGCATAGCCTGTTTTTCTAACTGCTGGCAAAAGGCGAGCAACTCCGAAGGCGGCAATGTCGTCTCAAAACCAGCGACTGCATTGACAAAGTCTGGCTGATCTTGTGGTCCCATAGGCGCCGAGGCATAAAATGAAGACACAGTAACCTCACGTATGTCCTCGTGTTCGCGCATAGTTGCAATTGCTTGCTGCAAATGCTCAACAGGTGAACCAAGCTCATTCGCTAGATTGCTACCCAAACCCACATAGCAGGTTATCCAATTAACGTTGTCCGCATTGTTATCGATATTAAACATTATCGGTACTGGGCTGACGGCGGCGACGCTTCGATGGTACAGGGCCTTTATTGTCGCTTATATGCTTACTTGTAGTGTCATTTACTTTGCGTGCAGCAGGCTGTTTTTTAGCCGCTTGACTAGTTTTATTCGGCTTAGCGTCTGTTACTTTAGCTGATTTATTAGCTTTAGTATCCGTTTTATCAGTAGACTGTGCACTAGATTTGGGGGCTTTTTTTGCATACTTAGCAGCAGGTTTAGATGCGCGCTTAGCTTCTTGTATCTCTACTTGTGCCTCTACGCTATCTGCATTATTCGTGCTAGCTACAGTAGGCTGACGACGGCGACGCTTATACGGAACCGGCTCGTTATTCATACTGACTAACGCAGGTGATCTTGCTATAGAACGAGTAGAAGTTGCTGTCGAAGATGAAGGTTTAGCCTCAGTTTGTTTAGCACTAGACGGCTTAGCTTTAGACGACTGCACACGACTTGATTGCTCAGTTTTCTTGTCAGATTTTGGCTGTATGTCTTCAGTCGAGGTATGCTTAGGGGCTGGTTTTTTCTGCACAGACTCTTTACTGTGCTTAGGGCTTTCATCATCTGTCAATTGCTTTTGGAAGGGCGGCACGACTTTTTCGTGTTCGATGACAAACAATGGCGCAGGCTTAGAGTGATGGCGCTTATTTGCCGCTTGGTGACTGTTATTGGCAAGCGATAATTGCTGTAACTGTGCAAGCTCATGGCTGTCTTGTGTTGCTTGCTGCGACTCATTATCCTTATTAGCACTATTGTTATTGGCACTACCCTGATTTTTATTGCTACCAGACTGCTGAGCAGGGGCCGACTGACTCGCCGCTCGGCGACGGCGTGATGGAATATTTGACGAATCATTTACCATAGTTTGGCTATTCGTACCCTTCTCAACATTATCATTGGCTTTATTTTGCTTAGCAGTATTTTGATGAGAAGTTGAATCATCCGCCGTGCTTGTCTCTGGCTTTTGGCGATTACGTCCACGACCACGTTGCGCTTGTTGTCCTTTTTTATAGGCACCGCGACGAATATTTTCATCAAACTCATCGATGGCTTGCTCTTGATCTTGCTCAGATAAGGTTTGGTAGGTCTGCCACCAGTCGCCCATGCCATTGGTCGACTCTGATAGCGGATGCTCGGCATCACCGCATTGCTCACGCAATAATAAAAAGTCAAAACCTGCACGGAAACGTGGGTGCTCAGAAAGCTGAACGATTTGCTTACTACGCGGGGCGGCCAATTTTGGCTGCAATATCCAAATATCACGGATAAACTGCTCGGCAAATTTTGGAATTGCGGTCTTGATACGCTGACGGTCGATAACTTTACTAGCAGCATGCATTTGCGCTTCAGCAAATGGCATGTTACGTTTTTTGGCTTTTGCCAATTGATGCAGATAATTTTCCCACAGCAATGCAGCGTAAAAGAACGCAGGGTTGATACTTTTGCCAGCCGCAATACGTTTGTCGGTATTGATAGCCACTTGAGTGACCAGTGCACTTGGCTCAGACGGCGGGTAGATAATTAAGCTATCAATCGCGCCCGACTCAAACAATAGTGGCAATAGTGGCACCAAATAACCGCCCGTGAACATCTTTTGTGTCTCATCATAGAGACGATGCGGTGATATTTGCTCGAGTAGCGCCCAGTTACCATCATGAAACTGCTGAGACAACTCTTCATCAAACTCAAAGCCTAATTTGGCTTTGAAACGTAAGGCACGCAATAATCGTACCGGATCTTCTTCGATACGTACCGGCGCATGGCCCAATAGGCGAATGATTTTATTATCGATGTCTTCAAGCGCACCGCAAAAATCATGAACCACACCTTTTAATGGCTGATAATAAAGCGCATTGATAGAGAAATCACGACGAGAGAAGTCTTGTTTGATATCACCCCAAACATTGTCACGTAGGATCATGCCGTCTTGATTGGTGGTGCCACTGCTGGTTGGTGGACCACGAAAGGTAGCAACTTCAATGAGCTCACGCCCTGAGTAGACATGCGCCAATTGGAAGCGCCGACCGATAATACGGCAGCGCTTACCAAAGACGTCTTTTATCTCATGCGGCTTGGCATCAGTAACGGCATCAAAGTCTTTTGGGCGCAGACCCAACAAGGTATCGCGCACGCCACCACCGACGATATAGGCATCAAACCCAGCTCGGGTTAATGTGGCAATCACTTCAGTAATGGAATTGGGTAATTCAGATTTATTCAGTTCTAACTGCTTGGCGGCACGCTCGGCCATGCATCTACTCCTCGCCGGTATTCTTTAACCACCTCTGACAGACACAGCGTTTATCAGGCGGATGTATCTGCTAGTTTAACAAATTTTACGCTTGCTGGGTGTGTAATGACCGTTACTTACGTGCTATTTTGTCAATATTGGGATTAATTAATGCAAAATACGCTTATTAGTCTTGCACGCTTAAACGCTGGCGATTTTTCTCAACGGTTTTTGCACCGATGCCTTTTACCTTAGTCAATTCATCAACCGTTTTAAAACCACCAAACATCTCACGATATAGGATAATCGCCTGCGCCTTGCTGCTGCCAATACCATGTAGCGAGACCAGTTGCGCTTCCGTCGCCCGATTGATATTAATACTTGCTTGCGTATGCGCTTGATTCTGCGCCGTTTCTTGCGCCAATAGATACTCATACGCCCTTTGCGGACTATCAAAACAAGGCGCCGCGTTAGCATAATTGAAGGTCCTAATAGCCAATGCTAGACAACAAGCTAGGCCAAGAGTAGCCTTCTTTATTAAGCTGGTTAACGTGGTTAAGCTGGCAAAAGCGGCTTTATGATGAGCGTTCATGCTGTTTCGCCGCTTCCCATAATGCGTCCATTTCTGTTATATCGCTATCCTCTAAATACTTGCCAGCAGCGGCTAGCTGTTCTTCAATATAGCCAAAACGCGATTTAAACTTATGCACACAAGTCAGGGTGGCGGTTTCCGCATCCAGATTAAGCTTACGTGCGACATTAACTAAGGCAAACATACAATCGCCTAACTCCTTCTCAATATCGCTAATATTAGCTTTAACCTCCGCTTTGGATTTGTCGGTCAGCTCCACCTTCAATTCATCGATCTCTTCTTCTAACTTCTCGAAAGCTCCTGCTACGCCTTCCCAATCAAAACCCAGTTTTGACGCCTGCTTTTGTAACTCTTGCGCTTGCATCAGTGCGCTACCTGCTTTGATATTGTCCAAACGACGCGGTGGCTTGCCACGCGCTTCGCGAGCTTGCCGCTCTTCCACCTTGATTTCATCCCAACGTAATTTAACAGCGGCATCATCTTTTAGGGTTTCTGCCTCAAACACATGCGGATGACGACGAATCAGTTTTTCTTGTAAGGTAGTAATGACGTCACTGATATCGAAACGCCCTTGTTCAGCGTACATCTGACAATGGAAGACCACTTGCAATAGCACATCGCCAAGCTCGCCTTTGATATCTTCGTCATCATCGCTTTGTACCGCTTCCCCTAGTTCATAGGCTTCTTCAATGGCGTAAGGAATCAGGCTATGATTGCTTTGTTTTTTATCCCAAGGGCAATCACTACGCAGCCGCGCCATTAATGACAGTAAATCGTCTAACTCACCGCTCGCTACAGGTGTTCCTTGTACAGGCTGAGGCGCTATTATTGCATTGTCTAAAGTAGTCATAAAGGATGCTCTTATTCTTGAATATTGCTGCATTTAATAGTTATAGTAGATTGACTATAGTGTAGCATTGAACGCGATTGGCTTATAATCGTGTTATTACTAAATATTTTTCTCATTGCTTATGCGTAAGGAACCTTATCATCATGTCCACTTCTGCGACTACTGGCTATCAACCAGCCACTGAATTTAATCCTATTACTATCCATTCATTTAAGGCCTATGATATCCGCGGTGAGCTTGGCGTCAATTTAGATGAAGACATCGCTTACCGTATCGGTCGTGCCTTTGCCCAGATTTTATGTCAGCATTATATGGCAGTTGATGCCACCACTGAACTAAAAAACTTAAATCCAGCTGTCGTTATCGGTAGCGATATCCGTCATTCAAGCGAACAATTAAAACAAGCCAGCATCAAAGGTATGCTAGATGCGGGGATCGATGTGATCGACTTGGGGATGGCTGGAACCGAAGAGGTCTATTTCGCCACTAGCCATTATCAAGCGTTGGGCGGTATTGAAGTGACCGCCAGCCATAACCCTATCAATTATAACGGCTTAAAACTGGTGAAAGAATACTCAAAACCAATTAGCGCCGATGATGGTTTGGCAGAGATTCAAGCGCTGGCAGAATCAGGGCAGTTTACCACTGATAAGCCATCTGGGAAGTTGCAGCTATTGACTGATAAGAGTGCCTATATCGACCATGTGATGACTTTCATTGATACTGATAAGTTAAAACCTCTTAAGCTGGTTATCAATTCAGGCAATGGCAGTGCGGGGCCCGTGGTTGACTTATTAATCGATAAACTCGTGCAAGCTGGCGCGCCAATTGAGGTGATTAAACTCCATCATAGCCCTGATGGCAGCTTCCCAAATGGTATTCCTAACCCAATGATTTTGGCCAATAGAACCGCCACCCAGCAAGCAGTTTTAGAAAACAAAGCCGATATTGGCATCGCCTTTGATGGTGATTTTGACCGTTGTTTTTTATTCGACGAACACGGTGAATTTATCGATGGTAGTTATGTCGTTGGTATGCTGGCGCAAGCGTTTTTGAATAAGGAGCAAGATCAGGAGCACGATCAAGAGCAAGGCGAGTCGATTGTTTATGATCCGCGGGTAATCTATAACACCGAAGCTGTTATCAAAGAACATAACGGCAAGGCGGTCATTAGCAAATCTGGTCACTCTTTTATTAAACAAGTGATGCGCGATTCTGGTGCTGTTTATGGTGGCGAGATGTCGGCGCATCATTATTTTCGCGATTTCTTTTATTGCGACAGCGGTATGATTCCGTGGCTACTGACCATCGAGTTACTATCCGTCACGGGTAAAACGCTATCCGAACTGGTCAGCGGTTATATCAAAGCCTATCCAAGCTCAGGTGAGCTCAATTTTCGCCTGACTAGCCATGATGCACCAACCATCATTAGCGCGATTGAAGAGAGGTTCAGCGCTCTACATCCAACCAAATCAACGCTTGATGGCTTAAGCTTAAACTTTGGGGAGTGGCGCTTTAACTTACGCGCCTCGAATACCGAACCGCTGATTAGATTAAATATTGAAAGTCGCGGCGATGAGCAGTTATTAGCAGACAAAACCCAAGATATTCAGCAATGGCTGGCTGCCCAAGGTGCTGTACCTGCATAAGCACTTATGATTGTTAAAAAACAGATAGTTTATAAAAAAAGCGCCGGTTAACTTTTAGATTAACGGGCGCTTTTTTATAGATTTAGTTTAGGGCATGTCCTCAATCTGAACGAAAGCAACTAAATGGGCTAAAAACGGCTAAATCTTGCCAAACTGTGTCAAATAGCTAGCCAATATCCTGATATTATCAGCACTATTTTCCTTGTTTGGCGACAATTTATCTCATTCTTATCACCATTTTCAAAATGAGGACACGCCCTAGTGCCTGTTGTCTGCAGCGCTAGTTTTGTACTTGATAAAAAGCCTTATTTTGCGCGACCAATGCCCATGTAGTCTCCCAGCAGACTATCAATTTGCGAGCGTGTTAAGGCGTTTTGTGCGTCGAATATAGGTATCGCTTGCTGATTTAATTGTGCCACATCCAGCTGATCGTCTGCCGACCAACTGATGATAAAAATTGCTTGCGCTTCATTAAGCTGTTGGTAAGGACTAGTAATCAAGTGTAGTAATGGTTGCTGTCCATAAAGTGCGGCAAGCTCAGACTGCGCTTTATCGCTATAGACCAAAGTGCGAATATTATAAGACCATAGCAAGGCTAATAATGGATGAATGGCCGAATCTGCCGTACGCCCTGAGCCCGCTTTATAACTACCGCCCCAAATCATCACCGCCTTATTATCGATAAAACCATCAAAATACTGCCAAAACTTACGAAATATCAGCTCTTTTTGGTCTTCGTTGATATGCATGACTGACTGCAACAACGGCATATCTAAGCTATGTTTTTGGCTTGCCTGTTGTAGCTCAATAAGCTCAGTCGGCAAGGTATTACCACCAAAGCCCCAACCAGCTTGCAAGTAGCTGCTACCAACCCGCTGATCAAGTCCCATAATATGACTTACTTGCTGGATATCCACTTGTTGGCTGTCCGCCAAACGTGACATCTCATTCATAAAGCTAACACGCGTTGCCAGCATTGCCATAATGCTGCTGCGGGCAAACTCTATCGTCGCAATATCTGCATGATGAGCCGCGCGGGCATGCTGCATTAAAGGCTTTAACAGCTCTAAATGCTGGCTACTGTCTGAGGTTTTTTCACCTAATAACCATAACGATGGATTCAACATCGAGCTATAGGCATCACCGTCTTGTAAGAACACAAACGGCACATAATATACCCAAGCCCGCTGCAAACGCTTCGATAAGGCTGAAACCGCACCTAATTGTTCGATACCACTCATAATCAGCGGTAAGTTCTGCTGGTGGCTGTGGTTAAAAGCGGTAATCCAGTTATCTTCTACCCATACTGGCTTGATACTGTCTAAAAACAGCCAATACAGCGACACTGTCTTTTTTTCATCAATAGGACTCATCGCCTCATAGCGCTGTATAAGCGCATCAGCACTTTCAGGCAGTGCGTGACTGATAATCTGTTGTTGCTGCCCATACATCTGCCATAACGCCTGCAAATGATGCTCAAAACCATATTGCTGTAGTTGCTGTGACAGCACCTCTTCGTCTGCATACAGATGAACATAATGACCGAGACTTGCCAGCACCACGGCACTGGTAATCGCCTCAATGCTATGACCTATAAGGACACAAACCTCATTGTTTTTGACATCTTGTGATTGAGGTTCATAGTTTTGGTTATGTAACGTATCAGCGCTCATGAGCTTACCTTTTATTATTTAGGGCGTGGCTTTATTTTAAAAATGGTTATAAAAATGAGATAAATTGCAGTCAAACGAGGAAAATAGCGCAAATAATATCGGGATATTAATCAGCTATTTGACGATGTTTGCCAAAATTTAGCCATTTTTAGCCCATTTAGATACAATCGCTTGAATTGAGGACACGCTCTAGTAGAGAGCTAAAAAGACAGCTGTTGAATATGCTGTAATAGCTGATTGGTAGAGGCATCAAAATGTTCGTTACTGTCGTGCTGCATGGCACCATGAACTGACTCTGCCATCTGCTTACCCATCTCAACGCCCCATTGATCAAACGGGTTGATATCCCAAATACTGGCCATGACATAAACTTTATGTTCATAGAGCGCAATCAGTTCGCCCAAGCTGTGCGGGGTCAGCTCGTCGATCAACAAGGTTGTAGATGGCTGATTGCCTCGGTAGTATTTATATTTATCAGCGTCGCAAGCAACTTGCCCATCAATTTCAGCGATTGCGTTATTACCTAAAGCCAATACTCGACTTTGTGCCAGACAATTAGCTAACGATAGCTCATGCTGCTGCTGCAATGACGCATTTTGTACCTCGCCACTATAACGGCGTACACAAGCGATAAAGTCGCAAGAAACCTGCTGCGTGCCTTGATGTAGTAGCTGATAAAAGGCATGTTGAGCATTGGAGCCAATTTCACCCCACAAAATCGGACAAGTATCATAATCAATATGCCCGCCATGCTGCGTGACCGATTTGCCGTTACTCTCCATTTCAAGCTGGGTTAAGTAGCTCGGCAAATAACTTAAACGCCCATCATAAGGTAATACGGTATGCGCATTCACTTTTAAAAAGGTACTGTTCCATACCGCAAGCAAGCCTAACAATACGGGTAAGTTTTCTGCAAAATCTGCCTGGGCAAAATGCTCATCCATACGATGAGCACCGGCCAATAATTGTTTAAACCCAGCCATACCAATGCGAATCGCAATAGCCAACCCAATCGCTGACCACAAAGAAAAACGCCCGCCAACCCACTCCCAAAGCTGTAATTGATGCTCGGGATGAATACCCCAAGCGCTCATTTTTTTGCTATTGGCAGATATCCCGATAAAGTGGCGACGTAATACACTGCCTTCGGTGCCAGCGCGCAGCTTGGCAGTGGCAAGCAACCATGACAATGCCGTTTTAGCATTCGATAGCGTATCAACGGTACCAAAGGATTTGGATGAGATAATAAATAAGGTAGTCTCAGGGTTTAAATGCTTGAGCAAGTTATCGAGCTGGGTGCCATCCATGTTAGAAACAAAATGCACCTCAATATCTGTATCTGCCCATTCATCGAGCGCGGTCGTCGCCATTAGCGGACCAAGATCTGAGCCACCAACACCGATATTGACCACATCGGTAATCGCTTGTCCCGAAAACCCGCGCCAGGTGCCATTACGCACCCGATCAGATAATCTGGCAACCTGCGCCAAACTGTGATGCACATCCTTAACCACATTTTGGTCGCTAGTTTTCAACTCTGCCGTCTCTGGCAAGCGCAGCGCTGTATGCAAAGCGGCGCGCTCCTCACTGGCATTAACCATCGCTCCTTGCATCAAACTCTTGATTCGCGCTGTTAAATCACAGCTATCAGCCAGACTTAGCAGGCTAGATAACACTCTCTCATCAATACACTGCTTGCTATAGTCCATATATAGCGCACCAGCTTGCGTACTAAAATGCTTAGCACGATCATCATCGTGTGCAAATAAATTGGCAAGTGACCATGGCTGCTCAGCAAGTATCTGTAACTGCTGCCAGTGTTTAGAGCTGCGAGCGCTGCTATACGCTTTATTATCTTCTATACCGTTCATCAACTACTCTTTGTTTGCTAATTGCTGCTGAGCGAAATAAATAAAGGCCTGCATATAAGAGCGCATATCCCCAGCATCATAGCTATCGCCGCGCATGGTCGTCACATCGACCCCGTGCTGGCTAATTAGCGCATCAATAGCGTCAGTCAGTTGAATTTCACCACCAACAGAGGCTGTAGTATTGGCCAAATAATCAAAAATATTATTACTAAACACATAACGCCCTACTACCGCTAAACGTGATGGCGCGTCTGCTAAATTTGGCTTCTCTACAAAACCGGCGACTTTAAAGCTAGCATTCAGATCAGCTTCATCAACATCACTGGTATCACTAAACGCTTCATTCAATTGGGCGATGCCGTATTTATGCACGTCCTCATCAGCGACTTGCTCAACCAGTATTTGTGAATGAGCATCATCAGCGAAGGCATTGAGCATAAAGGCTAAGTTATCAGCAGTCATATCGCCAGTAAAAGGATCAAGCACCACGTCAGGCAATAATACGGCAAAATCATGCTCACCAATAATCGGGCGCGCAGCGAGTACTGCATGGCCCAAACCTAATGGCTGACCTTGACGTATCATTGATACTGTTACATCCTCAGGCAACCAGTTTAAACTATCGGCTAGCGCATCTTTGCCTTTATGACGCAACTGGTTATCCAGCTCTGCATTGATGTCGAAGTAGTTCTCAATGGCACTTTTTTGCGCATGACCGACCAAGACAATATGCTTGATACCGGCAGCAATCGCCTCTTCGACGACATAATGAATAGCCGGTCGATTACCAAGCGGCAATAGCTCTTTTGGTACGGATTTAGACAATGGCAACATACGCGTGCCAAAGCCTGCGACGGGAATGACGGCGTGGGTAATTTTTTTCATAATTTTTAGACTGTATTAAAAGAAGGATGAAGTAATAGTTGTTTTTTATAAAAGCTAAGCTAGATTATAGCCGTTAGGGTTCATCTTTTGCCAACGCCAAGTATCTTGGCACATATCAGAGATAGAGAGTTTTGCTTGCCAATTTAATAAATCTCGCGCTTTATCAGCACTGGCATAACAACTCGCGATATCACCAGCGCGGCGGCTAACAAACTGATAAGGAATATCTTGTTCCGACACTTTAGAAAACGCCGTTACTAGCTCTAAAACAGAAGTACCGGTACCCGTACCTAAATTAATCGGTAGAAATCCTATTGAGCTTTTCTTATTTGAGCTGTGTTCTTCTATGCTGGTTTGCTGCTCTAAGTAACTCAGCAAGTAATCAAGCGCGGCAACATGACCTTGTGCCAGATCAGTGACATGAATAAAATCACGGACACCAGTACCGTCAATAGTCGGATAGTCATTACCAAAGATACTGAGCTTGGACAGTTTACCGACGGCTACTTGAGAGATATAAGGCATTAAATTATTCGGAATGTCATTCGGGTCTTCGCCAATCTGCCCTGATGGATGTGCCCCTACTGGATTAAAATACCTCAAAGGAATGAGGTTCCAGCTTTCATCTGATACAGCAAGATCTTCTAAGATATGCTCGACCGTTAGTTTGCTTTGTCCATAAGGATTGGTACAAGAACGCGGTGAACTTTCATCAATAGGTAAGACTTCAGGATCACCGTAAACCGTTGCTGACGATGAGAACACCAGATTTTTAACGTCATATTCTGCCATGACTTCCAATAAGCTAATCGTACCACTAACGTTATTATTATAATACATCAATGGTTTGGCAACCGACTCACCAACCGCTTTAAGACCTGCAAAATGAATGACACCAAAGAATTGATTGTCAGAAAACACCTGTCTTAGTAAATCCGTATCACGGATATCACCTTCCACAAAGTCAATTGGCTGACCGATAAGACTAGCAACACGATTGACCGCTTCGCGGCTACTATTGGATAGATTGTCGTATACTACTATCTCGTAGCCTGCCTGATGCAGCGCAATACAAGTATGCGAGCCGATATAACCTGCACCGCCAGTGACCAATATCTTGTTTTTCATAAAAAACACCATTACTCTTTTAATTTCATCATTCGTTTTTATTTATAAATGCCACTATACTGGTAACCCTATAATATTACCAACGTAAATACGCCCATATTGCTATAGCAAGCTGCTTTACGCCATCATATTTGTCTTATTATCGTTAAAGCAGGCTTTATCCATCCTGATACGCTACCAACCATAGCTGTTAATTATCTTATGAAATTTGAAGCTTACATTAAGCCGTTATTATCAGGCTACTATAAACACTATCGTCAGCCAAAACAGCGCTTAGCCTTGGTCGTCGGTATGCAGCCATGGCGTGACATGGTGGCCGACTGGGTGTTTGAAGCGTCTCATATTCAGACCCAACGCCACTTTGATCAACACTATTTTGATAAATGGCTGAAGCCTTTTATTCAGCGTATTAATCCGGTTATTTATATCTGGGGTTATAAAGCACCACCATTTTTTATCGATTATATCCGCGAGCAAGGTCTAGATATCTTCTTTTTAGAAGATGGTTTTATTCGTTCAGGGCCTGATGATGAGAGTGGTGCGCCGCCATTATCTATCGTAATAGACAGCCAAGCGCCCTACTTTGATACCAGTCGTCCAAACGATTTGACCGATTTAATCGCCAATTTTGACTTTGAGCAGGACGGCTATGATGAAACACTAGCACAAGAGATGCTCGATTATTACGTTGCGCGTCGCGTGAGCAAGTATAATCATCAACCTTATGTCGATGTCGTACCGATATATGGAATTAAGAATAAAAAACGTATTTTAGTATTAGGTCAAGTACCACATGATGATTCGTTAAAATACGGTGGCGGTATTGGTATTACCCTACTTGATGTGGTTAATCGAGCTATTAACGAGAACCCTAATGCACAAATCATCGTCAAACCGCATCCGATGACCCTCAATGATTCTTCTATCGTTAACACCCTAACTGAGTTAGATTGCCTTATTCTCACTCAGTCTATTCATTTGGTCGATGCTTTAGAGACCATCGATCATGTTTATACGATTACGTCATTAGGTGGATTTGAGGCGTTGTTAAGAGGCAAAAAGGTCACCGTATTAGGGCGACCTTTTTATGAAGCTATCTGTGAAAGAGAGGATAATAAGTGTCAATACTTCCTAATATGCTATCTATACAGTCAATATAATCACTGTGTTATATCTGCATGAATTTTTAGAAAAGCAGCAGGATCTTCTATTAATTTAGACTGACCTTGTTCAATCAAGATTTTATCAGCCAATTCACGTAAAGCGCCAAAGCCACCCTTGGTATTTGTCACTAAATCACACTTAACCTTGACATAATCTGGCGCATCAGCAACAGCCACGGCAACACCACAACTAATGAAGGCTGGTAAATCAATGGTGTCGTCACCGATATATACCGTATTGGCTTTGATAGTATTTGCACGCTGAATAATTTCTTGACAAGCCATTTCTTTATTTTTGATACCTAGCATAAAAATATCAATCCCTAAATCAGAAATCCTTTTCCTTAATGACTTTGAATCTTTACCTGATAATACTGCTACTTGAATGCCTGCCTGTTGCAACAGCTTTATACCTAAACCATCGCGCACATGAAAGCGTTTGATACATTCACCATGTTCATCATAGTAAATACCACCGTCTGTTAATACGCCATCAATATCCGTAATAACAAGGTTAATGTTAGAGAGTAAAGATTTTTCACTCTCTAATGGCTTACCTTGAAGAATAGCGATTACTTTCTCTAAATCTTCTGGAGTATCTACACCGGGTCCTGTTTGCATTACTTCAAATGCATAAATATCTATATCGCTATCTAACAATCTTAATTGCTCAAGCTGCTCTGCTATCTCAATTTCAGATTCAGCTAATTGAGAATATTGCTCTAGCACAGACTTACGGTAAGCATATACACCAACGTGTTGTTTATAATTCGTCTGTACATCCTTATCCCTAATAAAAGGTATAGGAGAGCGGCTAAAATAACAAGCACGACCACTGTGAGATGTTACCACTTTGACTGTATTAGGATCTTTAGCCTGATGCGCACTGATAGAATGATAAAGCGTTCCAACTTCAATTGACTTATCTGCTGCCATAGCATTAATTAGCAGCTCTAGATCCTCAGGACGAACCAAAGGCTCATCACCTTGTAAGTTGATATACAGATCAGCATCAACTTTATTCATTACTTCTACTAATCTATCAGTACCTGAAGCATGAGTTGAGCTTGTCATCACTCCCTTACCACCAAAACTGTTAACTACTGAAAGAATGTTTTTGTCATCTGTTGCAACTACTACAGTAGCGTTCTTAACAGATGCGGCTTTCTCATACACATGCTGAATCATTGGTTTACCCAAAATATCTGCAAGTGGTTTCCCAGGAAAGCGTGAAGATGAATAACGAGCGGGAATAACAATAGCAACAGATTGCATCTGATATACCTTTGAATAAGTTTTACTGAATGTCTAAATCAGGCAATGATTTAACCAAGTCATCAATTTGCTTCATTTGCTGTAAGAAAGGCTCTAGCTTATCGAGTGGCAAAGCACTAGGTCCGTCACATTTAGCAGCATCAGGATTTGGATGTGCTTCTAAAAACAATCCAGCAAGACCCGATGCCATGCCTGAGCGTGCTAACTCAATAAGTTGATCTCTACGACCACCCGATGCCTCACTACCTGCATTTCTAGTTTGCAGTGAATGCGTTACATCAAAGATAATTGGTAAGTTATTACTGACACGTTTCATAACGCCTAGACCTAGCATATCAACCACTAGATTGTCATAACCAAAACAACTACCACGCTCACAAAGCATTAATTTATCACTACCCATTTCATTAAACTTATTAATGATATTTTTCATTTGCTCAGGGCTGAGAAACTGTGGTTTTTTGATATTAATCGGTCGGCCAGTTTCTGCTAATGCCTTTATCAAATCTGTTTGGCGGGCTAAAAAAGCAGGTAACTGTAATATATCAATGACTTCAGCAGCTGGCTGACATTGCTCTATCTCATGAACGTCAGAAATAACAGGGACATTAAAAGTATCTTTAACTTCTTGCAATATCTTCAGTCCTTCATCCAACCCCGGACCACGGAAGGAATGTATTGAAGATCTATTGGCTTTATCGAAGCTGGCTTTAAATACATACGGTATGCCAAGCTTTTGAGTAATCTCTACGTAAGCTTCACATGCTCTTAGAGCAAGATCTCTTGACTCAATGACGTTAATACCGCCGAATAATACAAACGGCTTATCATTACCAACGCTAATATCTTCTGTAATCTTCATACCATACTTCCTAATAGATATGACTGGAGCAGCCATTTATATTTAATTAATACCAGCTTGTACTAAGTCACGCAAAGCAAGCACACCGACTAACGTACCACCATCTAAAACTATAAGTTGATTTACTTTCTTTTGTCTCATGATATTGAGCGCTTCTGATGCCTTCATATCAGGTGAGGTCGTAATAGGCATAGTCTTCATGACACTGGCAATCGGCTGGCTCATGTCTTGATTAACTGTAAGTAGGCGACGTATATCGCCATCAGTCAGTACTCCATAATGATTTTCATCATCTAGTACTACCGTCATCCCCAATCTTTTTTCTGTGATTTCGAATAGAGCCTCTATTATACTAGTGCTTCCTGTTACTAAAGGAATCTCGTCACCCGATTTCATCAGATCAGCAACATGAGTCAATAGCTTCTTACCTAGAGAGCCAGCAGGGTGAGATAAAGCAAAGTCCTCAGATTTAAAGCCGCGAGCTTCTAGCAAAGCGATAGCCAGTGCATCACCGAGTACCATTGTGGCTGTGGTACTCGATGTAGGAGCTAAACCCATTGGACAGGCTTCTTCAAAGTCGCCAAGCGTTAAAGCAACATCCGCTGCTTGAGGCAATCTACCTGATAAGTTTTTACTAATACTTATTAAAGGTAAGTCTAGTTTTTTAATCACAGGTAATAAAATATTAATTTCATCGCTATTGCCAGAGTTTGAAATAGCTAGGATGACATCGCCCTTTACAATCATACCAAGGTCGCCATGACCCGCTTCGCCAGGATGTACAAAAAAAGCTGGTGTACCTGTAGATGCCATAGTAGCTGCTATTTTACGACCTACTAAACCTGATTTACCCATACCAGTAATAATAAGGCGGCCTTTACATTCCAAAATTTCTTTGCAGGCTTTCGTAAAGTCACTCCCTACTGAAGCTGTGAGTCCAACTAAAGACTCTATCTCTATATTGATAACTTTTTCGAAGATTTCAGAATATTCATTTCTCATATTTTTTCTCAGAATGGAAAACTCAATAATCAATTTACTATGAGCTCTTGCAAATTTTAATATTCAATTTTTATTTCAGCTTTTTTTCTGTTCAGTGTAATGTTTTTTTCTATCTTTTGAAGTTCATATTTATGCAAGTTAATGATATTAATAGATTCTATTACATTGTCATAATTAACATCTCCTAATATCTCACGATCTAATACATAATCAAACCAACTACTATCACAAAGCAATCCTATCAAATCAGGGTCAAACCTCATTTTTATTAGCTTTGCTGCTACTCCACCGTAGATACTATAAGGAGGAATGTCTTTAGTAACAACTGAGTTAGCAGCAATTATTGCTCCGTCACCAATACTAACTCCTGACATAATGATAACTCGTCTACCTATCCAAACATCATTAGACCTTTTGCAAAAGTACCAGTTCATTGACTTCAACTGACGAAGTTACAAGGGCTAGCGATGACTTATGCAAGAGGTCTATTACCTACCTTAACCTGTCCTTGCTTGTTCTGCTGATTCTTTGATTTAATACTTTTGAATGCATCAAAGTTTCCTAAACCTCCATTGTCACCAAAAGCAAAACCAGATGTACTCAAGAAATTAATCGGATGTTGGAAAGGATTAATAATGACCTCTGCAGAAATAGAGCAGTAATTACCAATTTCTGTATTCCTTATTTCACATTTTTTACCAAAATAAGTAAACGCACCTACCTCACAGTTTCCAGAGATTACGCAATCTTGAAATGAAATAGGAGACGAGCATTTCAGCTTGCCTTTTAATTGAAGCAAGTCTATATTTAAACCTATTGACTTTACGGATCGTTGAGTAAAACTATATAACATACAATTCCCTCTATTATTTCAAGATAGCTTCAAATATAAATGTGATTAAAATTTAATAATAGCATATTATTAAAACAGTATGACTAATAAAATTATTCTTTAAATAATATATACAACCGTTACAATTTAAAAAATATACTGTTTTTTAATAATGATCATTATTAATTTTCAAGCCTAAAACATATCTTATTGTACGTTTTAAAACAGCTTAAATCTAAATACTCAAGTAAAAAGTAGATCTTAGAAGAATAGTCAATATATTATGATAGCTCTAAGGCATTCAACCTTTTATATAAGTCATCGCTAGCCTGCACAAATCTGTCAGTGGAAGTCAATAAACGAGTGTTTTCACAAGAGGTCTATTAGTTCCTATAAGTTTATTATCATAACTCTCTAATTACAGATCATTAAATATTTCTATATTTAATGATATAATTTATACAATCATCTATATCACATACTCTCTCTAAGTCTGGAGAATAATAACGGCTACATTCAATATATGAAATATAAAATACTTCCTCAATAGTTCTATTTTTTATACGTCTATCTTCCACTATTTTGTCTGTCGTAATACCCCAGTTTGAATAAAATGGTACACCATAACAAATAACTTCTTTATTATATAGTAAAGCTTCAAAACCAAGACCTGAGCTGCAGACATAAACTTTATCAACAATTTCTAGTAATTGATGAGGATGAATATCATAGTCAATTAAATAAACGTTATTTATGTCTCTAGTAAACTCTACATTTTCATCACTAAAGTAAGAACCCTTTGCTCCTTTCACAGCATCAGGGTGTCTTTTTATGATAATATCTGCTTCAGGATTATCTTGAATAGCGTCAATCAACATTCTTTGAAAGTCGTTTTCATTAGCTTTTGCACAGACTACAGATTGATCGCCATAGCGTTGATCAACTACAAGTACCTTACGTGCACTATCGCGACCTATTGAAACAGGTAAATGAGGAGAGTCGTTATACTTGGAGATATGATTGTCAGTTATCAACTTAATACTATTCTTGGCTTTCAACAGCTCTTCATCTGTAAATAATCTATCAGAATTTAGTATTTTTTCGAAACTTGAAGCCTTGTAAGAATCATAGTATGCTGTATTACTGCCGCACAGAGTAATAGACAAGGCTGGCTCTTTAGACAAACCTATACCAACTGATCTTATAAAACCATCCTCTATAATGAAAGGTTTTTTGCCAAAAGAATTCATGAGTTTTGAAACAGGTTTTTTATTATTACTTTCTGTAATACCCCACTGTATTACTTCGTCACAAAGAGAAGCTTCTATTTCATTCCTAGGCTTTATCATTTCAGAAAAATTCAAGAGTTCCGGTAAGTATAAGCCTGTATTTTTAATTAAATCTGGATTTGAGTTAGCAAGATATTTTATATGTGAATTAAAAGGCTCTACCTTTTCATTTTCTTCTAAATTTTCACTATTACTCAAAACTTCCAAGTATTTTGTAATTCTCGTTGAAGCTTGACCATCAAACCTCCCCGCTGATAGAGATTTTTCTGCCCAAGACCAATCTATGCTTTCAAGTGAAGCATTACTTGTCAACACTTCATCTATTCTATCAAAAAGTTCATCTTTATTATGTGCTACTGGAATTTTCATCCCATCCCACATTTGTGTAAAATCAAAATACTTTGTAGATACTACGGGAGTATCCGACAGTAAAGCCTCAAGAATTAAAGTACTATTAACTGATAATAACAGATCAGCGTGATATAAATTCTCAGCTACTGGTAAGAGATAAGAACCAGACTTATCAATAACCAATCTTTCATCAGCTTCCACCTTATCCTTTGTTCTTCTAAAAATAGTATTCTTATTATTACTTGGCGGTTCACGCATGATAAGTTGGGAATCATTTCTTTCACAGTAATCTATAATATCTAATAATGCTTGATTCTGTCGTTGAAGCGCATAACCTTGATCTACTTGAATATCCATAGGCTGTAAGGCATACAAAAAAATATTTTTATTTGGATCAAGACCATAAATCATACAAAAGTCTTTACGAGAAGTTAAGCTCTCGTAATTATTATAAATATCAAATTTTGGGGCACCAAGCACTTCAATCCTATTCTCATCTATGCCGCGTTCTATAAAAATATCTTTCTGCAATTGCCCCCACGTAATTATATGGTCACACTTAGGAAGGTTTATTTCATAAGCGCCTAACTTATACATATAGTACTTTTCTTGTGATAAAAATACAGATTCATGGAGCACCAGAATTGTTTTTATTCCTAAGTCATTACATGCATTCACTAGAATTCTCATTGCAGGATGCCAGTCAAAAGTAAATATAACTCCCTGAATATCTTTTTTAATAACTGCTAAGTGACTTAGTAGAAATTTCCGGTATTGGGCAGGATCTTCACGTGAAAACCTTGAAATATTTTTTCTATTTACTTCGCCATAACCATCAAACAACTGAAGTGGGTAGATCTTAAAATTTTTCGATTTATTTATAGACTGTATTACTGCATCACCATGACTCTTTATCCAAGGCAAGTATAAATAAGCTTCCTTACCTTCTTCAAAACTATAATCAGGTTTCAAAATACTTAAAGACTTCAGAGCGGACTGCTTAGATTCTATTTCATAGCCACTTTTATTACTACCCTTAGCTCTATCATTTGTTTTTGACTTATGCTTATTATCAAGTAAATAATCATCGCCATTTAAGCTTGAATTTATCTGTTTTATTCTTTTTTTAAAAGAATCTAGAAAAAAAAGAGAAGGGTTTTTTGCTAATTTAGTAAGTTTACTCACAGTTTCTTTACACCTTATATCTTACATCTTATTTAATTGAATTTAATATATTAACTAATTGATTGAAATACATAGCTAGCTTTAATTACATCTATTTTTCCAGCATACTCTAGCCTATGCCTATATCGTTTTTATTTATTAAGCAACATACCGATCTATTTTAAAAAACTAATACACTGCTCATTTAATAAGGCAGAATTTTGAATACTCTCATACTTTTTTCTCTTATGCCAAAATTTTCCAATGGATTATAGAAGCCAATCTGGTAGTGTTCTAAAAAAGTATGCTAACAATCATCAGCCGTATTCTATACTCAATTTTAGAATGACAGCCTTAGTAGCTCAAGGTATGGTCACCAGTGAACTGACGCATGCAGTTCTTACATAGGTAGTTTTGCTTACCATAGCCTTTTATACCATTTTCTTTAAACTAGGACTATGGCAATTGGGACGAATAAAGTCTATTTTTGTCTTCATAATCTTAAACATATCATCTTACTTTGGTTGTCACTCTTCCTTTATTCCCTCAGCATACCTTTTGATACACCGTCGCCAATCTTTCTACAATTAAAGTATCGCGTTCGTCAATTCAGTTATATAGTCAAAGAACTTATAAATCGCCACACAGCCATAAGAAATAAAAGAACAAGGTATCAACACAATCTAGCCGCCACTCTTTACGTTTTTGTTTGTCCCAAGCCCACATCTGCTCGATAGGATTTAAATTAGGACTGTAAGGCGGCGACCATAAAATAGTGTGATTTGCACTCTCTATGAGTTCAGTCGTGTCTTTTCGCTTAGGAAAGGTTGTAGTACTCGAGCACAGCTCTCCCCTTGCGCTCGAGCAAAGCAGTGCTTTGCTTTATCCTCGCTCATATCCATAATGATTACGCTGTCTTTCGGTAGGCCTGGTAGCAGCAGTTGTTCAACCCAACTATGGAATACATCGCTATTGACACTGCTATCATAGAGTCCAACAGCGAACAGCTAGCGCCTATAGCATTGGTTTGGTTCTCAAGCTGCCAGTTGTATTTTCCAAAGCATTTTTTACCTCTATGAGAATAACCGTAAGGTCTATTCTTATGAGATTTAAAGCCACTTTCATCAAGATAGATAATGGGCTTATCATCAAACTTAAATTGCGCTAACTTTTCAAGAAATATTAGACGTTTTTTATCATCTCCTTTTGGATGAGTTAAGCTCTTTTTTTTGAGTGATGCAGAGTCGTTTTAAAGCGATGCCTATCGCTCTTTGAGTGCAGTTAAAACGCCGAGCCCGTTCGTGCTGATAATCATCAGGATAAGCGTCTACATCAGCTCTTAGTAAATCATCGTCTATCTTTGTCGGAGTAAATTGACGTTTTTTACGCTCAGGGAATTTTTTCCAACGCTGAATGGTATTGGTGCTAATTTGATACTCCTCTGCAAGTTGTCGAATGCTATAGCCTTCTTCAAGCTTATTGAGTATCAGTTGTCGGTAGTCTTTTGAGTATGCCATATCATATACTGTAGCGGATTTATGTTTCTTTTACTATACATCTGAACATTTCTCAATAATAGGTCATCGCATACTTTACTGAGTGGTTTATACCTAATTTGTTTGGCAATTTAATTTTTGAGCCCTCACTGTAATATGGTTTTGATAGTATTCTAGGAAGTCCAAACTTGGCTGTTACTTTTTCATTTGACATTTTTCATAAATCGTATTTGGAAGTCCGCTGAATAAACCTCAGAAGTATTCTACCACTTTTCTTATCTCTTAGATTAACACACCAAGTGCAACGCTAAATTATATTATAGAACACCTGATTG
>NZ_RRYW01000069.1 GCF_014861365.1 Psychrobacter sp. FME6
GTGTGGGTCATAAAACGGCACAGCAAGTATCAGAGGCAATGATAGGTATCTTAAAGCCAGTGAGGTTACAGGTTAAGACCATTACCTCTGACAATGGTAAAGAGTTTGCTCAGCATAAGAAGGTGAAACGAAAACTCTTTACTTCCTTCTTCTTTGCCGATGCTTATGCGTCATGGCAGCGAGGAACCAACGAGAATACCAACGGCTTAATCAGAGAGTTCTTGCCTAAGGGTTGTGACTTTAGACAAGTCTCTGATAATGAGATACAGGACATTGAGAATAAACTAAACAGCAGACCAAGAAAACGCTTAGGGTTTAAAACGCCCAATCAGGTGTTCTATAATATAATTTAGCGTTGCACTTGGTATGTTAATCTAAGATATAATTTAGCGTTGCACTTGGTGTGTTAATCTAAGTATTTAAAAATTTGCCCCTTAGTTTCTAAATTCATATAGCTGTAATGCAAATAGCGATGCGCCTCTAAATCCTCAAGCCGTTTGGGCGTACCGTGAATTTGCAGATATTTAGGCGATGCGCATAAAATTACGCGAATAGGTGCAATCTTCTTAGCAATAAGTGATGAGCTTTCAAGCTGTCCAATACGCAGTGCAATATCAAACCCTTCTTCAACAATATCGACTTTTCGGTCGCTCAGCTGTAGATCAACGATGACTGAAGGATAGCGAGCCTGAAAATCAGCAATCAATTTTGCCATATGCTTTAGGGCAAATGAGACAGGCGCACTGATCCGCAACGTACCCTTAGGAAGCTGCTGTAAGCCGCCCAATTGCGCCTCCATATCATCAATGCTCAATAAAATCTGCTGCGCATGTATAAAGTATTGGCTGCCAGCTTCAGTCACGCTCACTTTACGAGTGGTACGATTAAGCAAGCGAGTATGTAGTTGCTCCTCAAGCCTAGAGACATATTTACTCACCAGCTGCGCGGAGAGCTGCAAAGTGTTTGCCGCTTGACTAAAGCTGCCTTCGTTTACTACTGCTACAAAGGCTCGCATCGCATCGATTCTATCCATAAACACTCCAAAGTGATCTGAGTTGCTAGTTCGGTTCTGAGCTATTATCAACACTATGTTGTTAATTATTCAATGTTACCACTCTTACTCTCATACTGCATTGGTAGTAAAGTAGGGTTATTCTAAAAGATTAAACCTTAAAAAGTGGTCAGCGATTATCTAGAGCGTATGGCAGGCAAAGAGACGCTTATTATCGAATGGGCATAATTTATTATTAGCACAGTTAGATAAAGAGAAAACATATATGAATATCGATTCTAAAAATCGCTATGGGCGCGTTAGCAAATTTTTGCATTGGAGTATGGCACTATTAATCACATGGCAGCTGCTTAAGTTTGCTGATCGTATCAGTGATGGCGAGCATTGGGTTGGACAGACTTTGGTGCCTTGACATGTCTCTATTGGCATACTATTGCTAGTATTAATAGTCCTAAGACTGCTCTGGGTGGCGACACAGCGTCACCAGCGCCCTGAGCAAGATCCAGCCACCGCCAAGCTGGTTACCGCAGGACATAGCCTTCTCTACGCTTGTATGTTATTGATGCCGCTAACGGGAATCATGGTTATGCTGGGAGGTGGGTATGGTGTCACTGCCTTTGGTATCGAGATAGTGGCTAAAGGTGACGAGCTGGCTTGGGCGGCAACGCTAGGTGAGCTGCATTCACCACTGGCTTGGTTATTAGCTGCCTTAATCATTGGGCACACTGCTATGGCTTTGATCCATCATTATGTTCGCAAAGACGATACCCTGACGCGGATGTTATAGCACCAGAATTTGAGCTACCACTGCGCTTTAAGAGTAGTCTATAGAGATCACTGGTATCAAAAATACCAGTGATTTTTTTAGTGTTTAATCGTTACGGCTCTTTTGATCGCCTGCCATCTAAAAATAATGCCTTTAGTAAACTAATAGCCATTAAAATAATAATGAATGAGAATGGTATTGCCGCGATAATCATCGCCGAGGTAATAGCATCTAAGCCGCCAGCTAATAATAATGCGGCAATGACAGAAGCTAGGGCAATGGCCCAAACAATAATATGTTTTTGACCATTCTCAATCTCGACTTCGCCGCCAGCGTTGAGCATGTTCACAACCAACATTGCAGAATCAGCAGAAGTGACTAAATAGGTTAATAGTAGTACCACAACCATTGCTGATAGCATTTTTGCCATTGCAGGCTCTAACATAAAGCCAATAATTTCAAACAGCTGCGCGGTTAATCCTGAGTCAAAAATTTTCCCGCCAGCGATACCGCTTAACTCTAAATCAATGCCTGTACCACCAATAAAAGAGAACCAGATGAAGAGAGTAAGGCTCGGAGCCACAATACCAATTAAGCCAAATTCACGAATGGTACGATTTTTGGATATGCGGGCTAAAAACATACCAACGAACGGCGCAAAAGCAATCCACCATGCCCAATAAAAAATAGACCAGCTGGTTTGCCAGCCACCCAGTTCGGTATTAGGATCCCAAACGGTAAACACCATTGCTGGCAGATTGACGACATAACTAGCAATCCCTTTACCTAGCATCTCTAGTGCAAACATAGTAGCGCCAAAGATTAAGAAAAAGGCTAATAGTAAAAATGACAATACCATATTAAGGTTACTTAACCATTTTACTCCGCGTCCCACACCTGACAAAGCCGAAATCATCGATAGACACATGACTACAAACAGCGATACTAATAAAGCGCCTGTAGTTGGTTCAGGATTAATAGGGTTAGTGACCAACCATGCAATACCAGTAATGCTATAAAGACCAGAAGCAAATGAGCTGAGGCCGATACCAATGGTTTGCGCGATACCGAATATGGTCGCAATCACTGCAGAGATATCAATGATGTTGCCTAACGGTCCCTCTAAATGTTTACCAAATAAAGGCGTTAATGCCGAGCGCATGGTGAGTGGTAAGCCACGAGAGTAACTAAAAAAAGCCAGGCAAATACCGACCAGACAATAAGTTGCCCAAGCACTAATACCCCAGTGCAAAAACGAATAGCGAAAAGCACCATCTAAAGCAGCGGCTGTCTTGGGTATAACCACACCATCTACAGCCGTTAATGTATTAGAAGCCACTTGATCTTGATAAAAAGCAAAAACATCAACGCCTTCGGGTAATATGAGATCATTAGCATTTAGCGCCAAAATTATTATCTCTTTTGACATAATGGTATCGGGATTACTTGCTAAGTGCCAAATGGGTTCAGCAGCACTATAGGTCAATACCCCAATGCCAATACCCGCGCCAAAAATCATAGAAAACCATGAGAAATTAGAGAATTCAGGTTTTCCATTAGGATCAGAGCCAAGTTTAGTGCGTCCAAACGATGGCCATAAAATAGCGGTCAAACAGACCAATATATAAAAGGCTATCGAATAGGTGTAATAGCTATTGAGATTGGCGTATGACCAATTTTTCATCGCATCTAAAATAGCACCAGAACGTTCAATATCGCTCAGAATCCAAATAACGACCAGCGTTACTAGGATTTTTGAGGTTATCGTCACGATACGATTAAAACCTTTATAAAATCCTTTGTCATGGGTTTTAATCTTTAACTCTTTTAATGGGGGTCGAATAGGCATAGTTTTTTCCTTAAAACTTAATGCAATTAACCATTTACATTTATTACCTCATGATAAAAGGATTAGCCATCGGCTCTGCCGAAATATTAATCCACGTCGTTTTGGTGCGAGTATATTCTAGTACTGAATCGCTACCTGCTTCACGCCCATATCCTGATTGGTTGTAACCTCCAAACGGTGCCGTAGGAGAAATCGCTCGATAGGTATTAACCCAGCAGATGCCTGAACGTATCTGCTGCGAAACACGATGTGCACGAGCTAGATTTTGGGTAAAAACGCCAGACCCCAAGCCATAAACACTATTATTTGCCATAGCAATGGCTTCATCTTCAGTATCAAAAGCGACCAACGACATCACAGGACCAAACATCTCAATAGTTTGCGTTTCGATATCGGTGTTCGGGCATTCTACCAAGGTAGGACTAAAATAATTGCCATTTACCAAAGTAGAGTCTGTAGGCGGCTGTCCGCCAAAACGAATAGTCGCCCCTTGTGAGATAGCTTTGCTAAGCGTGTCTTTGATGCGCTCAACTTGAGCTTTAGTACATAAAGGACCCACATGAGTTTGAGGATCAAGAGGATTGCCAATAACTATATTTTTAGCTTTTTCTTCTACACGCTTGATGATTTCAGGCAAAATAGAACGCTGCACAAAGCCTCGCGATCCTGCGACACAGGACTGACCAGAAGCGCCAAAGTTACCAGCAATTAAGCCATTAGCAGCACTTTCTAAATCAGCATCATCAAAAACGATGATAGGGGATTTACCGCCAAGCTCTAAGCTAGTCACCGCAAAGCTATTGGCAGAGTTTCTGACCACATGACGCGCGGCATCAGGACCACCAGTAAAAGCAATTTTATCCACATCAGGATGACTGGTTAGCGGAATAGCACAGTTCTGGGCATCGCCTGTAATCACAGATACTACCCCTTTAGGGAAACCGGCTTGCTCAATCAGTTTGGCAAAGGCAAACATGGGACAAGGGGCTATCTCAGAGGCTTTTAAAATAATGCTACAGCCCGCGGCTAAGGCCGGACCAAGTTTAGTCGCTGTCAAAAACATCTGCGCGTTCCATGGTACGACAGCAGCGACTACGCCAATGGGCTCACGGCGAGTAAAGACAAACATATCCGGCTTATCAATTGGTAGCGTTGCGCCTTCAATTTTATCCGCAAGCCCCGCGTAATAGCGATAATAGTCACCGATATATTTGGTTTGGGCAACAGTTTCGTGCGCCAGCTTGCCACTATCAGTCGTCTCTATTTTTCCTAACTCATCAGCGTTTTGTTCAACCAGTTCAGCGAGACGATACAGCAGCTTGCCACGACTAGAGGCAGTCATTTTCGCCCATTCAGGATTATTTAATGCAGCCTTTGCACCGCGAACCGCACGTTCAACATCAGCAGGACTAGCACAGGCAAATGTCGCCCAAGCTTCGCCCGTTGCAGGGTTATAACTGTCCATACGTTGGTTATCGCTACCTTCGCACCATTCCCCGTTGATATAGAGTTGGTAATGAGGTTTAGTCATGATTCTCTCCAAATTATTTGTCGGACTATTTATCACTTAATTCTAGCGAATTTAGCTTGATAAGATTATGCAAATGCTGGCATGACGTCATCAATAAGACGACGTAAAGAGTCGCGTTTTTGCTCAAAAGTCATACTAGAGTCAATCCAAAAGGCAAACTCGTCATAGCCTAAATCTTCATAATGTTTCAGCTTTTTGATAACTTGCTCAGCCGTCCCAATAGGCATATTCTCAAGCATTTTTTCGGGTGCATACATCTGCATCTTTGCCATCTCATCATCGCTTAATGGCTTAATAAGTCCTTGGGTAACGGGACGCTCATTTTTAAACCATGAGCCAAAATAACAATAAAAACGACTGATGCATTTAGCAGCTTCAGCGACCTCATTGGCATCGCTGCCGACATAAGCATGTTGCAAAAGCATGATTTTTGGATCTTTACCGTCTCCGTATTCTGCTTTGGCATTTTTAAAGGCTTTCATTAAGCTTTCAATCTCATCTAAACCTTGCCATAAGGGGGTAACTTGCACGTTACAGTTATTTTTAACGGCGAAGTCATGACTATCCGGAGCGCGAGCGGCAATCCACATCGGTATACCGCCTTGTTGAATAGGCTTAGGTGCCGAGGTCGTATTTGGGAATTTTGAATATTTGCCATCGTGAGCATAGTCGCCTTGCCATAATTGCTGAACCGCGGGCACCAGCTCGCGCATACGGCCACCAGCTTCCATCGCATCCATACCCGGCATCAAACGCTCGTACTCAAACATATAAGCGCCGCGAGCAATCCCTAAATCCAATCTGCCTTTAGTTAGAATATCAGTCATAGCCGCTTCACCCGCTAGTCTTATTGGATGCCAAAAGGGCGCAATAACAGTACCGGTGCCTAATCTGACATTCTTAGTATGATGAGCTAAGTCCACTAAGTTCAAAAATGGATTAGGGGCGATAGTAAAATCCATACCGTGATGCTCGCCCGTCCAAATAGCATGCATGCCACCTTCATCAGCCATCTTAGCTAGCTCGATAAAATCAGTGTAAAGTTGCTGATAGCTTTGCGATTCATCGATACGTTCCATATGCATAAATAGTGAGAATTTCATGACACAACTCCTTTGCGTTAGTGCTTTGTTATTTATAAAGGTTTAAAAAATTGTTGTTAAAATATTAAGTTTAATGAACTTTACCGCTGTCCTCGCGACCAACGTAGACGCCATAAAAGCCGTTTTTACTTTCTAAAGCATAGCGAGTCATCATGGTTGCCATAGCTTGGGTAGCAAAGTCTTGTTCAGCTAAGCGGTCAATATCAACATAATGACCTAGCCCTTCAGGTGCTGATGATTCTGCAAAAGCTCGATAAAAGATATAATCCTGCTTGTTCTTAGTATCCTCAAATATTGAGAAGACGGCGCCCAGTTGAGCGTCAATAGCACTGTCAGCTAAATATTGCTGAATAGTAGTGACAGCATTGGTGTTGTCATTAGTCATTGTTATAGGAAGCGTGAGCTTACCCTCACTATTTTGGATGAGGAGCACTTTACGTTCGTGCTCGATAATCACTCCGACACACACTTGTTTTTGTTGAGTGCTAATCTCTGCCGCTTCGCGTTCAAGCCCTAGACTGAAATAACCGCCAGAAGCATAGCCTAATCCCAACCCTTCACGAGTCGAGAAGTCCAGTACTTCGCCAATCAACAAGTTATGATCGCCTGCTTCTAAATTGCGATCTGTTTTACAAGAAAAATGAGTTAGTGCATTATCAATGACTGGATTACCTTGATCATCTATATGCCACTCTATCTGACCAAAACGATCTTCTTTGGAGCCAGCAAAGATATTAGAGATATGCTGCGGCTCTTCGCCTAGAATATTAACCGCAAAATGCTCACAATTAGCAAATATGTCGAAACTGGATAAAGATTTTGCTGGACAGACCAGCAACAACGGGGGATTAAGTGATACCGAAGTAAATGAATTAGCAGTAAAGCCGACTGGTTTGCCGTCGTTATTCATAGCGGTTATCACCGTGACCCCAGTCATATAGCTACCAAAAGCATTACGTAAAGCTTTAGAATCAAGTTGTTTCATAATAACCTCTCTTGTCAAATTAGGCGTCAACAACGTTGTACGCGGCGCATTGAGTAAAAAATTTTGCTAATGCTGCATTGATATTATCGGCATGGGTCATTTGCGCCATATGACGAGCTTTGGGAGCGATAAAAGCTTCAGCATTGGGTAATATGTCTGCCATTGCTAATGACATTTCAGGTGTAGAGTTAATGTCCCATTCACCTGTCAAAAATAGTGCAGGAGCTTTGATCGTCTTTAAATCTGCCGCCTCAATACCTACTAAATCAGCAAACATTTGATAGGCACGTGCATACCCCAAGCGATTGCCGTTATCTAGCCAAGCTCGACATAGCTCTGCATCATCACGGTACTCTAATTCTGCACCGAACCATCTAGCAATAGGTTGATCGCTGACGTTTTGCTTAAGATCATTGAGTAGCGATTCAGCCCGAGTTTGCACATTTTTAGCAGCATTATCAGAACGATCATATATAGCATTTAGAGCGGCAACCCCGCGTACTACTTCTGGGTAAGACACCGCTGTTTGTAGCGCTGTCATCGCGCCTAGCGAATGTCCGACGATGATTGCTGGCTGCCTGACAACCGTTTTGATAAAGTTTTTGAGTACGCCAGAAAAGTCATCTAAGGTCAATTGAGAGTCAGCTAATAGCTCACTTTCTCCATGACCTGGCATATCAATAACATAACAATGATATTGAGTGTCAAAAGCTGATAACTGCCGATACCAGCTTTCAGCGCGTAAGCCTACACCATGGATAAAAACGATGCGTAAGGCTTTTTTATCGACCTTACTATTAGCGTTATAATGATAAGCGATTCCATCAGAAAGTTGGCGTGACCATCTCATTACTGCCTGCTCCTTAAACGGCTGCTGGGTTTTCCAAATCGCGACCCAGATCTTTTAGATCTTGATAACGATCACCAATACGATGATGCGGACGACCCCCTGTGGCACCGCCCAAAACGATAACCACTTCGTCATCACGAGGGGCATCAGCAATAGAAAATTGGATCGTCAAATAATGTGAGCGGCGACCAACATCGTCTTTATCCATTAGCGGAACCATAATGGGTGAGTTTGCGCCGCCGCGAATATTAGTGAAAGACAAATAACTACTAGCCGATAAAGCTTCACGATAAAAATTGCCAAAGCATAAGGTATGAATTAATCCTGAAGCGTGCTCAATCTCGCCATTTAATCCGACAACAGCCGCTTTGCCATAGGCTTGTATATTCTCAGCACCACCTGCCAATTTGACTATTTTATCGGTGAGTAATTTGCCTAATACCGGACCGTAAGCTTGAATTTCAGGCTTTAGATCTTCTACATAATGTCCCGCCCATGGATTGGTAATCACGGCTGCAACGGCAAACAGACGTAGGGGGGGGTATCCGCAGACTTGTAGCCTTCAATAAAGGTTTCTTCTTCAAAAGTAACTATTTTTCTAATTTCTGGTTTTAGCATCAGAAGCATCCTAGTTTGTTTAACATTATTTATCACTCTTGGTATACCATAATACTATATTATATAAAATACTAGCTTTTTTAAAAATAAATGTTATGGTATACCGTAATACAGTATTTAAGGTTGCTGATTTTCTTTTTCTTAATCGTTATACTGAACTGAACATTCTAAGAGAATAGAGATAATGCTAGAAAAAGTCGAAAAGCCAAAAACTTTGAAAGAAACGGCGTTGGAACAATTACGTTTAGCCATTATGACAGGGCAGCTTGTCCCAGGTGAGCGTTTGGTAGAGCGCACTATTTGCGAAAAACTAGGGGTCAGTCGTACGGTAGTAAGAGAATGTATTAGACATTTGGAAAGTGAGCATCTGGTAACCGTTTCTAACGTAGGCCCCCTAGTAACTGTGTTAGAAAGCGATGAGATTCGTCAGATTTACCACTTGCGTGCCATGCTAGAGTGTGAAGCAGTACGTCACTGTGCTGAGCAAGTTACCGATGAGATAGTACAGAGATTGCAAAATGACTTAACTGAGATTCGCGCTGAACTGCAAGCAGGAGAAGTGGCGGAAGCGATGGAACAGGCACGGCTGTTTTATCAATACTTATTTTTTACAGCTGGCATGACTGTGGCATGGGAGTTAACGGACAGATTAAATGGCCGTATTGGCCGCCTGAGATTTATGACGCTATCCACCCAAGAACGTGTCATAAAAGGGCCGAATAATTTACAACAGATCATCGACAATATTGCCAAAGGGGATAGTGAAGCGGCGGTTAAAGCCTGCCAAAATCATATCAATGAGGCTTGCCAACTAGGTTTACAATTAAATAACTAAAAGGAAGAAATAACTATGGATAAGCAACGGTTCGAGCTAGGACTTAACCAGCGCAAAGCAACCTTAGGCGCTGACTATGTCGAAAACAACTTAAAGGCGGCTGATGATTTTAATCGTCCTTTCCAAGAAGCCATGACAGAATGGTGTTGGGGTTTTGGCTGGGGTGACGCGGCTATCGACGCTAAAACTCGCTCACTTATGAATCTAACTATGATTGCCGCTTTAGGAAAAATGCATGAATGGGAGCTGCATCTAAATGGAGCCATCACTAATGGCTGTTCAGTTGAAGAAATCCGAGCGGCTATACACGCTATCGCCATCTATTGCGGTGTACCACAAGGGGTGGAGTGTTTTCGCATTGCCCGTAAAGTACTGACTGAACATAACTTACTTTAATAAAAGCACTGGGAGAAAAGTATGCAATTGACCAATAGTGAGCTATTTAGACAACAAGCTTTTATTAATGGGGTTTGGTGTGATGCTGATGATAAGCAGACACATGAGGTGTTCAATCCAGCAACCAATGAGCTTATAGGAACCGTGCCCTTAATGGGGGCAGTAGAGACTCGTCGTGCTATCAAAGCAGCTAGTGAGGCTCAAGCCATTTGGTCAAAAAAGACAGGTAAAGAGCGCAGTGTTATTTTACGCCAATGGCATACGCTAATTGCTAACAATATAGAAGACTTAGCACTGCTAATGACTACTGAACAAGGTAAACCTTTGATTGAGGCTAGAGGAGAGATTCAAAGTGGACTTGATTATTTAGAGTGGTTCGCTGAAGAAGCTAAGCGTATTTATGGAGATTTCATTCCAGGTCATATGGCAGATAAGCGTTTAGTGGTGATTAAACAACCTGTTGGAGTTACGGCGGCTATTACGCCTTGGAACTTCCCGCATTCTATGATTAGTCGTAAAGCTGGTCCTGCATTAGCAGCAGGCTGTCCTATGATCGTCAAGCCTGCTATGGAAACGCCCTATTCAGCATTAGCTATGGCCTATTTGGCTCAGCTATCAGGTATTCCTGACGGTATTTACAGTGTCGTTACGGGGGATCCGATCGCTATCGGAGAGGAGATGACCAGCAATCCTATAGTCAAAAAAATTAGTTTTACGGGTTCGACTCGTGTGGGCAAGATACTTATGAAGCAGTGTGCTGATACCGTCAAAAAAATGTCGTTAGAGCTTGGCGGTAATGCGCCCTTTATCGTGTTTGATGATGCTGATATAGATGCCGCTGTCGAGGGCGCTATGGTCAGCAAATATCGCAATAGTGGTCAAACTTGTGTCTGTGCCAATCGCTTCTTTGTACAAGCTGGTGTATATGATGAATTCTCACAAAAATTAGCTAAAAAAGTCGCTGATATAAAGATAGGAAATGGCTTAGATGAAGGAGTCATGCAAGGGCCCTTGATTACCTCAATCGCAGCTGACAGTGCTGAAGCTTTTGTAGATGACGCCAAAAATAAAGGCGCTACTGTCCTTTGTGGGGGTCAAAGATTTGAGACTGGCAAAAACTTTTTTGAACCGACTATTTTGACAAGTGTTAGCAATGACATGCGCGTGGCTACTGAGGAGATATTTGGTCCAATCGCACCGATTTTTAAGTTTGATACAGATGAGGAAGGTATTGCTTTAGCAAACAGCACAGAATACGGTTTGGCAGGATATTTTTATAGTCGTGATATTGGACGAGTCTGGCGAGTGGCTGAGGCGTTAGAGGTAGGCATGGTTGGGGTCAATACGGGTATGCTGACCACTGAATTAGCACCTTTTGGCGGTGTAAAAGAGTCAGGTTTGGGACGTGAAGGCTCAAAATATGGTATCGAAGAGTATATTGAGACTAAGTATATTTGTTTAGATATCGGTTGATCATTATGAGATGAATCCGATGTGCTATTAAACAAACCCCAATATTAAGCACACTACCTAAGTAATTTCTACCGTTAAGAGCGACACCTAGAGCCAGCTAAATAGTGTAGTGGCACACTAAATTTAGACTGCATTTAAGAGAAGAAATGCTGCGCACAAAAAAGCCAGGCAACCGAAGCCGCCTGGCTTTAATATTTTGAACAATTTATCTATGATTATGCTCTTGCCAAGTGGCATGCTCGCACACTTCACAACACCAACTGTCTTTTGCTCGCATAATAGCTATGTCCGCTGGCACTTCTAAAGGACAAACATAGCCACAATAAACGCATTGCACATCATCTAGATAGGCAAAACACTGAGCGACTGTATCAAACAGAATATGAGAACTGATGTCATACTTTCGACAAACTCCTTCCACATGCCCGATAAAATCACTTCTATGATCATAGGCCCAGTAATCACTACAGATTTTTAGGTCCCGTGCGTTCTGAGTCATATTCGGTTCAAGTTTTACACTCATAACGTTCTCCTTAAAAGCCATAGACCGGTTGCGGTAGAAGCCTATAAAGCTCGCTTTGCAGCTGCTGACACATTTCATCAACAAGATAAAGATAATCAGGATTGTCATCCAAGCGCTGCTGTACCCATACTCGCAGTGCCATATGATTGTCAAAACAAGCCTTCACTCCTAGAAACCTTGCCAACCCCGTGCCGGGCTGAATACATAGCTCGCAAATGAGTGTATTAGCAATCTGATTAGCATCCTTACTGATAGCACCGTCAGGTTTAAACTCGCCAAACAGCTTGTCATAATTAATAATTTTCATTGCGACGTCTCCTTGTCAGTTTGTGCATTCGTCAACTTCTCCTTGCTTGCTAGTAGCAGAGTATCCATCGCTGAGCCATCTTGGCGAGTCACGTCAGGCACGTAGCGGCTGTACACCCGAAACAGCATCTCCGTACTACTGTGACCCATCTGCCGCGCGATCCACTCAGGGTTCTCACCAGCAGCGAGCCATAGCGTCGCTGCGGTGTGCCGAGTCTGATACGCACGCCTGTGTTTCAGACCGAGTAGGGCAAGCGTGGGTTTCCATATCCGCCGATTCACATTTCGATACTCCAAAGGGTTACCCTGTGAATTGCAAAATACAAACTCTGATTTACCATGCGTGACAGCCTTTTGATCTTGCAGCGCGTTATATACCAACTGCGACATCGCAATCTCACGCTGTGAGCCTAGCGTCTTTGTCGGACCCATCTCGCCATTGACCAATGCACCGCGAATACGAATCTCACGCCGATCAAAATCAACGCAGTCCCATTTCAGTCCGTCGATCTCACTGGTACGCATTCCCGTAAAAAACCGAGTCGTATAATATGGCTTATAGTCAGCGCGAACATGCTTCAAAAACAGCCACACCTCTGTGAGAGTAAAAGGATTCACATCAGGACGAGCTTGCTTGAGATTCTTAATATTCTTATAAGGCGTCTCAAACTCATAGCGATCAGCCGCCTCTTGTAGTATCATACGCAGTGGTACCATGATCTCGTTGATCCGTGCTACAGACAGACTTGACTGGGCATCTCGACCGTAACGAACTTTGGCGAGGGAGCTACGGAAAGCCAGCAAGTCTGTTTTCTTTATAGAATGTACTGCTTTAACACCAAACTCAGGCAATAGATACTTACCAAGTACAATCTGAACCTTACCTTGATAGCTCGGCCGCCATTCAATTTTCTTCTCTTCATACCAAATATCAGCAAACTGCATAAAGGTTGGATTGCGACTGATACAAGCTTCCGCCCTATCAGCCAGTGCAGTCATTTCCTGTGCACGTTCACTCTTTGGGAAGTAGGCGGCATAATCAAATAATCCTAGAGTGATTTCCGCTTCCATTTTTTCGATGATTTTAGCCAGCTTCTTTCGATTAGCTGGAGTGTCAGTGAGATTGGTCGTCTCACGGCAACGCATATTCATATATCGAAAATCTACAAATAGCTTGCCACGTCTCGCTCTTATTGAGGCCATAATTAAACTCCTTAGTTCAGCAACATTTATTGTAAGGCCATACCATTGATAGTACTCATAACAGGCTTACACATATCCTCCTCGATACGCTCCCACACATATAAAATCTTACGGCCGCCAAAGGGGCGTATATAATGGATGTTTTCAATCAAAACCGTGTCCTTAAGTTGGTTACGGATAGTACGTGCGTCGTATTTGATACGATCGGCTAATTCTTGAGTAGTGAGGTAAGTCTGTGACATAATAATTCTCCATGTGAAATAAATTTACTATTAGTGAGTTATTAGTTATCACTAATGAGTATATATTATCTATAAATATTATCACTTGCAAGCACTTTTTTATCATTTTAGGGATTTTATGTATGATTAAGCTCAATTTACCCGTTTTATTTGCACAAAAAGGCATTCGTGTGGCAGATGCTGATAGGATGTCTAAACTAGGAAGGTCTACTCTATATCGAATGTATAATAACGAAGTCACTCGAATAGATTTCGATTCACTAAATGAGCTGTGTAAGCTTTTAGATTGCACGCCTGGAGATATTATCCTCTATGAAGAAGATAAGATTAGTGAGAAATGATTTTTAGAGGGAGGTTAAAATGCTTATTAAAAGAGTTGATAGCAGAGTATTGAAAGCCATTAAACTTGACGATATTGAGTATTTTACTCTGCCCAATTATTTTTTAGGTTGGGGTCAATTCAATATTTGCGGTTTTAGGGCAGGGCACGGTTTGGGCACCAAATGGGCACCGCACCGAAAATAAACTTTTTGACTGAGTAGATAAACTTAACTATATTCAAAAATATATTTCAAAATATCTGCTACAGCCCCTGAAAAATGGGCAAAAAAAAGCCTCACTGTTAAGTGAGGCTTCTTAAGTATTTGGAGCGGGAAAAGAGATTCGAACTCTCGACCCCAACCTTGGCAAGGTTATGCTCTACCACTGAGCTATTCCCGCTAAATCATTTGATTAACTATCATCAGATGATGAAGGCGTATTATACGCAGTTTTTTTGGCCTGTCAACACCTATGACGATAAAAAGTAAAAGTTAGCAAAACAGGCATGTCATCCAGCCCTAATTTTATGTTATAACAGTTTATTATAATATGTATTCCAAAAGCTTTGTACGGAAGAAATAAGCTGGTGTGCATTTTATAAGTAACTTCACTTTTTATTGATAACTATCAATACTTATAATCGTAAGCATTAAGGATAAGAAATGAGTCAACAATATACAATCGCTGATTATTTATTTGATCGTATCGCCGAAGCTGGTGCGACAGAGATATTTGGCGTGCCCGGTGATTTTAACCTCACATTTTTAGACAATATTATCGCCTCTGATAAACTACGCTGGGTAGGCAATACCAATGAGCTAAATGCCGGTTACGCGGCCGATGGTTATGCACGCGAGCGTGGGTTTGCGGCTATGGTGACGACCTTTGGTGTCGGTGAGCTGTCGGCGATTAATGCCACTGCTGGCTCTTTTGCTGAATATGCGCCAGTATTGCATGTGGTCGGGGCACCAAGTACGGCATTGCAAGATTCAAAGCGCCGTATTCACCATACTTTGGGTGACGGCGTGTTTAATCATTTTATCAAGATGGTCGAGCCTGTCACTGTAGCACGAGCGCAGATTACGCCAGAAAATGCCGCCTCAGAGATTGATCGTGTTATTCGCTTGGTTCTTAAAAAGCATCGCCCCGGTTATCTGATGCTATCGCCAGATGTGGCAAAAATGCCGATTTATCCACCAACAACCAAGCTTGACGACAGTCAAGAAGATATTACTAGCCAAGCGGCACTGGCGGACTTTAAACAAGCGCTCATAGAATTTTTGCCAAATAAAACCACAACGCTAATGGCAGATTTAATGGTGCATCGCTTAGGGCTACAAAATCAGCTCAAATCCTTAATCGCTGATACCGATATTCCTTACACCACATTATCGTGGGGCAAAACTTTGCTCGATGAAAATAGCAAACGTTGGGCAGGTACTTACGCTGGCGTGGCATCGCGCCCTGTGGTCAAAGATGCAGTCGAAAACTGCGAATGTTTGATTAAAATTGGTGTGCAATATACCGATACCACCACCGCAGGCTTTAGTCAGGATATTAATGAAGATGTGGTGGTTGATCTGCATTATGAGCGTGCGAGTATTGCGGGCAAAAACTTTGCCCCTATTGCGCTAAAAGATGCTTTACAAGTATTGCATGAAGTGATGACCTCAGGAATTGAGATCCTCCCTAAGCAATTCTGTAAAGAGATGAAGCCACATGAGCAAAATGGCAAAGATGACGAGTCTATTCGTCAAGATGATTTATGGCATATCATCGCCGATGCTCTAGATGATAAAAATCTGGTGTTCTCTGATCAAGGTACGGCATACTTTGGTATCAGCGATGTGCGTCTACCAGAAGGGGTGACTTCTTATGGACAACCGATGTGGGGCTCGATTGGTTATACCTTGCCAGCAAGTTTGGGGGCAGCCATTGCGTCACCGCATAAGCGTAGTATCTTGCTGATTGGTGATGGCTCGGCGTTATTGACGGTTCAAGAGTTAGCAGTGATGATTCAAGAGCGCACCAATCCTGTTATTGTGTTGATTAATAATGATGGTTATACTGTTGAGCGGGCGATTCATGGTGAAAATCAGCGTTATAATGACATTCCTAAATGTGACTGGCAATTGATGCCACAAGCCTTTGGTGCCAATGAAGATAATAGCTTACTTCTAAAAGTGGAAACAGCAGGCGAGTTAAAAGCGGCATTGAAAAAAGCGGCCGCCACGACTGATAAATTAGTGATGTTAGAAGTCATGGCAGATAAACATGATATTCCACCGTTATTGGCGGATATTAGCGCAGCGCTTAAACCGAAGTAAGTTAAATGGTTTTTAATCGCTTAAGTGAACGATATCATTTATTATAAGGCGCATTGATTAATAATTGATAAGCACTAAAAAGCTCTATTTAGTATCATTACTAAGTAGGGCTTTTTTAATGTTACATTGTAGGTTGTTAATCGACTTTTGCTATACATAGTTAGTATTCGTATCAGTTTTAAAATGAACCCACTATAGATTTGATGTAGAGCTTTATTATTAAAAGCCTAAGGATAACTGTATAACCACGATTTTCTATCTGAATTGTAGGTTATTGGCGTTTAGCAGAGACTAACAACAGGGTTATATGTTACTTAGATTAACACATGAAGTGCAATACCAAATGTGAGGTGAAAAAAAGACCTAGATGCGCTAGCATCAAAGTTTTTATCCACCGACCAAAGTGAGATTGCAACCATGAACTATACACATCTAAGCCTAGG
>NZ_RRYW01000070.1 GCF_014861365.1 Psychrobacter sp. FME6
AATTATTTTATGATATTTGTCCTGGCCATAACAGTTTTATTTTGAACTGACTATAGTTCCATATTTGTAGAACCTTTACTAGCACCCATAGTAGAGCTGCCGTTGGAACCTGTAACAGTCCAACTTTTACCAAAACCACCACTTCCTGCTACTGTTGTACCATCATTGGTAGTTTCAATAGCAGCACTGGCTGGACCAACTTCGACTGAGTATGAATGTCCTTGACCTGATAGTATGGCATCTGTGGCTTTAACATTATCACCAGTATTGCTGCTTATAATACGTCCAACCCCTACTTGAACACTAATAGATGGCGCTTTATTAGTATTAAGGTTAGCATTTGCTATTACGGGCTCATATACGTTCCCGTTATGAACGTTTACAGACATTCCTATATCAATACCAAAATGTTTAACACCCGCGCCACCTGCGATATATATAAAGTCTACGTTCGATCTTTGGCCGAATCGCAGCATAGCAGTTGCTGCTGATGCCTTAGTTCTCTCGGGGAAATCCTTAAATCCAGCTTCTATAATACCAAGATTTACAATCATTGCATTTTGAGTATGCTTGGCAACTTCAACTGTTTCCTTAGCTAATTTACCTGCTCTTCTTTCGTAGCTTTTAGCAGTCGAATGTACACTATTAGACATGCTTTGACCAATTTCATCTGCAAGTGCAATCGCTTTGTTTTTATTTCCGTTTTGTTTATACCAAGGTAGATTAGAGTTAACACCGTTGTTCTTAGGTGCTGTTCTGTTAGGCATCATCCGATTCATATCGGGATCCCACTTCATATTTGGGTTGGATGGATTATAGTTTCCAAATCCTGAGGTGCTTGCTGATAAATTGCTTGGTTTATCTGCTAAATCATAGCTACCTAAATAATCTCCTTCGTTATTGTATTCATCGACTGCAATATTGCTAAAGTCGTCTTCTGAAGCATAACTATCTAAATAACCACCTTCATTACTGAACTCGATAAATTCAATAGAAAAATGAACCTCTTCAGGTTCTTCCTCATCATCCTCTACAAAGCTATTCCCAAACAAAGCCTCTGGCTCCGACTTCGGAAACGCCAAAGGCGCTGCCTGCGCAATACTGCCTACATCAAATCCTGACTCTGCAAACGACTGCTGACTAGCAATTAGTTTAGCGCCGCAGCTAGTGACATCGCCGCCACGTGCAATGGGTGCGCCATCGACGATAAAAGATGCATCACCACTAAGAATAGTGGTGACCTTTTTGCATTTTTTACAAATAACTTTATCGCCTATACGCGAGATTGGGATACCGTTATGAGTGGTGTGCGGTGAGCCGGAGATGACCGTCCCACCGTGAGAGGTCTTTGCGCCAACTGTGATATAGGCTGCCATAGTGCTACCTTGCTTAAGCGTTTAAAGTTTGGACTTTTATCGCGGATCTATTATTTGCATCACATTATAGATGGCTAGAGCGTTAAATATCAAACTTAAGTTGTCTAAAGGTGTAATCTATATGGCAAGCTCAGCCTGCGCAAAGTATAAAGGTGATTGACGGTAGTAAAGACTTGAGACTCTTTAATCAGTATTAATACAAGCAAAAATCTAACCTCCCATCTCACTAATCATCCACTTAGACACATCATCAATTTGCGCTGCCAATTCAGCATGCGCTTTGGCTAAGTCATCGAGCTTGTTTTTAATATCGACTTTGTTGTATTTGATGCCAGTCAGCGCGTCTTTTAATAGGTCAATCAGCTCAACATTTAGTGCATCAGAGAAAATAACCACCTCGCGTATCACTGCTTGCTTCACATCAAGGTGACAATCAATAATGCCCCAATCAAAGCGCGTTTCAATATGATGGGTAAATTCAGGCGTCTTGCCAAAGCGCCAATCCCAATCTGCCATTTGCTGATAGTATTTATTAAGATTAGGCTGCTTGGCGAGGCTGGCTTCATCCAATTCTTCTACTGGCGCAGTATTACCATGATATTCACAAAACGCCTCGATAATGGCTTCGGATAAGGTTTCGTGATTGATTTCCTCGTTAAATTCTACTAAGTTAGCGACGCGAGCGCGTACCGATTTGATGCCTTTGGCTTTCAGCTTAAGCGGGTGCGGATTGAGATAATCGCCCAGTTTTTGCATATTGGCATTGACCAGTAAAGTCCCGTGATGAAAACTGCGATCGGCGGCATGTTTAAAGGCGCTGCCTGATATTTTTTTATCACCGACTTGCATATCGTTACGACCAGATAAATCCGCGTCTATACCTAATTTCTTTAGCGCATTGATAATGATAGTAAAGTTGGCTTCTTGGTCATAGTCGTCTTTGGGTGATAAAAAGGTAAAGTTGGTATTGCCCAAGTCATGAAATACCGCGCCGCCACCACTTTGCCGCCGCGCCAAAAACACCTCGTCAGCTTTCATCTTATCGATTTTGCATTCTACCCAGGGATTTTGCGAGCGCCCAATGACCACGGTCTCGCTATTGCGCCATAAGAACAGCGTGTGTGAGTCGGGATTGAGCGTATTAAATATCCAATCCTCAGTGGCGAGGTTAAACCAAGGGTTGGTCACGGCAGACTTTAAGATGCGTAGTTTCATTTATTTATCCTTTTTTAGGGTGTGAGTTTAAAAGTTTTAAAATTAACTATTATTTTATATAGGTTAAAAAAATAGAAAAAAGTTGGCAAATAATCTATATCTTTTACTGACTTTATGGAATGACTAGGTATAATGCTACCTAAGATACGTTTGAGCGATTTTATATTGGATTAATGCCTACTAAAATAGGGCTCTATAACGTAGTAGAATCGCCCATAAAACACTCATTATTAAAATAGTGACACTCAAAAATGAATAGTACACCAAGGAAAGTCAAGTTCTCTACTAAAATGAGCCTTCTAAAAAAGAAGCCGATTGCACTATTTTTTGGATTAATATTTTCTTTTTTTGCCTTGCTGATGGCTGTTATTTTCACCCTGATATTCTCTTTTACGGGTAATGATAGCCCAAAAATAGACTATGATTTAATCGACTCTCAAGGTATAAAAACGAGCGCTGAAGTCACTAATATTGAGGTCGAAAGCAACGTAACCATAAACGATATTCATCCGACAATCATCTCATACCAATACCTCAAAAATAATGAGGCAGTTAGATCTAAATACAAAGTTCTGGAAGGTAAAAGGATCGAAGATCTCCAGGTTGGCAATAATCTAGCTATTAAAGAACTAAATGGTCAATCAATCATACAGAATTTAAAGCCTTACCGCTTTCCAGTGGTGTTGCTTTTTCTGATACCTATACCGTTCTTACTATTTGGCATGCCATTTTTAATTTATTTATTTATTAGCACTAGAAAAGAGCTAAAACTCTACAAGTACGGGCAAGTCGCTACGGCACGTATCGTTTCTATGATGCCAAAATACGCCATTCCTATTATCAGTTTAGGACAAGGTGTCATCGTGCATTATGAGTATGAAACGAGAAATGGTAATAAAGTGATAGGAGAGTCATTAACCACGGACTTCTCAATTATAAGCGATAAAAGAACAGGGGATGAAGTTTCTATCTTTGTAGCAGCGAACAATGAGCATGAGTCATGCGTCATTCCAAAGCTAGAATCGCTTCGCAATAACTGGGGTATCGCCTCTGTGTAAGTTGGATAAATGAGATACGGTCATTGTTGTCGATGCGGGGTTGGAGAATATAAACTCCACCAAATCTAACAATAAAAAACGCTCTTCAAGAGCGTTTTTCATACTTCTAACTTTTGAAAAGCTTCAACAACCTAACCAAAATCTTCCTTCAAAATACTTGTCATATTACGCTCGGCAAGTCCGGTAATAAAGACATACGGATTGACCCCAGCGCTACCAGGAATCAACGCCCCATCTTGCACATAGATATTTTCGTGCCCTTTGACGCGCCCAACCTCATCGGTCGCTTTGCCTAATACGCAGCCACCGAGTGGGTGATAGCAAAAGTCATCGCCGAAGCCTTTGTTAAATAGCAAGCTTGAGGTAGAGCCGCCATTGGCTTTGGCGAGCTTATCTAACAGCTCTTTAGCGGCATTTACTGAATATTCGTTTTGCTTACGTTTCCAGTTAAGCTTGACGGTTTTTGAGGTTTTATCATAGTAATAGTTGCCACGTTCTGGATTGTCGGTGATGGCAAGGTATAGCGTCGTCCACGTTTCAAGTCCTAACGGCAATGGCGCGAGCTCAGCAAAGATTTTATACTTTGAGCCATCTCTATCACCATCCCACATATTGATGGCTTTGACCGGAATGGTGGATTGGGTGGTACCAGCGGCGTGGACGAAATTTCGGCCAGTCATGATATTGCCGTTGGGACCCCAATGCTGTCCAATATGCTGGTCTAGATGGTTTAACTTTCCTTCAGCTTGGCTTTTAAGCAGCAACTCTGAGGTGCCAGTACTGCCCGCATTAAGAAATAGCTTATCGCAGGTGTAATGCTCAACTTTATCAATGCCGCCAGTTTTATTAATGACGTGAACTTCTAAGCGCAGCTGGTCGTTATCGAGCGCTTGGATGCTATTAACTTTGCGTAAGGTTTTGACCGATACATTGCCAGTGGCTTCGGCATTTTTTAGGTAGGTTAAGTCCAGTGAGAACTTGCCAGCGTTATTGCCATAAATGACTTCGCCGCCCAGTCCTGATTTATAGACTTCACCACGCGCTTCCTTTTGCATATAGTCAAAGTCATAGCTATTACCGAAAAATTCGGTTTTAAGTCCGGCTCTCGACGCTTGGCGTTCAGCAGCACGAGTAAACTCATAATGCTCGGACTCATTAAAAAACGATTCAGGAATTTGGCTAACTTTGAGTTCCCTCATGGCGCGAGGAAAGTAAGTGTCGTACATCTCGTCAGCATCAATCCACGGAAATACCGCTTCAAAGTGCGAACGTCTGGTCTGAATGGCAATCGCACCATTGACGATAGAGCCACCACCGTAAGCGCGTCCGGCAAACACTTTCATATCGTCATATTCGATTAAGTCTAGAACGCCGGGATATTTTTTAATGGGAATCGGAATAGTTATGGGCGCATTCGGCCAATTGCTAAACCAGCTTGAGCGTTCGTCAGCGTTGATCATTTTACAAAAGGTATCGTGCTTGGAGGTGCGATCCCAGCGCATACCCATCTCCAGTATCAATACTTTATGACCTTTTTCGCTTAACCGTAGCGCTGATACCGCGCCGCCATAGCCACTACCAACGATAATATTAGGAAAGTGCCCCGCTTGGGTAATTGTATTGGGTAGTTTTGGCTGCTTTGCAAGCGTTTGGCAGCCACTCACCGCAGCGGAGGTACCGATAGCGCCTAAGCTCAGACCCATGGCTTTAATCAGTTGACGTCGTTGCATGCTATGTCCTAATGGTCAGCGTTTTTGCTCGTAAAGTTGGCTATATATAAAAGTGATTGCTGCAGTTTAAAGTAAGACAGCGCTATATTAGCAAACATAGGTTTCTTATTTGTTGCTTTTGCCTGATTACTCCTATGACCCATCAGTATAAATTGAGTTTACAAAGCGGATGTTGATGCGATTATTATCTTTTAAACTCGCGCGGTATGGCCCAATAATCAGAATCTATATGGCGCTATACCGCCTCTAATTTATCAGGGTGCAGCGATAAGGATATCGATTTTATTTTGGAAAAATTTAAGCTATAGAAAAACCTGCGAGCAGTATAAAAAAACAACACCTATTGAGCACTTAAAAAGTTATCATCGTGGTTTTTTTACGCCCCATTTTCAAACGCTTGATAGGAAAGATCCCATGTCCAAACGCGACCTCATTACTTTTATAACCCTGTCCTTTATGTGGTCGCTGTCTTTTATATTTTATCGCATTGGCGTGCCTGAGTTTGGCTCGTTGGCCTTTGCCAGCTTGCGGGTGATATTTGCTGGGCTGGTTATGCTGGCCTTTATACTGCTAAATAAAAAAAACAGAGTGGGGATTCGAGAGCATTGGAAGCTGCTGGCGTTGGTTGGTATATTCTCCGCCGCCTTGCCATTCATGCTGTTCTCTTTTTCGGCGCGCTCAGTAAATGCTGGCGTGTTGGCGGTGCTCAATGCGTCTGTACCGATGATCAGTGGCTTGATCGCCAGTACTTTTTTTAAAGACAAACTATCCAAGAAACAAATTTTTGGCTTGCTCATCGGTGTGATTGGTGTGACTATTTTGATGAGTGAGAGTTTGTTTGGCGGTAACGGGCAGGGGACAGATGTCGCCGCAGGATTATTGCCCATGGGTTATGCGCTATTGGCCTGTGTCGGTTATGCGGTCGGGGCCAATATTACTAGAAACTATTTGGATAACGTCTCACCAGTGGCAATTACCGCAGGGTCGCTCATTATCGCCAGTATAATGATGCTACCAGTGGCGTTATATGAATTCCCCTATGGCAAAAGTATCAGCATGAAAGCTTGGCTATCAGTGATTTGTATCGGTGTGTTTTCAACCGCCATCGCCCTGATTTTTATGAACCAATTGATTAAAAATATCGGCCCGACGCGGGCGACCAGTATTACCTTAGTAATTCCGATTTTCGCCATTATTTTTGGTTATTTGTTGCTTGACGAAGCGCTTGATATCCAAGCCATCGTTGGCTCAATGGTAATATTGTTTGGTACGTATTTGTCGTTAGAGCTGTCGATTAAAAAGATGCTAAAGTCGTAAAAATACTATGAATTAAAAATGGTCTGTTGGTCATTAAAATTCACTCACTCTATTATCTTAATAGGCTTATAAGTGCACATAAATAGTGAGTTTTTAAAAGTTGCAAATATACGTGTGACGCTGTTTTTGTTTGTAAGTTTTGCTTGGAATAGCCGCAATTATCCTTATAAAGAACACGGCTGACCAATAGCTGCTTAGCGATTTATGTTCATGTAAAGATCAATTCATTTGTAATTAAAGACAAAATACTAAGCGCTATTTACTTATGAGTAATAAACCCGCCAATAGGGTTTTATAACAACAAACAAGGCTTTTTATGGCACACGATAATTTATTCGAACCCGTCAAAATGGGCATCCAGACGTTAAAAAACCGCATAATCATGGCACCATTAACGCGCTTACGTGCAGTCGAGCCGGGTGATGTTCCTACGGCGCTCGCTAGCGAATATTACTCGCAGCGTAGCGGTGCAGGGTTAGTGATTACCGAAGCGACGCAGGTATCTTTTCAGGCAAAAGGCTATGCGGGCGCGCCTGGCATTCATACCGAAGACCAAACGACGGCATGGAAAACCATCGTCGATAATGTCCATGCAAAAGGCGGCAAAATCGTCGTACAGTTATGGCACACGGGTTTGGTCGCCCATGAAAGTGTCCAACCTGACGGCAAAGCGCCTATCTCTGCCTCTGATGTTGAAGTTGGCGTACGTACTACGTTGCGTGATAGTAATAACCAAGCGATTCGTGCGGATGCGACGCCACCACGTCCTGCGACACTGGATGAAATACAGCAAGTCATCGCTGACTTTGGTCTTGCCACCAAAAATGCCAAAGAAGCAGGTTTTGATGGGGTAGAGATTCACGGTGCGCATGGCTATCTGTTGCATCAATTTTGGGCTGAACATACCAATAAGCGTGATGATGACTACGGCGGTAGCCGTGAGAACCGTGCGCGCTTGACGCTGGCTGTCATCGATGCTTGTGTGAATGCATGGGATGCTGACCATGTCGGTATTCGTATTTCACCGCTTGGTACTTTCAATAATGTCGAAGCCGGTTATCATGAAGACGAAAACATTTGGATGGTCGAGCAGATTAATAAACGTGGAATCATGTATCTGCATCTATCTGAGCCTGATTGGGCAGGCGGTACACCGTATAGCAACGAATTCCGTCAGCGCGTTCGCGATGCCTTTGGTCAAATGATTATCGCCGCTGGTGGTTATACCGCTGAAAAAGCAGAGAAAAATATCAACGATGGTTATATCGATGCGGTTGCCTTTGGTCGTGACTATATTGCCAATCCTGACTTGGCTGAGCGTATCCGCGAAGGCGCACCGCTCAATGAGCAGCAACCACAAAGCTTTTATGGTGGCGGCACAGAGGGCTATACCGATTATCCATTTTTAAACCAAGCATAATCGTTTAGACCTTAAGTCACTTTACTAAAATAGAGTAAAAGCCAAAAAAGCCACCTTGCTATTATTAGCAAGGTGGCTTTTTTAATTATTCAACTTAACTATATTGCACTATAATCAGTGAAAATTAATATCAATAAACCATACATCACGTACTGCAGGTACCGTTTTTAAAGTGTTTTAACGTCAGCTATTTTCCAAAGTTACCGGTTTGATAGTCACGAAACGTTTGTTTTAACTCCGCTTCTGTGTTCATCACAAACGGTCCGTAGCCTGCAATCGGTTCACCGATAGGCTCGCCACTTAACAGTAGTAATTTAACAGGACTTGGCGCTTGCTTATCAGTAGGTACTTTAGGGTAAGTGAGTTCGATCGTATCGTTTGCCTGCATCACTGATGATGCATTTGTAGAATTTGTATCACTGTCAGTCGGTGCTGTAAACTGAATCAGGCTACCCGCTGCTACTGCTGTATCATTAATAAGTAGCTCGCCTTCTTGGACCAATATCATGACATTGTGCGTGTTGGGTACTTGCAGCGTCGTTGACCCTGCGCTATGCAATTCGATATCCCATAAATTAATAGGAGTAAAGGTGCTTGCTGCGCCTGTCGTCTCTTGCCATTCACCTGCAATAATGGCTACTTTGCCAATAGTAGCTTTAATTTTAGAGCTTTTAATATCAGAACCTTTTTTCTCAAAGCCTGTATTTTGAAAATCTGTATTTCCATTATCGGTTAAGTCAATGACAGGCAGCTCAGCACGTTTAAGGGTTTGATATTTAGGGTCAGTCAGCTTGTGGCTGCTTGGGAGATTGACCCATAATTGCACCATACTAAAGTCACCGCCACGCTGCCCAAATTCTGGCGAATGAAACTCTTCGTGCATAATGCCGCGTCCAGCCGTCATCCATTGCACATCACCTTCTTGAATCACACCATAGCCGCCGGTCGAATCGCCATGACTGACTTCTCCTGCATAGGCGATAGTGACCGTCTCAAAGCCTTTGTGCGGATGCTGACCCACGCCGTGTGGCTGCGACTCATAGTTGGGGTTTGGCTCGAAGCTGGTAGGTTTACCGTAATCTAATAGTAAAAACGGGTCGGTATGATGGTAATTAAAGTCAGGGCTACCCTCAAGGTGATTCACTAGGGTTTTTACATAAAAACCGTCGCCGACCCAATGTGGTTCTTTTTCATTATGGATATGTTTGATTGAGCGCATTTATCACCTCATAAGCCTAAGCATATTATTTAATACCAATAATTTTATTAATATTAAAAACTGGACACTGTTAAGCCGTCCTAAATTTATATCAATCTATATTATGCTTATTTTAACAGTTATCAAGTGTTTGGCTGAGATAAAAGTCAATTTAAATCCAGTCTATTCGTTACAGTTAAACCACTTCACCGCAAACGAAACCACTTGCCCACGCCCACTGGAAGTTATAACCACCAAGCCAGCCAGTCACATCAAGCACTTCACCGATGAAGTACAGCCCGTCTTGATAATTACTCTGCATGGTTTTTGACGAGACTTCATCGGTTTTGATGCCGCCACGCGTCACTTCAGCAGTACGATAACCTTCGGTACCAGAAGGCTTAAGTTGCCAGCCGTTGAGCGTTGCGCCCAGCTCTATTAAACGCTCATCTTTAATATTGGCAAGCTCGGTATCTTTGATATCTTCCCATAGATGCGTTTGTAGTGCGGCCAGCAGCTTTTTAGGCAACGCACCATCTGTATAGTCCGCCAGAACTGTGCGGATAAGTTGTTTGGGATGTGATTTTTTATGCGCAAGCAAAAGCGCAGTCACATCACTATCAGGTAGCAGATTAATGCTAATGGTTTCGCCGATATGCCAATAGTTTGATAGTTGCAGCATCGCAGGGCCAGATAGTCCGCGATGGGTAAATAACAGCGGCAGTTTAAATGAGATGCGCTCATTACTAGCAATCACTGGTAGGCTGATTCCAGCAAGCGAACGAATCAGCTCACCGGTTTTATCGGTAAAGGTAAAAGGCACTAAACTAGCATCAGTGGTTATGAGAGTATGGCCGAACTGCTGCGCCAATTCATACCCAAAGCCACTAGCGCCCAACGTTGGAATGGATAGGCCACCAGTCGCCACCACCAAAGACTCACAGCGATAACCTGTTTGCGGTAGCTTGGTTTGATGGTTCGACTCTTTTCTCTCTTGTTTCTCTTTTTTACTGAGCTGCTTGCTGGTTATTAACTGAAAGCGAGTGTTTTCATTGTTGTCGCTCACTTGTACGCTTTCAATGTGAGTGTTGAGCTTTACTTGCACACCGACGGCGGCACATTCATCAAGCAGCATGGTCAAAATATCTTGTGCTGAGTCATCACAAAATAACTGACCGTGTTCACGCTCGTGGTAGGGGATTTTATGCTGCTCAACCATGCCAATAAACTCCCAGCTAGGATAACGACTGAGCGATGATTTGCAAAAATGTGGATTGCTGCCGATAAAATGCTCAGGCTCAACGAAGTAATTGGTAAAGTTGCAACGACCGCCACCTGACATCAGGATTTTTTTGCCCGCTTTATTGGCATGGTCGAGCACTAATACGCGGCGACCACGGCGACCCGCCGTGAGCGCACAATATAATCCAGACGCACCCGCGCCGATGATAATGACATCGTAATGGTTATTTTGAGGTGCATTGCGAGGATGGTTCATGGCGGTTTTTCCAAAAAGCGATAAGCTTTAAAAAGTAGAGATTAAAATTGAAAACGAAAAATAAGATAAGTAGCGTGTTTTATACAAAAAATAGAGAGTTGTCTATATGGTTTGTTACTAATATAGTTTGCCACCAATATAGTTTGCCACCAATATAGTTGATTCAGCTTAAAACTGATACGAGTGCTACTGGAGTAAATTTTTCGCTGCCTCTGTCGGCGTAGGCACAGCAAGCAAGAAAAATTTATAACGGTAGCACTGTGGCTAGCAGTGTATCGGTTTTATTTAGAACTGCTTATATAGTGATGCCTTTAGGGGTGCTATTGCCCATGTTTTATGTCAGGTTACAAGGATTAAATAGCGCTGTGATACATTCTTTATATAGTAGATTCATTGTAAAAACGATGCAATGCTATTACTTGAAAAATAACTGCAAATCATGAGCCTACCGATAAAATAAGAGGGTATTATCAAGTACACCGCTATACAGTGATATTGTTGTGATTAGCCGTTGATGTCTTGCAACTATTCCGCTTATTTGTCAAACTATCCTTAAGGGTCAGACATTATGGAAGATGACTCTTATAACCTGCGCATGCCTTCGTTATCAACGACTGTTAGTACAGGTCATAATAATTAAAAAAGGATAACCACTATGACCCAGAAATCATTTCCTATTGCGGCTGAATTCATCGCTGCTGCCAATATTAGCGCCGAACAATATCGCCAAGACTACGAGAAATCTATCGAATCTCCTGAGGCGACAGATGCCTTTTGGGCTGAGCGTGCTGAGCTAATTGATTGGATAAAAAAACCCACTAAAATCAGCGATGTTAATTATGATTTAGATGATTTTCGCATCAAATGGTTCGAAGACGGTGAGCTAAATATTTCTGTCAACTGTCTCGATCGCCATGTCAAAAAAACCCCGTACAAACCAGCCATCATCTGGGAGGGCGATCACCCTTCATTACATAAAATAATCTCTTTTAAAGAGTTGTTTGAAGCGGTCTGCCGTTTGGGTAACTCATTACGCAAGCTTGGGGTCGAAAAGGGCGACCGCGTCACCTTATATATGCCGATGATACCCGAAGCCATGATAGCAATGTTGGCCTGTACCCGCATCGGGGCGGTGCATTCAGTGGTATTTGGTGGTTTCTCTGCTGAAAGTTTGGGCAATCGCTTAATAGACAGTCGCTCAAAAGTTATCATTACTGCGGATGAAGGTTTGCGCGGTAACAAACACACGCCGCTCAAAGCCAATGTCGATCGCGCGCTTGATATGGATGGCACTGATAGCGTGACCAATGTCATCGTCGTGCACCGTACTGGCAACTCTGTGCCGATGAGTGGCCGCCGTGATGTTTGGTATCATAATTTGATCGATGGTGAGTCAAAGCATTGTGAACCTGAAGTGATGAATGCCGAAGATCCGCTGTTTTTATTATACACCTCCGGCTCCACTGGTAAGCCTAAAGGCGTATTGCATACCACGGGTGGTTATATCACTTATGCTTTGTCTACTTTCCGCGATGTCTTTGATATCAAAGAAGATGATGTCTATTGGTGTACAGCGGATGTCGGCTGGGTCACCGGTCATACCTATGCGACTTATGCACCGCTGGCCAATGGCACGACCACAGTGATGTTTGAAGGGGTTCCAGAATACCCAACATGGGCTCGTATCGGCCGTATTGTCGATAAGCACAATGTGTCTGTTTTATACACTGCACCGACGGCTATTCGAGCGATGATGAAAGAGGGCGATGCCTTTGTTCGTGAATCGGATCGCTCAAGTCTGCGACTTCTTGGCACGGTCGGTGAGCCGATTAATCCAGAGGCGTGGGATTGGTATTATAATGTCGTTGGCGGCGGCAAGTGCCCAATCGTTGATACCTGGTGGCAGACTGAGACGGGCGGTATCTTACTGGCTCCAATCCCAGGTACAGTTGCGCTAAAACCGGGTGCAGCGATGAACCCCTTATATGGTATCAAACCAGAAGTGGTGGATAGTGATGGGGTGATATTAGAAGGCTCGGCTGCGGGTAACTTGGCGATTAATAGTAGCTGGCCGGGGCAAATGCGTACGATTTATAATGACCATGAGCGCTTTTTAAAAACCTACTTTACTGAATATCCGGGCTATTATTTTACCGGTGATGGGGCGCAGCGTGACGAAGATGGGCACTACTGGATTACCGGTCGTGTCGATGATGTACTCAACGTCTCAGGGCATCGTTTAGGTACGGCAGAAGTTGAGAGTGCGGTGGTCGCCCATCCTGCCACGGCTGAAGCGGCGGTGGTTGGTATGCCGCATGACGTTCGAGGCATGGGAATTTGTGCCTTTATTATCCTAAAGTCTGGCGAAGAAGAAACAGAAGCGCTAAAAGCTGAGCTCAATCGACATGTACGCGCTGAGATTGGACCGATTGCCAACTTGGATTCTATCCTCATCGTCGATGCGCTACCCAAAACTCGCTCGGGTAAAATTATGCGCCGTATCTTACGCAACCTAGCGGCGGGGCAATACGTTGGTTTGGGTGATTTATCGACCCTTGCTGATAGCTCGGTGATTAATCGATTGGTCGAGGTGGTCAAAGCATCTCGAGGAGAGTAGCTTTAGCCGTTCTTTTAAATACTAAGCAGCTAAAATCCAATCATTCTAAATGCCAATGTTCAAATTTTAAAAAGCCATGTTATTGAAGGTAGCATGGCTTTTTTACGTAGATGATATTGATACCAACAGTACCTGCAGTACGTGATGTAGCGATATTACTTCTCACTGACTATACTTAATAAAGGCGACTGTCACCATGACGCATCAATCTTTACACGCGACTGATATTGCTTCACCGAAGATAGCCATCATTGGTGGCGGTCTAACCGGACTGTTTACGGCCACATTATTAGAGCGTGCCTTCACTCAAAACCAAACCCAAGAACAAAACCGCAGCCACAATCAAGACAAACCCAGCAGTCCGCACATTACTGTCTTTGAAAAGTCTCGAAGCGTTGGGCGTTTAGCCACGCGCTATCGTACCGATAGTCATACTGGTAAAAACTGGCAATGGGCATTTGGGGCGCAATTTTTTACCGCCAAGACTAATAGCTTTCAACAATTTATCACGCCTTGGTTGGACACAGGATTGCTGCAACAGTGGCGCGCGCAAGTGATCGATTTAACGCCAGCGACTGCTACTGAAACGAGCGATGCTACTCAATCATCAGACAGGCAAAAAAAGGAACAATGGAATACCACGCAAGCCCGCTATATCAGCACTCCCAAAATGACCAGTTGGGGACGGACATTGGCCGAAGAACTAACGCACACAACTATAAAATTTAAAACTCGTGTTGCCCCATTGGCAGAGTATAACCATCATTTGGCAGATAACGTCGATAAAAAAACCGAGCTGTTTGATGAAGATGGCGCCAGTCTAGGTCATTTTGATTGGGTGATTTGTACCGCGCCAAATGGACAAGCTATAGAGCTAATGGCAGATAGCGGCTTTGGTGAGCAAACCAAGATTACCGAAGCACAGATGCTGGCATGCTATACCTTGATGTTAGGCTGGGATGATATTACTCAACTACCAGAGACATTAAACAACTTAAGCAACCCATCAATATCGCAGTGGGATGTTGCTTATTTGAATGAGTCTATTCTCGATAGAATATTTATTGAGCATCAAAAACCTGCCCATGCTGAGCTACTACCCAGTGTCACTATCCATGCGCGCAATGACTGGTCGGAGGCGCATGTCGATGATGATATCGAGTCAATCCAAGCACAACTGTTGCAAGCAGCACAGCAGGCTCTCAACTGGAATAATGCTAATACTCCTAGCCAAATAGACTGTCATCGCTGGCGTTATGCGGCAACACTGGTTGAGCACAAAAATAAAGACAACAACAGCACTAACAACCAAAAATCAGGCATATTAGTAGATAAGCAGCGCCAATGGATTGTCAGTGGCGATTGGTGTGCACAGGGCAATATCGAAAGCTGCTATCAAATGGCAAAACAGACCATTGAGGTGCTTAATAAAGCAAGATAAGCGTATTTTTCCAAAATAAAAAGGCAATAAATGATGTTTGGATTTGACATAGATTTAGAGCTACTGGGCTATCATTTTTTTCAGTTGGGCATCGCTTTTATATTGTCATTGCCAATCGCTCTGAACCGCGAAATGAAAGACAATGGCGCAGGGCTTAGGACATTTCCTTTGGTCACCATTGCTTCCTGTGCTTTTATGTTGGTTGGTCGGGATATTTATGATTCGGCTGGTGAGGCGAGAATCATGTATGCGATTATTACGGGTATGGGGTTTATCGGTGGTGGGGCGATTTTCAAAAATGAGAAAGGCTCAAAAGGTACTGCAACAGCAGCAAGCTTATGGAATACGGGCGCTATTGGTATTTCGGTGGCGTACGGTCGTTATGAGATTGCCATTATATTGTCTGCGGTTGGTTTTTTAATCCTACAATTCTCAGAGCCGTTTAAGATAAAGAAAGATTAGGCAGTCAAATATCAATGGAGAGGCGTTTCAAACGCGCATGGTGATATTTCAAATACGATTAAGTTTAACAGGATGCAACTTTTTTAACAGCCTTTTTGCTTGCTACCCTCCCCATAGTGAGGTAATTAAAATAATAATTAGAGTCCATAAAAAGAGCATGAAATAAGTAAGCTAAGATCGGACAAAACAAACTTGCTTAATAATTTAGATAACTTATATAGCGATTGTGTTTGCACCAACTTTAAGGTAGTAGGTATTATGAAAGCATTAAACCGATTATTCACATTTCTATCAGGTGTAATAATTTTGGCTGTTTTTACCTTTGGAGTAGCAAATGCCAATAATGAATATGTCATGGCTGCAGCCATAAACCCTAGTGCAGAAGCATACACAAAAGCACATGCAGCTAGGACAGAAGCTATTGCAGACGCAGACGCAGCCATTGCAAAAATAGAAGCAGCTAGGGCAGAAGAGAAAATAGCTATGGTAAAAGAAAAAGCAGCAAGGGCAGAAGCGTACGCAAAAGCACGTGCAGTTTGGGCAGAGTCCAATGCAGAAGGAAAAGCAGCTAGGGCAAAATCAGAAAAGCATGAGCTGAAGGAACGGAGGAAGTAATAGCCATTAAGAAGGAGTAAGTGCGAATTGATGCGAGCTAAACGCACGCATTTAAGCGCCATTATTGAGCGCGTGCAATCATTAGCAATTCAACCCCATGAAAGAAAGTAGCAAGCTCATAATAGTATTGATTAAATAATAGCTGGATAAACGAATATATAGAATGTACCTAACAGTACATAGCCCATCGGTTAATACTAAAAAATACTGGTTATAAAAATGTCTGCATGTTGGAAAATGTTGAAACTCAAAGCCTAGTCAACTAAATGGCAGGTATGTTTATTTTATTGGTGGTTAACCTATCAAAGTTTTGAGCAGATGGTGGTCAAATTGGTAGTCAATCCAATATATAGAAAAATCAAAGCTATATAAATCAATAGTTTTTAGGCAAAAAAAGAGCCCACAGAGGAGGAGCTGTGGGCTGAGGAAAACTGATTATGTAGATAATCTACAAAGGCAGCGGTGGTGATTTGTTGTTATTACCCCACTCTCAACATCGAAAGTGATTGAAAAAAGAAGAGCATCTCACTAATCTATTGTTTTCGACCAAGAATACAACGGAGTCATGAGATGCCCATAGACGAATTTATCATCAATATCTATTTAATGGTAGAGCAATATTACAAAATAGTCGTCACCAAACCCTTGCGAGGGGCAGGTTATGCGCCAAAGCTGAGTGATCCTGAGATTATTTGCATGGAACTGGTCGGTGAGTTTT
>NZ_RRYW01000071.1 GCF_014861365.1 Psychrobacter sp. FME6
TTCTTTGGGTTATTATAACCTCTTAGAAGCTGTCCAATTTTATTATGCCACTACAGTGAAAGCATTGTTAGAGCGTCTGTCACAAGCCTTGTTATTAGCATGATTAGCTCGGTAACCTCGAAGGCTTTTATTGCGTCTGATCTCTCTTGATATGGTGCTAGGACTTCTTCCTAATGTGTCAGCTATAAATTTAATACTATGTTCTGCCCCTATAAGGGCATAAATCTGGTATCGTTCCCCTAGGCTTAGATGTGTATAGTTCATGGTTGCAATCTCACTTTGGTCGGTGGATAAAAACTTTGATGCTAGCGCATCTAGGTCTTTTTTTCACCTCACATTTGGTATTGCACTTCATGTGTTAATCTAAGTATTTTTAGTGACCAAAATATTATAAATATACTCAGTAAAATACTTAAATGTATGCTAAATGTCATTAGTAAGGAAATCGTTAATCTCTTGCCATATATGGCTTTGTAGGTTACTGTACATTAATATATAATAATGAAGTTTGGTGGTTCTAGCCTGTCACGCTGGGGGTCGCGGGTTCGAGTCCCGTCCGCTGCGCCATATTTAAAACGAATTTAAACTTTCGAGTTTAAACAAGTTTCGCCTCAAACATAACTTTGTTTGAGGTTTTTTTGTGTCTGAAAATTTCTTTAAAACCTTTACGAGTTTGACATGACTAATCGTACTTTTTGGGTTTGGTATAAGTTTGCATGAATAGAGTCCACCTTTTGACAAGTAGCATCAATCTATAGAAGCACAGCAAATATGAACAGCTGGAAACACCGCGCTGAATGTTGAGCCCTGACCCTCTGACGATTCAATTTGCAAAACCGTATCATATTGATAGAGAACATGCTTCACAATTGCCAGCCCCAATCCTGTACCGCCTGTCTCACGACTGCGCCCACTATCCACTCGATAAAAACGTTCGGTCAAACGTGCGACATGCTGCGGAGCAATACCAAGACCATCGTCTGTGACTGAAAACTGACACCCTGCTGACGTCTTGGTCCAGCTGATAACAATATTGCCCTCTTTCGGCGTATATTTTATGGCGTTAATGACCAGATTAGATAATGCACTATTTAAATACATCTCCGAACCATAGAGACCGTCATAAGTGTCTATCTGTAAATGAATGCTGTGTTCATATTCTTGATTATAAGCCTGCGCATCATCATAAACGTGAGTCAGCAGCTTGGTCATATCAATATAATGCAGCTCATGCGTCTCTTCGATCTCGATACGAGACAGCAGCAATAAATCATTCACCACTCTATTCATGCGAGCCGTCTGCTGAGTCATGAGCTCAAAGCCGCGTTGCCACTGCGGTGGCATATCTGGCTGATCTGAGAAGTTTTCCAGATAGCCCATCAGTACGGTCAAAGGCGTTCGTAGCTCATGAGAGACATTTGCCACAAAGTCACGGCGCATTTGCTCTAAATGTTGTAAGCGGGTCACGTCATAAATAATCAGTAGCTTTTCGTCACCAAAAGGTGTCAGCTCACACTTCAAATAACGGTTAGAATCTTGCCACGACACTAGGTGGACACCATCATTAGGTGTCACCTTGGACTCATAGTATTGTCTAAATTCAGGAACATCAATAAAATCAAAAATGCTTTTGCCATGATGTGACGACTGTAATAATAATAGGTCCTCTGCTGCCTGATTCCACCATTCCAGACCGTCATCGTCATTGAGCAAAATCACCGCATCTCGTAGGGCGCGTAAGGCACTTCTAATTTTCTTAAGTTGATCGGTAGTACTTTGCTGAGAAGATTGCTGTTGGCTGCTTTGCTGGTTATTTTCCCCAAGGGTTATCATATCCATCTATTATCCTTATCGCTATCTGCTACGTTTCACTTGATATAGTCAGTGAAAAAAATCGATACATCACTTACTGCAGGTATAGTAGCGGTTTTAAAGTATTTCAACTATATGCCAATTTTTAAATACCCTTAAAACTACTCTGCTAGATTAGACAAGCGATAACCAGTACCGCGAACGGTTTGGATCAATGTATGACAGTCATAAGGTTTTAATAACTTACGTAAACGCCTGATATGCACATCAATGGTGCGATCTTCAATATAAACGTTACCGCCCCAAACCTGATCGAGCAGTTGTGCACGCGTATAGGCACGTTCAGGATGGCTCATCAAAAACGCCAATAATCGATATTCTGTTGGACCGATATCAATGACCTTTTCATTAGCTATAACGCGCTGGCTTTTAGGGTCTAAGCTAAGCTTGCCTATTTCGATAGGTTTATCAGCACTCAACGCACTACTACGGCGTAACACCGCCTTGATTCTTGAAATTAATTCACGGGTTGAAAAAGGTTTTGTCATATAATCATCAGCGCCAGCATCAAGGCCGTGAACCTTACTATCCTCTTCACTTTTGGCCGTCAGCATAATAACCGGTATCTCAGCAAGCATCTCATCACTTTTTAGCATGCGGCAAAAATCAATGCCACTTTTATCTCCTGGTAACATCCAATCTAGCAAAATCAGCGCAGGACGGTGATCAACAACTTGCTGATGCGCCTCTTTGATGTCAGCCGCTTGTAAACCTGCAAAGCCTGCCATCTCTAGCGTCATCATAACCATTTCACGAATCGCAGGCTCATCTTCAACAATCAAAATCTGCTTATTCTGCATACCCCAGCCTTGTTGTTTTAAATACAAAGAAATAGGAAATAAAAAGGCACTAAGCACTTGCCAGCGTCTACTTATTAAACACGGTAATTATGACAGTTTGATGACATTAATCCTATTGCCTAAAGAGCTCTAACTAAACTCTCTAACTATAACTTCTCTTTTACCTTTAATAGGTAGTTTTTTAAATATGGTGGAGTCGTTTTAAAAACGATACCGCGCTATGGCTATAATTTTTTTATAAAAATACCTTATTTCATCAAACTGTCATATTTGCTCGGCACAATGTGCTCACTGACCACCAAGCATCATTGCAGCGAAATATTTTAGTAAAACCATATCCAGAAACATCGACATTGTTATTTATAAATACCCAATACTTAAATGTGATTACTTTTTAGGAGAAATAATGCGTTATTCATTCATAGCAGTCGCAATCGCTAGCACGTTGGCATTAGCCGCTTGTAATCAAACGACCAGTAACAACAAGAGCGATAAAACCAACGAATCTGCCACAGCAGCGCCTTCAACCACGTCTACTAGCAGCGACGCTAATGCTAGCTCAGCTGAAAACATATCCATGAATATTACTGGTGCTGGTGCTTCTTTTCCGCAGCCTATCTATGCTAAGTGGTCAGATGCCTACCATAAAGCCACCGGTGGTCAAGTGAATTATCAGTCTATTGGCTCATCTGGCGGTATCAAACAAATCGTTGCGAAAACCGTAGATTTTGGGGCGTCTGATGCACCAATGACACCAGAAGAGTTAAATGAGGCTGGTTTGATTCAATTCCCAACTGTGATTGGTGGCGTAGTGCCTATCGTTAACATCGACGGCATTAAGCCCGGTCAGTTAAAGCTCGACGGCAAAATGCTCGCTGAGATCTATCTTGGCAAAATCAGCAAATGGAATGATCCTGCCATCGCTGCTATGAACCCAGATTTAACGCTTCCTGATGCGGCCATTACCACGGTATTTCGCTCAGACGGTTCTGGTACGACGTTTAACTTCACTGACTATTTGGCAAAGGTATCAAACGATTGGCAAGATAGTGTGGGTGTCGATAAGACCGTTAAATGGCCAACCTCAGCAACTGGTGCAGGCGGTAAAGGCAATGAGGGTGTATCGAGCTACGTCACGCGTATGAAAAATTCAATCGGCTATGTTGAATATGCTTATGCGACACAAAACGGTATGTCTCACGTCGCCCTGAAAAACGCCGCTGGCAATGTGGTACAGCCTTCTGCCAAAACCTTTGCTGCCGCAGGCGACATCGATTGGTCACAGCAAGAAGGGTTTTACAAAGTCATCACCAACTCTGAAACCGCACAAGCATGGCCAATCGCCGCTGCTACTTTTATCTTAGTCCATAAGCAGCCGCAAGATGCCAAACAAGTCGCTGGCGTATTAAAGTTCTTTGACTGGGCTTATGCCCAAGGTGACGACGATGCAATGGCGCTTGATTATGTACCGTTTCCTGATACTGCCGTAGCCTTATTTAAAGCAAAATGGAACGAAGTGGTCGATAGCGAAGGTCAGCCTATTTATCGTCAAAACTAGATGAATAATTAAGACCGTTATTATTTCATTTATCCCCCAGTCCTAAAACAAGCGTATCAGATTATCGAGGCTTTTATGGTAGACCTAACCCGTCAATTGGCAAAACAAAAACGCTACGACGTCCTCTTTGTAAACACCACTAAAGCATTTGCAATTTTGGTTCTATTATCGCTTGGCGGTATTTTGCTCTCCTTAATCGTAGGCGCTTGGCCGAGTATCACTGAGTTCGGACTGGGCTTTTATACTAGCAATAACTGGGATACGGTCAATGATAAATACGGTGCACTCGCACCCATTTATGGGACGCTGGTCACCTCCCTTATCGCTATCTGTATTGCCGTTCCAGTCAGCTTCGGTATCGCTATCTTTTTAACTGAGCTATGCCCTACCTTTTTAAAGAAGCCGTTGGGAATTGCTATTGAGCTGTTGGCAGGAATCCCGTCTATCATTTATGGGATGTGGGGATTGTTTGTGTTTGCGCCTTATTTTAGCGAGCATATTCAGCCATGGCTCATTGAAAACATCGGTACGCTGCCGATTATCGGTAAGGTATTTACTGGCGCACCAATGGGCCTTGGCATGTTTACCGCCTCGTTGGTGCTGGCGATTATGATCATTCCGTTTATTGCCGCCACGATGCGTGATGTATTTTCTGTGGTCCCCGATCTATTAAAAGAATCCGCCTACGGCATGGGTGCGACGACGTGGGAAGTGATGTTCAAAATTATACTGCCTTATACCAAAGCTGGCGTAGTTGGCGGGGTGATTTTGGGTCTTGGACGGGCTTTGGGCGAGACGATGGCAGTGACTTTCTTGATTGGCAACGCCTTTAATATCAGCCCAAGTCTGTTTACCTCTGGTGTGACGATTACCTCGGCACTCGCTAATGAATTTGCCGAAGCATCCAGTGAATTGCACTTAGCGTCATTACTACATTTGGGCTTAATCTTGTTTGTGATTACCTTTATTGTTTTGTCTATATCTAAGCTAATGCTCATGCGTATTGACCAAAAAGCCGGTCATTAAGTAGCGTTAGCGCGCTGTTATGAAGTAATTATTTTGACCAACCACTTGATCCAACCCTTCGACCAAAAAAGGACAAACGCCTGATGACTTTAGCGACTGTCACGACTGATACGGCCCCAACTAGCCAGCCTGATTTACGCTTTGAGGACCGCTATAACAAGCATCTGTATCATAAGCGTCGCCTTATCAATAGATTGGGACTTGGTTTTGCCATATCAGCGATTGCCTTTGGTTTGTTTTGGCTGGTTTGGATTCTGATGACGCTGTTGATTGAAGGTTTTCAAGGTTTAATCGAGATGCCAGTATTTATGGCCGATACACCGCCGCCCATGAGTGATGGTGGATTACGTAACGCCATTATTGGTTCAGCGATGTTAGCACTATCAGGATTGGCAATTGGTACACCGATAGGAATGATGGCAGGTATTTATTTAGCGGAGTTTTCGCATGGCAGCTTACTTGGCAAAGTCACCCGATTTTTAAACGACATTTTACTGTCTGCGCCATCCATCGTTATTGGTCTGTTTGTATATGCGTTAATGGTTAAAGGTCAAAGTTTCTCAGGTTGGGCCGGTGCAGTCGCCCTAGCCTTGATTGTCATTCCGATTGTCGTCCGTACCACGGAGAACATGCTCAATCTTGTGCCTAATACATTACGTGAAGCGGCCTATGCCCTCGGCACGCCAAAATGGAAGTTGATAACTACCGTCACGCTCAAAGCCGCCAAAGCAGGGCTGACCACAGGTGTACTGCTAGCGTTTGCCCGTATTACTGGCGAAACCGCGCCCTTACTATTTACCGCATTAAACAATCAATACTTTAGTACCGACATGAGCGGGCCAATGGCGAACTTGCCAAATACCATTTATCAGTTTGCCATGAGCCCTTATGACAACTGGCATGCACTGGCTTGGGCGGCAGCTTTACTGATTACCGCTACCGTATTACTGGTCAATATTATCGCGCGCTTTGTCGGTGGTAAAGATTATGGCAGATAGATCATGTCATTGAACCGCACGATAACTCACATATTAACTTAACTGGATTTAAAATAATTGGATATGATTATGACGGATGTTTTAAAGAGAAAAGCGCTTAAGCCAACCCATAAAAACACCATTAAACACCGCTTATTTGATGAATCAATGGCTAATAATAAACAACAACAGCCAGACAGTGCTTTTTTGACCCAGCAAACGGTGGCAGATATCCCTCAGAATATGCCTGCTGCCAAAATAACCATTCGAGATTTAAATTTTTATTATGGTAATTTTAAAGCCCTAAAAAACATCAACATCGATATACCAGAAAAAAAGGTAACCGCTTTTATCGGTCCGTCGGGCTGCGGTAAGTCAACCCTATTGCGTACATTTAACCGTATGTATGATTTGTATCCGAGCATGCATGCTGAAGGTCAAATAACCCTTGATGGCAATAATATTTTGGCAAAGGAGATGGACGTTAATTTACTGCGCGCGCGGGTGGGTATGGTCTTTCAAAAACCCACACCGTTTCCGATGTCCATCTATGACAATGTGGCGTTTGGCGTGCGTCTATACGAAAAGCTGAGCAAAGCTGAGATGGATAATCGTGTCGAATGGGCGCTCAAAAAGGCGGCGTTATGGCCTGAAGTAAAAGACAAACTTCGTGCATCAGGACTGTCGTTATCCGGTGGTCAACAACAACGGCTGTGTATCGCTCGCGGGGTGGCAACAAAACCTGAAGTATTGTTATTAGATGAGCCAACCTCAGCGCTTGATCCGCTCTCTACAGGAGCAATTGAAGATCTGATTACCGACTTAAAGAATGACTATACGATTGCTATCGTAACCCACAACATGCAGCAAGCGGCGCGCGTCTCTGACTATACCGCTTATATGTATTTGGGTGACATGGTAGAGATGGGTGAAACCGATCAGATATTTACCAACCCCTCGCAAAAGGCGACTGAAGATTATATTACCGGTCGTTATGGTTGAGGCAGTGTTGAGTGATAGGCGTGCTTGATAACTACGACTCGATAATTACGACTTGATAATTACGAACAGTCATTGATAGCTATTGGTGGTCATTGATAGTTATTAATATTTTTTATCATTAACAGCAAGACCATTGAGGGAACGACGATGCTGATTACGCAAAAGCATTTATCAAAGAGTTTTGATAATGAGCTACATGAGGTTGTTGATTTGTTTATGCAAATGGGACGCATGGCAGCAGAGCAAGTCATGGTCGCAACCCGTGCTTTGATAGCAGCCGATGAGGTGACGGCCAAAAAAGTCATTGCTGATGATGATCTTATCAATCAGTTAGAAATTAAAATTGATGAACAAATTATTTTATTGGTTGCTAAGCGTCAGCCGACCGCCAACGATTTGCGCTTGGTCATGGCGCTCAGTAAAGGTATCGTCGACTTTGAGCGTGTCGGCGATGAGGCTGAAAAAATAGCCCGCATGGCATGCCAATTGCTTGAAGATGGCGTCTCACCAAAAGGCTGTTCGGAGGTTCAGCATTTATCCAATCAGGTGCGCTTAATGCTGCTTAACGCTATTGAGGCATTTTCTTATATGAATACGCAGCAAGCATTTTCGGTGTTGCAAAGCGATACAGCAGTCGATGAAGAATATCAGTCCGCCACGCGCTCACTGATGACTTATATTATGGAAGACAATCGCCATGTGTCAAAGGTGATTAATATATTATGGGTATTGCGCGCCCTCGAGCGTGTGGGCGATCATGCGCGCAATATTGCTGAGCTGGTTATTTTTTGTACCAGCGGCAAAGACGTCCGCCATGCAGATTTTATGCATATCAAACAAATTGTCCAACAAACCATCAATGCTGCCGAAAATCCTAAAAATTAGCTGTCGGTGCCATGATCAAATATTCAGCACGCCCTATCGACTAATATTGATTGCCCAATAAAAAGCCCTGCATTTAGCAGGACTTTTACTTTTACGATATTTTATTAATGAATACTTTAATCACTAGCTTGTTAGTTATTAGACCTCTTGCAAAAGTAGCAAAGGGAATTAAAATAAGAAGACACTCATAACTTTTTAGGAACCATGCCAAACATAGATAAGCTACTCAAACAAAGTGACGCAGGTTTTAAACGCTATACAGGCATTCATAAAGCCACCTTTTATGACATGCTTGAGGCCATGCAAGAGCATGAAGCATCTAAAACCAAATCAGGCAGACCAAGCTTGCTCAGTCTTAAGGAGCAGATACTACTAGCCCTGACTTATTGGCGTGAATACCGCACGCTTTATCATATCAGTATGGACTTTGGTATTCATGAGTCTTCTGCTAGCCGTATCATCCGTAAAGTAGAAGACACACTGATTGACTCTGGCAAGTTTGAATTGCCCAAAAAGCTCCCTAGTCGCGTCGATGATGACATCAATTGGAGCGTCGTCATTGTTGATGCGACCGAAACCCCAATTGAGCGTCCAAAAAAAACCAAAGCGACTACTATAGCGGTAAGAAAAAACAACACACCTTGAAAGCGCAGGTTATCGTTCATTGGCAAACAGGGTTGATACTTGATGTGCAAACCTGCAAAGGGTCAATCCACGATTTTAAGCTGTATAAAGATACTTGTCCTGATTGGCTTCCTGACAATGCTAAATTACTAGCAGATAGTGGTTATCAGAGTATAGCAAAGCTACATAAGCAAACCTTCACCCCTTTTAAAAAGCCACGTGGTGGTCAGTTACTGGAGATATGCAAACAGGCCAATCACTATCTGGCAAAGTTCCGTATTGTGGTTGAGCACAAAATAGGCTTAATCAAGTTGTTCAAAATCGTGGCTCATAAATATCGTAACCGTCGTCAGCGCTATGATCTTAGAATGAAGCTGTTTGCTGGTATCATTAATTTCGAGCTAAACCTATGACTTTTGCAAGAGGTCTATTCACAAGCTAATCATTTATAGGTTAGTCATTTACAGAACTGTCAGGCTTGTAGTTTGCATGTGATGGTTTGGCAAAAGCAAACTTAACCACCTGTAACGCCACACAAACAGCCCCAACGATAAAGATAACGTCAGCAAAGGTGCGAATCCAGCGTAGTGTTTGTAAGAAGTCTTGTTGTAAGAAGCCTTCACTACGAGCGTACCATAGGCCTTCAGTCATAGACGCATACGCTTGGTAAATACCAATCGGTAATAAGCTGGTCGCAAGCATCAATACCAAGCCTATATTTAGCGCCCAAAATCCGGTTTTAATGAGTTTTTCATTAAAGATATAATCTGGACGAATATAACGCATGACCAGTAAGATAAAACCAATCGCTAAGAATCCATAAACTCCGAATAATGCAGCATGAGAGTGAGCAGCCGTGGTATTCAACCCTTGCAGATAGAACAATGACACCGGCGGGTTAATCATAAATCCGAGTACACCTGCACCCAACATATTCCAGAAGGCAACGGCAACGAAACACATGATAGGCCATTTGAGTTTGTTCATCCACGGCGCTTGACGCTGCATAGACCAATGCTCATAACCTTCATAACCCAATACGACTAATGGTACAACTTCTAGCGCACTGAATGAGGCACCGATTGCCATCACTGGCGTGGTGGTACCAGAGTAATACAGGTGATGGAAAGTACCGGGTACACCGCCGAGCATAAATAGTGCCGCAGAAGCAATCGCGGAACCAGTAGCAATCTTTTTATTTACCAAACCTAAGTTATAGAAAATAAAGGCAAGCGATACAGTAGCAAATACTTCAAAGAAGCCCTCTACCCATAAGTGTACCACCCACCAGCGCCAGTATTCCATGATGGTTAAGTGCGTACGCTCACCATAGAACAAGCCTGCACCGTAGAATAAACCGACGCAAACCACAGAAGCAAAGAATATCGCTAATAGGTTTTTATCACCACCTTTTTGTTTAAATGCTGGTAAACAACCACGGGTCATTAATACCAACCAGAATAAAATACCGACCCATTTTAAAATCTGCCAGAAGCGACCAAGGTCAATAAATTCATAGCCTTGATGACCAAACCAGAAATTATATTTCGCTGGCATGATGCCAGCAATGGCAAAGTATTGGCTAACGAACGAACCAACGACCACGATAATGAGCGCGAACCACAGTATATCAACGCCTAATTTTTGATATTTAGGGTCTTTACCGCCATTGATAAATGGGGTCAAGAATAGCCCCGCCGTTAAGAATGCGGTGGCAATCCAAAATAATGCGGCCTGAATATGCCACGTACGTACTAGTGAATAAGGGAAGAAGTCAGCAACGGGAATACCATAAAACTCTTGTCCTTCAACGGTATAATGCGCCACAAAGCCACCAATAAACACCTGAAAGACGAACAGTGCGACGACTAAAACCCCATATTTTGCCAACGCTTTTTGTGAGGGTGTTAACGCTATTTTGGTTAATGGATCCGCATCGGGTGTTACTTGCTTCACCTCTTCTTCTTTACGTAAGAAAGACCAACCCCAGATTAGGAAACCTACCCCTGCAATTAAGAACACCACACTAGCGATAGACCACATGATGTTTTCTGATGTCGGGACGTTGTCAATTAATGGCTCGTGTGGCCAGTTATTGGTATACGTCGCATCAGTACCAGGACGGTTAGTAGACGCCATCCAAGTGGTCCAAAAGAAAAAGTTAGTTAGCTTTTGTCTGTCCTCAAGATTTGGCAAGGTGTTGTTTTTCATCGCAAAGTTTTCACGCGACTTTTGCAATGACGGCTCATTACCATACAAGCCGATATAGTAAGGTGCAATCTCATTCATCGCGGCGATCCGAGTATCAGATAACACCACTTGGTCTTTATCATTGACGCTACTACCACGATATTCTTTTTTCAACTGCGCATTTAGCACTGCTTTTTGATCGTCGGTTGCGGTAGCAAAATCACGACCATATAGCTCTTCTGCTCTGATATCCAACCAAGCCACAAGCTCTCTGTGCAGCCAGTCCGCTGTCCAGTCAGGGGCTTGATAAGCACCGTGACCCAGTACGGAACCCAGCTGTTGACCGCCAGTACGCTGCCACGCAGACTGACCGTCCAAAATATCTTCTTCTGTGATTAAAACCTTTCCAGTAGTGTCGATATACTGATCAGGTATAGGGGGCGCGGTACGATAGATTTCTACACCGCCCCAGCCTAGAAAGGTAAAGGTAATAATGAGGACGGCAAGTAAGCCGAACCAATACTTCTTATACTCGCCCATATCTTGCTCCTATTGGCTAGATATATTGAACACCTTAAAGATGTATTTAAAATGAATGTTTAAAAATGCAATTATGCTTCTAAAATTCAACCATAACGCTGCCCGTTGATATAGATCTATTCACTGTCTTAAAACTTTAAAAAAGCACCGTGTATTGCCGCTGGGATTAAACGTAATACTGTGCCAAATAAATAGACTTTATCGCTTATTATTGATTGAATAAACAAACTCACTTGATGCTATTTACGGATGAATATTTACATCTAGCATCAAACTGGAAACATAGTAACATTCATATTAAATGAATGTTAAGAGTTATTTTTACTTTTTACATTTTTATCATAAACGCCACCGTTCATTATTGGCCAAGCCGCTATTTGAACTGGTGTTCAATACATCAATCCTAGCTTACATCTTAAGCAAGATTAAGAATCTTCTGTTTTATCGAATAGTTTTTCGATAGGTTTACTGTGGATTTTTGAGCTATTAAACATCGATTTATTGCCGGTATCACCTTCTGTCCAAAAGTTAATATTGAACTGCGCATCATCACTTAATTCGACACGGTGCCAATATTGAGGTGGACTGACAGCAAATTGTCCTGCTTCAATGACCACGGTTTTTTCGGGTTCAGTCGCGGCTTCATCCGCAAAACCATAAAAGGTAACCGTGCCTTGCATGACACAAATTTGGCCGTAAACCCCTTCCGCTGTATTGTGATGGGTCAACAAGGCTTTGGGCACTTTATCTTTGGTAAAGAAATGGGTGGAACGTTTTATTTTCCAGTGGCTTGGGATGACTGGGTTTTTAGTCGTTGAATTTGATGTGTTACTCATAGTAACTCCTTCACTCATTTGATGAGGTTTGTGGATGATGGTTTTATTGACGACCATTAATGATAATAATTATCATTTGTACAACTTAACACTTTTTAGAGTGTTTGGCTACTGCGTTGTGTTTTTGACGGTGATTGACAAATAAACCTATAAAGTAACGCTTTAATGCCTATTAAGTAGTACTAAAAGTAGAACTCATACTGCTTTCGCCTAATGGTTGCCTGCCTTATTGGTTGCTACATTGATTCCATCTAAACGATTACGTTTTACGGTGGAGAATACTTACCATGCATGCAAAAGAGCTACTTGAGGTTGAACGCCGTGATATAAGAGCCCTTCACTATACGTGGATTGCTTTTTTCCTGACTTTTTATGTCTGGTTCAATATGGCGCCCCTAGCAACGTCAATGCTAGAGGCTGAAAGCTACCTAACTTCTGAACATATCAAATTATTTCTCATTGCCAACGTCGCCTTGACTATCCCAGGGCGCGTGGTGGTTGGCATGGCGCTGGATCGCTTTGGTCCTCGGCGTGTTTTTTCTATACTCATGGTAATCATGGCGATACCGACGTGGTTCTTTGCTTTTGGTCATTCCGCCATGCAGTTGTTCGTGGCGCGTTTATTTATGTCTATCGTTGGTGCAGGTTTCGTCGTCGGCATTCATATGACCGCATTGTGGTTCAAACCCAAAGACATTGGTTTTGCCGAAGGCTTTTATGCAGGTTGGGGTAACTTTGGTTCAGCGGCGGCAGCGATTACCATTCCCACGGTTGCCTTACAGTTCTTTGGCGGCGACGATGGTTGGCGCTGGGCTATCGCCCTATCTGGCTTAATGATGGCGGCTTATGGAGTTGCCTATTGGTTTTTAATCACCGATGGCCCGACAGAAGATACCCACCAAAAAGCCCGAAAAGCAGGCGCGTTAGAGGTCTCTACTTGGAAAGACTTATGGTTATATTGCTTGTTTATTATTCCTTTATCCGGCGTGTTGGGGGTATTGGTTTATCGTACAAAAAACATGGGATTTCTGAGCGAAGCAGGGGCTTGGGGCTTTTATATTCTTATCGCTGTGGTGGTTATTTATCAAATCTATAAAGCCATTAGTGTCAACGCGCCTATACTCAAAGCTGGTATTCCCGAAGATGATAAATACCCCTTTAGCTCGGTTGCTGCGCTAAATGTTACCTATTTTGCCAACTTTGGCGCAGAGTTGGCAGTGGTTTCTATGTTGCCGATGTTCTTTGCTGCCACTTGGAAACTCGACCCTACGGTCGCAGGATTGGTCGCCTCGACTTTTGCTTTCGTTAACTTATGGGCGCGGCCACTTGGCGGTTATATATCCGATAAAGTTGGTAATCGTCGCTTGGTGATGTTGATATATATGTTTGGCATTGGTATTGGATTTGGGTTGATGGGGTTACTCAATGCAGAGTGGCCACTATTTATCGCTGTCGTCTTTACTATTCTATGCTCCGTGTTTGTACAAGGTGCAGAAGGCGCAACCTTTGGTATCATTCCGTCGATTAAACGCCGCTTAACGGGTCAAATATCTGGCATGGCGGGTGCTTATGGTAACGTTGGCGCGGTATTTTACTTGTTTATATTTACTTTGGTTGAACCAAATCAATTCTTCTTTATTATTGCTATAGGTGCGTTTCTTGCTTGGGTACTCTGTTTCTTCTGGTTAAAAGAGCCTGAAGGTGCCTTTGGTGATGAATACAAAATGTCATCGGTCGATCGGCAGATTGCTGCTGAAAATCAAAACTAAGCATTCAGACTATCTGCTTCTTAAATCAACAATAAAAAACCCATCTAGCATTGTGTTAGACGGGTTTTTAAGGAAGTTCAAGAAAACTTTAGGACACGCCCTAATTACTTTTACCTAAATTACCATTATTTTAAAAGATCGCTACTTCGATAAATGGTTCACCGTCCATACTGCCGCTTCTACCCGCGTCCGCAGACCAGTTTTATTTAAAATATGCTTCACGTGCACCTTGACGGTAGATTCTGCAATATCCAACTTATTGGCAATCATTTTATTACTCAACCCTTCAGCGATCATTTGAATCACTTGTAGCTCTCTGCTGGTTAAGTTGCTTGCAATGTCTTCAATACTTGGCGTGCGTAAAGTCTGTGCCAATATCGAGGCCAGATTTGGACTAATAACCAGCTCGCCGCGCAACACTTTTCTAATATCCACAATGATTAATTCTGGCTCCATATCTTTTAATAGGTAGCCATCGACGCCTAATTTTAACGCTTCTTGTACGTCTTCACCGCTATCAGAAACCGTAAACAATACCGTCTTGGTGCTGATATTTCTGGCTTTTATCTCCCTTAAAGTATCGATACCAGTGAGTACTGGCATTTTATGATCCAGTATCACCAAATCTACCTCATTGCTTTCTAAAAATACCAGTGCTTCTTGACCGTTGCTCGCTTCACCCACGACTTTCACATCATCTTCGAGACTCAACAATTCAGAGATACCTCGGCGTAACATCGGATGGTCGTCAACCAATAAAAGACGCGCAGGCGAAGTGCTGGTATAAACCTTAGTGCTCATAACATACTCACAAATAAAAAATAGTACAAGAATTTAAAATTAAAACATCTAAAAACTGACGAGCTAAAAACGCTAAAACGACAAGCTGACTCCTTAAAACCACCATTTGATGAGCTTATAAATAAGCGTCTTTATTACTGTCCTCATCAAAGAAGTTAGGCTCGAATCTCACCGTAACATTAGTGCCGTGTGGTTTATTATTAGAAACGATGAGTTCACCACCAATATTATGGGCACGCTCCTTCATAATCATTAACCCGTGATGCTGGGTTTGATCGACGCTATCTGACGGCAGCCCAACGCCATCATCAATAACACTCATCACGATATATTTATCATCGTTTTCATACTCAAGATGAATCTCCACGTTTTGTGCTTTTGCATGGCGATTAACATTCGATAAAGCTTCTCTGGCAATTTGAATTAAATCTATCTGCTCCGTGGCACTTAAATTAAGGGTCATAATATGATTGTGCACCGTTATGTCAAAGCCACCTTTTAAAGCAAACTCACTGGCCGCTTCATGCAGGGCTTCATCAAAGTTATCGTTATCAATGGTCAAGCGAAACGTGATTAGCAAATCTCTTAACTGCTGATAAGCCGAACCTAACCCCATTTTTATCTGCTCAATCTTTTGATAAATTGGCGATTCTTCGGGTTCGTTGGTGGATTTTTTGAGATGTCTTTCTAGGACGCTGATTTGAATTTTTGGTGGTGTGTCAGAAAGTATGCTGAAGAAATAAAGGAGGGTGACAGCCAAAGCAAGATGATATATTTGAGGTTATGAAGACACAAA
>NZ_RRYW01000072.1 GCF_014861365.1 Psychrobacter sp. FME6
ACGTTTTACGACCCATTAAAGGACGTTTTACGACCCATTAAAGGACGTTTTACGATAATTAAGGGACAATTATGTTACTCTGTCTTTAAATAGATTTAATAAGGCAGATAGTCGTGTCAGGTAAGAATATAGTCTCGAAAGATAATGATCTAATAGGAGCAAGCTATCGACTAGGTGTCGCAGAGCAGCGTCTTATATTTCTAGCGATCATTGAGGTACGTGAACAAAACAAGTTTATCAATGTAGGCAAACCGCTACGCATATATGCAAAGAGCTATGAGCAGCAATTTAGTGTCGCAAAACATACCGCGTATGAAGCGATGAAGCGGGCAGTCAATGGTCTATACGAAGCAGGGTTTACTTATATCAAGGCAGATGAAACAAGCGGCAAACCAATCACTTATAAAAGCCGGTGGGTAGAAAAGATTGCTTATGCTGATGAATTAGGATGTGTAGAGCTGACCTTCTCAAGTGATATCATACCCCTTATTACACGCCTTGAAAGATGCTATACAGAATATGACCTAAAGCAGGTAAGCGCGCTACAAAGCGAGTATGCGATCCGGTTATATGAGCTTATGATCCAATGGCGGACAGTGGGCAAGACAAACAAAATGGCGCTTGATGATTTGCGTGCAAAATTAGGTGTAGAACCTGACCAATATACCGCAATGTCAGACTTCAAAAAGCGTGTACTTGACCTTGGTATCAAACAAATTAATGATCATACTGACATTACAGCCAGTTATGAGCAGCACAAAGAGGGGCGCAGGATTGTAGGGTTTACCTTTAAATTCAAAGCGAAAGCTAAGCCTAAGAAGGCTTTAGAATCAAGTCGAGATAGTGACACAGCAGATATGTTCACCATCGATGGGCTAAGCGATAAGCAGCTTGGGCGCATTGCCCGAAATCCGCAGTTTATCGCAGACTACAATCACATGGTTAGCTCAACGAGTCCAGCTGGTCAGAGCGAACAAGCGTGGGAGTTTGAGATGATTAATCGCTTGAAAAAAGACGCTTCACAGTTTAAAAAGCGCCCTGTTCGAGAGTATTTGGATTATTAAGTCTTCAAAAAACCAAAATATTGCGTATCATTAGGCTCAATCTTAATAACCGACACAACTAGGCGATCCATGAGTTCAGACTATCAGCATATCCGCGAGCAGCTACAATTAGTTATCCACGATTATAAAGATGCTGAGGGCTATGAGAGGGGGCAAAGTCAGAACTTTTGGACGCAAGTATTCAATGCTTACGGCGTAGCAGGTCAGACCCAGCTAAAAGCGTTTGAGCATCGTCTCAAAAAAGACAAGTCACAAAAGTACGTGGATGCCTTTATTCCAAAGCTTGTGATGATTGAGCAAAAAAGTCGCGGCGTTGATTTAAACAAAGCCTATAACCAAGTTAGCAAATACTATGAACGCCTAAGCAATGCTGACAAGCCGCGCTACATCGTGCTTTGCAACTTTGATGAGCTGTGGATCTTTGATCTTGATAACCCTTTAAACATCAAAGAGTATAAATGCGCTTTAACTGACTTACCTAAAAACGCTGAATGGCTAGGCTTTTTAGTGCCTAGCACTGAAATAATGGAGATCATCGAGGAAAACCCGATTAACCGTCAGGCAACCGAAATGGTGGCCAAACTGCATCAAGCTTTTATCAATGACGGTGTGGATGCGGACGAGCTGGCACTATTCTTAACGCGTCTGATATTCTGTTTCTTCGCTGATGATACTGGCATCTTTGGGCAAAACAACCTTTTGCATGGCTTACTTAAAAACCACGCAAACCCTGATGGTAGCAACCTCAACGAAGTATTTAGCACCCTATTTAATACACTAAACACTGAAAACCGATCAAGCCGTCTGCCACAGCACTACGCTGATTTTGCCTACATCAACGGCGATTTGTTCGCCGATACCATCAGCATCCCCTACTTTGATGAAAACCTGTATAACCTCGTTGTTGACTGTAATGGCCTTGATTGGAGCGAGATCAGCCCTGCTATTTTCGGTTCAATGTTCCAAAGCGTCCTTGATATAGATAGCACCGATAATAGCGATGACAAACGCCGCGAGTTCGGCGCTCACTACACCAGTGAGAAAAATATCTTAAAGGTCATCAATTCCTTATTTCTGCAAGACTTGCGTGACGAGTTCGCCAAGTGCGCCAAAGACAAGCCACGCGCAATCAGGCTTTACAACAAACTGCCCACGCTCAAGTTTTTTGACCCAGCTTGCGGCTGCGGTAACTTCCTTATCATCGCCTATCGAGAGCTACGCTTACTAGAAAACCAGTTGATTGCACAGATTTATGGTGATGAAAGGGGCTTACTCGATATTAGCAGTATGTGCCAAGTCACCGTGGATCAGTTCTATGGCATCGAGATTGAGCCACACGCCGCGCATATCGCAAGGGTGGCCATGTGGATTACCGATCACCAGTTAAACCAAGCCACCGCTGACCTGTTTGGCACAACGCGCCCCACAACGCCCATTGTGTACAGTCCACACATCACTGAGGGTAATGCCCTACAAATTGATTGGGAGAGCGTTCTAGCGGCAAATGAATGCGATTTTGTGATGGGTAATCCGCCGTTTATTGGTTATACCTATCAAAGTAAAGAGCAAAAAGCGGATATGGCGCATGTGGCAGGTGATATTAAGAAGTCTAAAACTTTAGATTACGTGGCTGGATGGTATATCAAAGCCATGCACTATATGCAGTTGGTCACAAAGCAGAGGCATCATGTCGAAACGGCGTTTGTATCGACCAATTCCATCGTTCAAGGTGAACATGTAGCGGTGTTATGGCAGTATTTGCTTGAAAACTGCGGTGGGTATATTAACTTTGCTCACCATACCTTTAGATGGACGAATGAGGGCAAAGGTGTAGCAGCGGTTCATTGCGTCATCGTTGGCTACTCGACACACGAGCGTCAAGAAAAAACCATTTTCAGTTATGACGATATAGCCGCCGATCCTATACCAAATAAAGCAAAGTTAATAAACGGATATTTGATAGGTTCGCCTATCGTTTTTTTTGATCGAAAAAACAAACAAGTATCTAATGAAAATATAATGGCGAAAGGTAGCCAGCCTACAGATGGTGGGAACTTGCTACTATCTAATGAGGAATACTTAGGGCTATTAGAAAAAGAGCCGCTAACCGAAAGGTATTTACGTCCCTTTATAGGTTCACAAGAATTTTTAAACGATGTTAAACGTTGGTGTTTGTGGTTCGATGGTGTCGATCCAATAGAGTTAAACAAGGATTTGGCACAGATGCCAAACGTCGTACAGCGGTTAGAAAACATCAAGGCAATGCGAAGTGACAGCACTAAAAAAGCCACGCAAAAGCTGGCTGCTACGCCCCACCTATTCAGTGAAATACGCCAACCATCTTCAGGGAGCTATCTTTTAATCCCTAGCGTATCATCAGAAAATAGAAAATACGTACCTATAGGCTTTTTTGATCATACAACGGTATGCAGCAACCTTGTTTTTAGCTTACCTCATGCAAGCTTATACCATTTTGGAACGCTATCTAGCAGTATGCACAACGCTTTTATGCGCTTAACAGCTGGGCGTATGAAAAGCGACTACCGATATTCAAATAGCATCGTTTATAACAACTTCCCCTACCCATTTATGGCAGAAGATGACGACAGCAAGGCGACCAAAGCGCGTGATGACATTGCCAAAGCCGCACAAGCGGTCTTAGACGCTCGTAAGCTCTATCAAGACGGTAGTGAAGACGCACCGACCTTAGCCAAGCTCTATAACACCTATATGATCGATCCTTACCCTGAGCTAACCAAAGCCCATACCGCGCTGGATAAGGCAGTAGATAAGGCGTATGGCTATAAAGGCAAAGGGGATGATGCGAGTCGCGTTGAGTTCTTGCTAAAGCAGATAGCTGAGGCTTAGAGCCACGATCTAAAAATCTTATTAAGCGCCACTGACCTTTAGTTAGCGATAACTAAAGGTTTTTTTGTGCCTGAAATTTAGTGATTTACGTATGAGAGAGAAGCGCGGAACACCCCTCAAAGCCTAGTAAAAAGGTCATTCATAATAGTCTTAGATGACAACTAAAAGCAGTGTTTTGCGCCAATACACGCAAATTCTATTTGTTTGTCTATATTCAAGCTCTTTAACATCGAACATCGGAACTCTGCCCCCTAAGATAGCGCAATCAATGTCAGTAAAATAAGAGTTATAACTGGGAGATCAACTATTTGCGGTGTATTACGTGCAATACACCGTGATTGACATCGAGTATCTATTGTTATTTTTAGATAATTAGCACCTGAACCGCCTCATTTAGTCCGATTTTCTGATGTTCAATAAAATATCAGTCGTAAGTTATTGAAAGACAATACCAACCACCTTCAATGTATAAAAGGAAAACCCTCATGAAAAATCTAGACACACTCTCCTTAGTTGTAGATATTTTGTTTTTGATCATAGAAATCATTAAATTATCTATAGAGGTAATACCGTTTTTCTAAGTAAGTATACCTATAAGCAAGCAATTAGGTACTTTCACTGGTTCAGTTCCCTAGTGAGGACTAGAATATTTGGCTGCAAGCTATTGGTAACAATAATCATAATTATTTATAGTAGCTCAGTGTACATAGCAGCATGATTTTGAACATAGAATGGTGATACCTTCAGTATAAGGACGTTTAGAATTACCTAAGCCTCAAAAGCAGCTTTCATTTTATCAACTGGTTTCACTAAATTAATTGCATATTTGCAATACTAAATAGTAAGCACTCTTATCTATTTGTATAAAAAACAACAAAAGAAGAGTGTTAAGATTGTATTTATAGGAAATCATGAGGGGTAATCTATGAAAAACGTTAAATTCATACTGCGAGCAATAGCAGCCTTTATTTTGATTGTTACACTAACATATATAGTTATAATTAAATTTAAATTAATGTCCCCCAGCATATCCTATAGCTTTTTTTAATGGACATACTTTTAAAGTTAAAGTGCCTCTAGGGGCTTTTTATGCCTATTATTCCAGCTTAGCGGTCAAGAAACGTCTAGCTAAACACGTAATTTACAGCGCAACAACATATCAGCGGACTTAAAAACGACTCAGAAACACTATAAACATTCATTGTACAGACGTTCTAATTACGTCCGTCTATATTGGATATATCAGCTTGAAATTTAATACTGCTGATAGCCTATTCATCAATAAAAAAAAGAAAAGATGGATGAGCTTGGTATAGATGCGCTGACTCACAGTGCAATAAATGGAAAAGGAAACCCATGATGGACAATCAAAATGTGAATGAACAGAGTATGGATGAAAATTACAAAGCCAATCAAAAAATGGATGATAACGATATGAATAAGCAGACACTAAAAGGCGAATGGAACCAACTCAAAGGCTCAGTAAAACAAAAATGGGCAGATTTAACAGATGACGATCTCACCCATATCGAAGGTGACCGTGACAAATTAGTCGGACGTGTCCAAGAGCGTTATGGTCAATCAAAAGAAGACGCTGAACGCGATGTAGATGAGTGGCGTAACCAAAATAAATATTGATTATTTTATCTTTAATAGTCATATCCTTAAAATGCAAAAAAGCCCGTGGCGATGGTCACGGGCTTTTTTAGGACGAGACAAGACTTAATCCTTTAGCGGTGTGTTATTGGTTTCGATACTTCGTAGTGGCTTAATACGATAGTTAGGATAACGTTGGAAATTGATAAATTTTTGCGTAAATCAACGTACTAATAAATATGCCTAACCCGCTCAGCCAAATCATGTATACATGAGAAATTGGCCATTTGACTTTCCATATGATTTTATTTTCTGCGCTTAGCCACTCTGTAATACTGATACCAAGCGTCAACCAAAATGCACCTGCTAGATAACCGCCCAGTACATCGCTTAAATAATGCTGATTCAATACAACTCTACTCCATCCGATCAATATGATAAAAAAAATCGATATTGTAAGTACACGAATTTTTTGAACAGAATTTTGGTTAAATCGAATTAATAGGTAAGCGATAAACCCATATAACGCCATAGCAGTCGTCGCATGACCACTTGGAAACGAATAAGTTTGCACGACTAATAAGCTATTAGCAGGTCTTTCACGCTGTAATAAATCTTTCATCAAAGAAGTAAAGATAGTACTGCCTAAAGTAGCAATCAATAATCCTACAATTATATAGCGTTGCTGCTTCACCCAGCAATTCACAGCAGCAAACAAAACCGCCAAAACATAGATAGGTGTAGATGCAAAGCTGGTTATCAGGATGAAAAAATCAATAATATTGGAATCACGCAGTAAGCTCATCTGCGCCGATATAAAATAATCGATGGAAACAATAGGATTCAACGTAGCCACAGCTTTAGCCAGCGCAATGAATAACACTAATATGCAACCTATCACCACACATAAAGATGTCAGTGACAGCCCATAAAAACCCCGTAAACAAAACCGCCGAGACATTATCACATACAGCTTGGGATACTTACCTTTGAATTGAATGACACGTTTATTTTTTGCAAGATTCCGTTTTGTCCTCACCCAACAGCGGATTGCTTGGATAAAAAGGAGCTGACCATAACGAATAACCACGTACTGAAAAACCAATAAAACAGTGATAACCAGAAAGATCAGAAAACCTAAGGTGAACAATGGCTGATTTTCTGATATTAAAGATATCATTATTAAACCTTTTCCAAGAGTATTCTGAATCCTGAGTAATTACTTTCTAGTTAAAGATCTGGATAGAACCTCTGTTCAAGTTACTAAGCCTTAGTTATTAAACAATAGTGAGTGACGCTACACTCAACAATGAAATAATCCAGTTATAGCAATAGATGATTTTAATTTGCTATTAGGCATAGCTGTTTGTCTCAAGTAAATCAACCGCCTATATATTCGGAGCGATTCAAGCTTATAACGACCTTACAGAAACTCTTTAATATTTAATGGATTGTGCGCTTTCTCATACTTACTGTAATCCATCTGCTGATGTTTGATCTAAGTTCGAGTTGTTTTCATTGACAGTAACCGTATCATCAGCCTTTTGGTCATTTTCTACACTACCACTACTAGAATAGTATGCTGTCCCTCCCGCACCTTCTCCATCCTCTGTAGAAGTAGGGATTTGATCTTCAGCCTCGCTCGCTGTTTGCACAGGTGTCATTTCGCTAGACTCCGTATTAGTAGCCGGCTCTTCTGTCTCATTGCTGCAAGCGCTGAGACCAAATAAACTCACCAAAAATACTATCCATAATTTATTTTGAAGCGACTTAGTAGCTACTGATGTTTTCATTTTAATATCCTTATTATAGTTAAGACCGAAAGATTTAGAAAAACTCTAGAAAACGATCATAGAATCATTGAACTGAGCTAATTTAAATACTAACGCAGACCATTATTATTTATTGTTGTCATTTTTTTTAAAATTAAAATAACTCTCAACTAACAAGTCAAACTTAACAGACAGATTTAATGTTTTCACGTGGTGAAAGGTAAGAGTTTGTTAGCTTGTGTGCCATATATTTTTTTAAAGAACATATGGTTCTTACGAACACCTAGAGTTTAAAGTCATAGTACAATCGCCATTGGGTGATATGGGAAAGCCATTTCCAATTCTCCACATGGCACTATAAATTTAGCTATACGGTGTATACCAAGGAAAAACAAAATGGATTAGATAAGTATTTTTATTTATGACACTACATGGGCTTTTGCGATAGAAATAGTTATACGTACCACCATTATGTTTTGCTTGATCATTTTGTTATTACGAAATACAGGCAAGCGCGGTATCCGCCAACTCTCAATTTTCGAATTAACTATAATTTTGGCACTTGGCTCTATCGCTGGTGATCCAATGTTTACAGAGGATTTACCACTTATCCAAGCGGTGCTCATCATGAGCCTTGTCCTTTTTCTCTATAGACTTTTTACGTGGTTCAGCACAAAACTTAAGCTTTTTGAGCTGTTATTAGAAGGCAAACCTACTTATATCGTAGAAAATGGCATGTTGATAATTGAAGATGTCAAGAAAGGTAAAATGTCGCACGACGAATTCTTTACTGAAATGCGTCAACAAGGCGTGCGTCACTTAGGACAAGTGGAAGTAGGGTTGCTCGAAACAGATGGTGAGTTTAGTGTCTTGTTATTTCCACACGAGGACACCCAATATGGGCTACCCATTTTCCCTAAAGAGTTTCAGGCAACAAAAACCATAGAGGATGGTCATCTCTATGCCTGTATGCATTGCGGTTATGTGGACTATATTTCAGCGCCAAATGAAGAATGCAATCGTTGTCATCATTCAAGAGGGTGGGCTAAAGCTCTAAATAATAAGATCGTAAACTGATCATTAATGGTTATTTACAACGTCAATAATGCTCTTACAAATAAGACTATTGATGCTGCGTAGCTTTTGCTCAGGCGCACCTTGACAGACGCTGCGAAAATCATAAAGCTCATCTTTATAACCAATGCAATAAAAAAACGTACCGACAGGCTTATCCTTAGTTTCAGAGCCTCCAGACTTTAATAGTCCTGTACAAGCCACATATAAGTCGGCTTCAAACATGGTCTTAGATTTATTAACCAATTCTTGGGTGACTTCTAAGGACTCAGGCGTATACTCAGCAATTAATTGACTCGATATATTTAACACGTTCTTTTTTATCGCAACGTCATAACATACCAAGCCGCCCATTAATATATCGCCTGAATAAGGACTCATAGAAAAGCGATGTGCTAGATAGCCCGCGGTCGCGCTTTCAATAAAGATTATGGTCAATTGCTTATCTGCCAACAACTTAGCACAGCTATCAGTCACAACGCCCTCCATACTAATATTAGATCAATTAAGGCTATTACAGTACCTTCCTATTTAAGATTCAATTCATGTAGTGGTGAATTTGCGTAACAGTATTTTTTAATTAGGTTTGCACTAGTAAAGGTAGAATAGATAACAGTTCAGTTCCTGTAGTCTGGTTATATTAGAGCATACCCCAACAGAACCACCAAAACCGACCGAATAAGCACCATTAGCACCACATAAAACAGACTGCTATAATGAAACCACTTATAACAGTCTGTGAGATCTATTGTGCTGATCCGAGCCTACCTTCGCGCCTCAACCAAACAGCAGGACGCAAGCCGCGCCAAAGCTGAGCTTACCGCCTTTGCTAAAGAGCATGGCCACAAGATTGCAGCCTTCTACGTTGAGAATGAATCAGGAGCGACGCTCACGCGCCCACAGCTGATGACACTCATTGATGAAGCATCTGAGGGCGATATTATCCTAGTTGAGCAAATAGACCGTCTTGCACGGCTTAATCAGGCTGATTGGGATACCTTAAAGCAAATGTTATCAGATAAAAAACTGGCTATCGTCTCAAAAGAGCTACCCACCTCGTTTATGGCGTTCCAATCAGACAAAAGCAGCGAATTTATGAGCAGTATCTTACAAGCTATCAATTCGATGATGCTTGATATGCTCGCTGCCATTGCCCGTAAAGACTATGAAGACCGCCGCCACCGTCAAATGCAAGGTATCGCCAAAGCTAAGGCTGAAGGCAAATATAAGGGTCGCGGTAAAGATGTTAAAAAGCGCAAGGTAATTGCTAGTCTCTTAAATTCTGGTCTCAGCTATAGTGACATTCAAAAGACTACTGATTGCTCCCGTCATCTGATCGCTAGTGTGTCAAAAGAGCTTAAAGAAGGTGACAGTAGCTTCTAGAGCCAGTGTAACTATCTGGGTTTATCGTTTAATAATGAGACTACGTTTTGGTGTGAGCATAACCACTGAGCAGTATCACAGCAGCGATACCCAATTAATTTTATGATCACCTCATAATCCTTATTAAGATCCCTTCTAAAAATCGGCTCATGGTGGGCAATACGATTTCTGAGCCGTCTGATCTTTTCCAAATCGTTATAGATCTCACTTCTCAACGCCGCAATGTCGCTATAACTAGGCGCATAGGGAAAAGTATCCCTAAGATAAGGTAACCACAGCTGATCATCATGACGACTTGTGAACATCTTTTGCCAAAACACAAAATTTAGCTCAGGAATAACTTTGTTCACATCGGACACTTTATCTCGTGCTTTCTGCACGTTGTTTCTAGGGTTGTAGCCATGTCTAGGATTGGGTAGGGTATTTATGAAACCAGTCTCCCAAGGCCACTGGTTACCATGTTGCTTAAACAATACCTCTGAAACGGCATTTCTGATAGTCACCTCGCAAATATGTAAACAAGGAAAAAATGCACCTGATATATTGGCATTCCATTGATACAGTTCTAGAGCCTCATCTAGAGTAACTGTATATTTTTCATAAGTAGATAATCTTGGCTGTGACAAGGTACTCCTGATCACATCAGCGTTAAGCATTGAATTCATACTGATAAAGCCTTATAATTGAATTGTGAGCTAGGGGTATCGTAGGTTAACACCTCCCCCCTAGACGATTGCGAAAACCCTGCCTGTGTGCAGGGTTTTCTTTTTTGACCTGAAAAGAACCTCCACCGCACACAAAAAGCGCTGTTATCTGATTTAGGCTTATCCACTGTCAAATTTTGCCGAGTCTTTTACGTCTATAATATGTGCTTTCTGATATTCCCAACTCTTCCCAAGGTTTTAATGTCTGTTCTGAAGTTGGATCAGGCTTGCGTTTAGACACTTTGCCGCCTTTATTGCCCTTAATCGCTTGACGATGTATAAACTCATGATAGTGGTAGCTGTCACGATTCCAGCAGTATTTGGCAATGCTTTTGGCAGTTGCTTTGATCTCTGAGTAGGGTAGTGGCTCAGGAAACGCCATATTGACGCTCAGAGCGTGTTTAAGCACTGAGTTATACCATTGCTCCCATTGCTTGCCTCGATGCTCTCTGACGGCTTTATACGCCCAATGACGTACGATATCAAATAGAGTGCAGTTGCGACCAAGGCCGCTTTGCTTCTCGGTGGTGTTCAAAGCGCGTAGCTCGATAAATTCAGCTAAATAGTCCAGCTTATATTTTTCATCCGTCCACACCTCAGTACGCCAATGCTCATGTAGCGGGTTTTTGGTGATGAAATTGCTGTACCCTGAATCGGCTCGGGTGACTCTGATCAGTCCTGCTTGTATGGCGGCTAGGTATTTTAGGGCTTTGATACTGCCGTTTTCACTGGTGCAAACAGGTTTTTCTAGCTCATAGACGATATGCGCGTGACCATTCACAGGGTTTTGGGTCGTCCAGCGCGGCGGCGGCAGGTATTCTTCAGCCCAGCGCATTGCGCCATGTGGATGATCAATATCTAAACCGATAAAGTGGGTCATGCAGGGCGGATTGTGCTGGATGTAGCGCTTTTTAACAGCGATCTGTTTTGGCTGGATACTAAGAGTGCCTAAATCATCAGTGCAATAAGGCTTGTAGGGCAGGGTTGGGTATAACTCAGGTAGCAGTAACATAACGCACACTTGTATTAGTGTGCCTGCTGATATAAAATATAGGTACGATTTTTGGGTTTTATATCTGCTGACACGGATTAAAATTCAATCAACCCCTAGTGTTGGTAGCACTGGGGGTTAATCATTTCTAGGGTTTGAGTTTACGCGCTCGTTATCTCAACGTCAAACAGCCAACGACACTTATCAGCTGCAATCATTGATCAGTTTCTAACGGTACGACACTGCCGCGAGTGGCATCTGACCAGTCACTAATCTCCGAAATATCCGATAAATCAATATCATCATCACTGAGCGTAGCTAAATGCTCTAAGTCGGCTTGCTGCTTGGCTGTTAGACGCGGCAACTCCTCTAGGCGATAGCTAACCTTGTTCATATTGTCTCCTTTAGCTCTCATAGCTCACTCTACACCATTTAAGGCATCAAAATCCCTTGTATCAGCAGATACAAGGGAACTGATAAACAAGTGCGCTATGGGGCAGCATTTAATATTGCATAAATAAGCACTTATTTATGCATATTTATGCTTTTTATAGGCATATGTATTTGTTTTAATTAACTTTTTTATGAAAATTATACATACTTGTTAGTTGCACATATCTGTGAAGATAAGCCATAGTTTTTCATCCATTTAAGTATTTAGAGAATGAGCTACAGACCAGTCATGGCAAGAGGTTAGGTAAATTATCCATTAGCTGAAACTCTATTTATTAAAAAAAATAGTTATGCACGAATAAATGCTTAAAACACTAAAATATTAGTCTTTTTTTACCCTCCTTAGTTTTGCATAACTTCGTGGTAAGTAGGCTACAGACCTTTATTTTTATGACTTTTAGAGAAACAAGTATTCTATACGCCTATGCACAATTAAATGCTTCCCCACATCCTATACAGAAATAATTTAGATAATCAAAGCGAGTCTATCAACACCCACTTACCTTCATTATAATCAATCGCTCTGCTGTAATACCCTACCCTGCCAAACTCCATTAACACCCTACCTTTCCTCGGTACGGTGATTTCGTCTGTCTCGACCGTTTGACTTGAATAGTAAGACCCCCAAGACTTCATAAAATGGCGACCCATTAAAGCATCACAGTAGGTACAAGAGTTAGCAATATAGCTGCTATCTACCGTTTTGCTGTATCGGCTTCTTAATGGCGCGAAGTTATAACGCTGAGCAAAGCTATTATTAATAAGCTCTATTGTCCTACTATCACATTCATCAACGTCTTGGCTGATACTGCTATAGCTATTCTCAATACCATAAAGCGTATTTTTAAACCTAGCTTTCACAACGGTATTGGTCACTCTCTTGCAAGACCAACACTGCATTCTGACGATATCTAGCGTGAGTTTGGAGGTATCGCTATATGTTCGGTAAAATTGTATCTTGCTTGATACCAGTTTCTCGACAAAATCATTTAGCTCTAACTCGGTTTGCTCTAATGGATCAGGGTTTAACCGCTCCTCTGACGCGGCTTTACAAACGTTATAGACCTTGTATGCGCTGTCAGACTCTTTTTGATTTCTGTAGATTGAGAATACCGGCACACTTTTTGTTCTGTGCAAAAAGTCACCCACTATAGCGTCCCTGTCTTTCACTGAGCCACTTCTCAGCAGCCATGCACACCTGACACCTGAGTCCTTATAAATTTGCTGTCTGCGCTTTGTTTCAACGAAGCTTTGACGACTCCACTGAACCTCAATAGCAATCTTAAACTTGTCCTTTTCAGCGTATATATCGGCTATCCATACATCGCCTTGACTAGATACCCCTCGTTTTTCAACCTCAACGCTCCAGCCGCATTCAAATAATTTTTTGCTGACTAAATATTTGATATGGATATGCTCAGGAGTCTCACCACCAGTAGAGCAATCATTGGTTTTAGGCTTAACCTTATGAGCAAAAAATTGTGTGCCAAGTTTGCTTGTTTTTAAAATCGCTCGACTGCCGCAGCAGGTCATTTTAAAGGTAGAATCCTTATCTTCTTTGAGTGCGATCCAGTCCGCTAAGCCATACTCAAAGCTATAAATTGTCTTATCGTTTTTCACACAAGAGAACGCCACGTTTATCCCTCAACTGATCAATTTGAGCCACTCCCTGACTAAGCACCTATAATTTTACTGTTGGTTTTTGCGACTCCAGCCTTTGATGGTCTTACTCTCATAACCTCTTACCTTGGCAAGCTCTACTGCCAAACGATTAACGAATTTTAGCTTACTGGTCATATTATCTTCCTCGTTCATATCTTCAGCATATCTCTCTATTGTCTCGCACGATACGCCTTCAGAAAGGCAGATATTCGACATAAGATCTATTTGAGTATCAAGTTGAGAATTTGCGTTTTCTGTCTGACTTTTTAAGGCTTTAATCTCTGCATCTTTGGCTTTTAACGCCTCATTTCTAGCCGCCAGTACCGCCGTTTGATAGCTGTTTTCTGCTCTGTCATAAAGATCACTAACTTCTGTAATAACGCCTTGAGTGATTAAGGATTCTACATAGCTGGTGAGCGTATTTGGCGCATTTTTGCATAAAAAGTCATGTAAATCTGCGTCAATTCTAATATTGAGTTTTTTACGATTTTGCATCAGTTTTAAAATCCGTTTGTGGTACAAGATAAGCCTTTATTATAAAGGCTCTTAGGAGAAAAAAAACATAATTTGTGGTACTATACACCCTTCATTTGTCCTACACGTAAGCCCTTACGCTGTATGGCTTTGCGCGTTTGCAACCAGTTGCGTGGTGTGTGTATCTATATTCTGCCGTCGGCACGACAGGCTTTTTAGCCAGTTTTGCTTAACTTGCCAAATATGGCTATCAAAATTATTTTGCTGCGGATTTTGTGATTTTTTTAGGCGGTTTGGCTGGAAGGCGGCTCTATATTTTGCTGATATGAAACATCACAAGCAAAAATTAGAGTGATGATGGTGGCAGATTTTATTTGGAGAACCTTGTGAGCTGTTTTACAAAATTGTGGGAGCAGCTGGTAATGATAAATTTTTTGAATTTAAGAATACGCCTAAGCTGCTGCTTAGACGCTTTTGATGATTATTTGTGTTTTGCTTAAACGATCAGCTAATACCAATAGCCATAAATTTCATCTGTGGCTGCTTTGATAAGTGCGCGATAAGATCCTGATTGTCACTAACTAAAAGTCGTCTTATGGACTGCGACCAACTAAACCCTATCCAAAAATACCCCATTTTCGACGGCGGTAGCCTATCCTGCAATCCTAAAAATATCCTCTACCACCTCCATTTTTCTATTTAGGCTCAACTTACCAGCCTCATTAAAATGACTTTAAAACTGATACGTTCATTTGGTTTCATATACATTCAAATAGTTTCATTAGCGTTCAAAAATTTGTTTTAAAAGGCTGTAATACGTTCAAATAGTTTCAAATACATTCATTTGGTTTCATTGGCGTTCAAAGGTACTATAGGAGCTACCAATGATGATCAATCAACCATACAGGAAACATTATGGCAAAGAGTAAGCTGACGAAAAACGCTATCCGCTTCATTATCCAGAAACGAGAAGATTGGTATGTTAACTACACTTTTGACGACATTGCTAAGTTATTAAAACAAGAGTTTGATATCAGCATTACTGAACAAGGTGTTAGTAAGAGTTATCGTAAGCATAAAGATGATAAGTATTTTCAAAGTGGGCGGCTTGTAGCTAATAACAATGATACTGAGGTTATGTCAAAAAAAGAGAAGTATGAACGTAGGGTTAGATCGCTTTGTGCAGATAATTCTGTGTCTGAACCTTATTTAGATGATAGTGACCAGCGTGATTTTGATGAGAATGCAGGTAAAAATTATAATGTGAACGAATTTTTCTTGAAGTAGATTTTATTAAATAAAAAATAAAAAAAGGTTTTTAATGTTTTTAAAGCTTTTAAAAGCTTTTACGTCCGCTGTAAGCCACGTTATTAAAGGGTTTCAAAGTCAATAAAAGGACGTTTTACGACCCATTAAAGGACGTTTTACGACCCATTAAAGGACGTTT
>NZ_RRYW01000073.1 GCF_014861365.1 Psychrobacter sp. FME6
CTTTTACATCAATTATGGCTACGTCTGATGCCAGCATACTTTTTAGAACACCACCATTTACTTTAAAACCGAGACAGTGCTATTGGCTATAAACTTTTTGCCGCCTCTGTTACGCCTGCGAACAGCAAGCAAGAAAAAAGCCAACGATTATTTATTAATAACATCAATAAATAATCGCTGACCTTGGTTTTTACGCTATTCAGTATAGAACTGATATAACTATTTACTCTGTGCCAAGCTCCAGTAAGCTAGCATTACCACCGATAGCGGTGGTATTAATGGTTCTTACCCGTTCAGTGACGAAGCGATGGAGATAATCCAGCGTGAGCATCTCCGACAAGCCTTCCATATCAGTAACGCTGATGACTTGGGTTAAAATACCATCAGTGTTGGCAAGCTCTTGGCTGACTGCTTGTACTTCGCTTTGATTACCAGCGACAGCCACTTGTGCAAGCCGATCAATATATAACAGCGTGATCGTTTGCGAGTCATTGGCAACGCTCAACACATCGTCACTGATACCAGTGTCATAGAGAATTTTTGCCGCCTCACTACACATCTCATCTTGGCTAGGGCAATGTAATATCACCTCGTTGCCTGTCAATAGTGCAGCTATGAGCTGCCCTAATACTGCCATTGCTCGAGCAGACTCACCACCAACAACCATGGTTTTGCCACGAGCAGTGACATACAAGTCATTGGTTTCACCAGTTGCGCCAGTCATACGATGCACTTCATCTAATGCCGGAGCAGCGCTCAATAGATGATTAAACAAACGCTTTGCTTTGTTGGCATCACCAGTTAGTAGCGCCAGCTTTGGAATGGCTGCTTGTAGATAGGTTGCGCGATTGACTGCGCCAAGTAATCGCCAAGATTCACAAACCTGGGCATGATTTTTTTTGAATTCAGTCGCCATGTTGCTACTCCTTATGCGAGTTCTGTTGGTGTGGATAATTGGACTTGGTTTTCAGGGGCTGCGGTATTGGTTGCTGACTCAGTACTCAGTTGCATCAGACGCGCCACATAGTGTGGACCGCCCGCTTTAGGGCCAGTACCAGACAGACCACAGCCACCAAATGGCTGGACGTTGACCACCGCACCGATTTGGTTACGGTTGATATAGGTGTTACCCACAAACGCGCGACGCTCGATATGCTCAGCGGTATTTTCAATACGACTATGAATGCCTAGCGTCAGCCCAAAACCTGTTCCGTTAATAGCATCAATGAGCTTATTTAAGTCACGCGCTTGGTAGCGCAGCACGTGCAGAATGGGACCAAAATGCTCACCGCCAATCACATCGATGCTTTTTACTTCAATCGCCGTTGGTAGTACAAAGGTAGACTGCTCTTGACTAACGACTGAGCTAGCACTCATGGGAGTCTGGGCCAAAATAGTGGCCGTCGGCTCAGTACTCATACGCTCGATATGTGCTTCAAGACCTTGTTTGGCATCGCTATCAATGACTGGGCCCACATCTGTGGCCGCATATAGTGGATTACCAACCACCAATTCAGCCATATTACCTTGCAACAGCTCGATCAAGTTATCAGCCATATCTTCTTGTACGCACAAGATTCGGCAGGCTGAACAACGCTGTCCTGCTGAGCCAAAAGCAGACAATACGGCATCTTTGACCACTTGCTCAGGCAGTGCTGTTGAGTCAACAATCATGGCATTCTGTCCACCAGTCTCCGCGATGAGTACCGGCAATTCGCCACTAGACTGTGCATGGTCGTTTAAACTTTGATTGATACGTTGAGCCGTTTGGGTCGAACCAGTAAAGATAACCCCTGCGATATTGTCAGCAGCGGTCAATGCTCCGCCAACGTCGCCCGCGCCTATCACTAACTGCAAAGCTTCTGCTGGTATGCCCGCTTGGTACATCAGTTGGGCGCCAAAATGAGCAATCAGACTGGTCTGCTCAGCAGGTTTCGCTACCACGGTATTGCCTGCTGCCAATGCTGCCATGATTTGACCAGTATAAATGGCCAATGGGAAGTTCCACGGACTGATACAAACGAAAGTACCACGTGCTTTGTAAACTTGACGCGACTGTTTACCAGCCAAATCTGTGAACTCATGAACTTTGGCTTCTAAACGCTCTGCTTCATCAGCATAAAAACGGCAGAAATCGACTGCTTCTTTGATTTCATCAATGCTGTCTTGCATGGTTTTACCCGCTTCGACTTGGCATAGCGCCATCAATTCAGCGTAATTTTCTTCGTACAAGTCAGCTGTTTTTCGCAATAGAGCAGCACGTTTGGCAGCGGGTACATTCTGCCACGCGTTTTGCCCGGCGACCGCCGCATCGATTGCTTGTTGTGCAATATCCGCATTGGCATATTTCACTTCGCCTGCAATCACTTCATGGTTCCAAGGCGCGCGCACAGTTTGGGTCTCGAGCTTATGAGTATCACCATCTGCTTCATAATTATCAATAGCCTTACCATTGATAATAGAAGTCGCTGACCAAGTCTTATGCAAATGACTGTCGATAGCTGCTTTAAACGGTAGCCATTGCGACTCTGTGAATATATTAGGCCCGAAACTGGCACGGCGTTCGCCATAAATATCTAATGGCTGCGGAATATCAGGATTGTGTAAAGTATCATTAGTTAATAGCTTGTCATACGGATGTACGGTCAGTTTATCAATAGGGTAAGACTTATCTAATAACTGATGGACAAACGAGCTGTTGGCACCGTTTTCGAGCAAGCGACGTACTAGATACGGTAGCAAATCTTTGTGTGCACCGACGGGTGCGTAGATACGCACAGGGATTTGATAAGCTTGTAGGATATGATCATAAAGTGCATCGCCCATACCGTGCAGACGCTGGAACTCGAAATCTCTATGCGCACTCATCGTCATAATTGACGCCAGTGTATGCGCGTTATGCGTCGCAAACTGTGGCCAGACTAATCCGCGTAGATGCTCTGATAGTAAGAAGCGCGCACAAGCAAGATAGGCAGTATCTGTGCCTTCTTTACGTGTCCAAACAGGATAGCCTGACAGACCTTTTTGCTGTGCCAATTTAATCTCAGTATCCCAATATGCGCCTTTTACTAGACGTACTGGAATACGGTCGCCAACTTCAGCGGCCAAACTTACCATCCAAGTTAAAATAGCAATGGCACGTTTAGAATAACCCTGCACTACTAGACCCAGACCATCCCAGTTAGCTGTCAAATTATCACGATATAGCAACTCAAATAATTTCAAAGAAATCTCAAGGCGATCGGCTTCTTCGGCATCGATACTTAGGTCGACACTGACCTCGCGTGCGGCTTCTATCAGCAACAAGCAACGTTGGCGTAGTAGCCCTATCACTTGCGCTTCTTGCGTGGCTTCATAGCGCGGATGCAGTGCAGATAACTTGATAGAGACCGATGGCTTTGGCATGCCTTCTTTAACTTTAATACTGGCGGTAGATTTAATCGCATGTAAATAGTCGTTAAAATATTTTTCAGCATCTTTATGCGTAATCGCCGCCTCACCGAGCATATCGAATGAGTAGGTATAACCTTTATTACGATATGGCTGGCTGTTCTTATTGGCGCCTTCGATGGTTTCACCCAATACAAACTGATGCCCCATGATACGCATGGCTTTTTGCATCGCACTGCGAATGACCGGCTCACCCATCTTCTTAGTCATACGATCTAAGAATCCTGACGCTGTGGTATTGTTATCGATACTCACCACACGGCCGGTCATCATCATACCCCATGTTGAGGCGTTGACCATAAAACCATTGTCATTTTTGATATGCTTTTTCCAATCTGCTACACTCATCTTATCGTGAATAAGCGCATCAGCCGTGTAATTGTCTGGTACTCGAATCAAGGCCTCCGCCAAGCTCATCAGCAAAATACCTTCTTGGGTATCGAGGCTGTATTCAAGCAACAATGAATCAACCATTTTTACAGCTTTGCCATCATTACGCACATGCTCGACCAATTGACGAGTCTGCGTGGCGGCATCTTCACGTTCTGCATCACTGGGTTTAGCCAGTGGCAACAAGTCTGTTAACCAGCGTTCTTCGTCCACACTATACAAAGGTGAGATACGTGAAAACAGCTCGTTCGACGACTGACGGAGGTATTCAGGTTTTAATATATCGAGCGGATTAAATAAAATCGGCTCTTGTGGGGTAAATTGGTCCACTGGGTTCATAACAACTCCATAACTATCGTTTAAAAACCATAATAAATGGTGCATTAGGAAGTTTGATTGCCGATAACCAGCATCATCTCTTAATCAATACCTGTTAATTACTACGGTTTTTAGTAGCAATTCATCGATAGTTATTAATCAATAATACAGACAACCATAATCAAAAGACCAAACGGCGCCATCACAAAACGAGAAAATCCAGCATAGGCTGGAAACGGTTAAGTAGGTCGTTTTAATGTTAAACGGGCTACGTTAACAATATAAAGGCAACAACGAACAGCTAAGCGGCATTAGTGCCTTCTTCTTGTTAGTAGTGAAAGGAGGGTAACAGCAATGTTGGCGATCAAAATTAAGTGATATTCTACTCGCTCGAATTGCCGTCTGTATGACGCTAATTCACTGATAAGAAAAACCTCTACGGCGTTGATTGAGGTGATGCGCTTAACGTTGTCATGGTAGCATGAAAAAAAATATCCAACTAACGATTTTACTCATTTTAACCAATCATAATATTGTTTAAAAACAAATAGTTATTGACACCTCTACAAACATGTCACTTTGGTTATAAATTATTGTTTACTAGCACCAATTAATTGGTTTATGAATCAAACACTTGTACACATTTTCAGTAAGATATTTTATTTTTAGGTGTAAAAAACCCTTCTTATCATTGATGATAAGAAGGGTTTAGAGAATAAAACGGTCTGTTACTTCAATGTAAACTTACGCGTTAATTGACCTATTATATAAATATAATTTTGGCTAGTAATACGGCAGTCAATAACCAAACAGCAATACTGATATCAGAGAATTTACCAGCAACGACTTTAATAGCTGTAAAAGTAATGAACCCAAGCGCAATACCGTCAGCAACAGAATAGGTCAAAGGGGTGAACAATAGGACTACCACAACTGGTGCCGCTTCCGTTAAATCACTCCAAGAGACATCTTTTAGCGTGGCTATCATCAATACGGCTACATAAAAAATCGCGCCTGCGGTAGCATAGCCTGGAATCATACCAGCGAGTGGTGAGAAGAAAATACTCAGTAAAAACAATACCCCAACGGTTACTGCTACTAAACCTGTACGACCACCTGCCGCGATACCTGACACACTTTCAACAAAACTGGTCGTTGATGACGTACCTAGTAATGTCCCTGCTACCGTTGCTGTTGAATCTGCCAACAGTGCTTTACCCATATTAGGAATTTTACCATCTTTATCCATTAAACCAGCTTGACTGGTCGTCGCAATAAGCGTCCCTGCCGTATCGAATAAATCGACGAATAAGAAAGCAAAAATAACACTAATCATGGCAACGTCGAACGCGCCAGCGATATCAAGCTGCATCAAAGTTGGCGCAATTGATGGCGGTGCAGATATGATACCCGTAAACTGAGTGTTACCCGTTAGTAGGCTGATAAGTGCTACTAGCAAAATACCAATGGTAACCGCACCTGGTACTTTTTTATATGACAGACCGACAATGACGATAAAGCCTAACGCTGCCATTGCAGGTGAAAACGTGGTCATATCGCCAAGTCCAACCAACGTCGCATCATTATTGACGATGATGCCTGCCGTTTGTAGCGAGATAAAGGCTAAGAATGCACCAATACCTGCGACCACACCTTGTTTTAAGCTTTGTGGAATGGCATCAATTATGACTTCACGGATTTTGAATAAGCTTAACAGGATAAAAATACAACCTGACAAGAACACGGCTCCAAGCGCAGTTTGCCACGCATAGCCCATCCCTAAAACGACGCCATAAGTGAAGAAGGCATTAAGTCCCATCCCAGGCGCGAGGGCGACTGGTAAACGAGCATAAAGCCCCATAATAAAACAACCAATCGCAGCAGCAAGACAAGTGGCAACAAACACCGCGCCTTTATCCATACCCGCGTCAGCAAGAACATTAGGGTTAACAAAAATGATGTAGGCCATCGTCAAGAACGTGGTTACACCCGCTAAAATCTCCGTTTTGATCGTGGTGTTTTCACCATTGATCCCAAAATATCGTTCGATTGCGTTCATAAGAGTCGCTTCCAAATTGCAGTAAGTAAATTATCATTATCTAACTGTATTGATAAGTGTCGCTTCCAAATTGCGACGCTCGATGCTGCGTTTAAATCAAACATATAAAAATACACCTAAATTGCGACGATAAATGACGCTTCCAAATTGCGACTGTAAATGACGCTAACAAACTAAGGTTAGAGATGATGCTTTTAATCCTTTAGCCACACATAATTTGGCAAACACAAAACCATCATAAATATGATAGCAACAAGCAATAACATTTTAGTGAAATTGTCTTACAATTTCAATGAATGTAACCACCTTCTAAATACAACAGTGCAAATTAGTTGACCATATCGACAATATTATAAAATAGATACGCTGTCATTGTTTTTTTATAAATATCATTATAAATGTGCTAAATGCACATTTATAATGATATTTATCTGGATTAACAGTACACTAGTGGGTTGATACAAATACGAAAGCACCGTTTCGATTGACTATTATTAATCATCCATGAGTCTCTTACATGCCTGAATCATTAAATATTATCGACCTTATTACTCAAGCAAGCCTGCTGGTTCAGCTCGTAATGGCATTATTATTGTTAGCCTCTTTGCTCAGCTGGGTGATTATTTTTCGTATGAGTGCGCGGCTCGGTACGGCCAAAAACTTCGATCAGCAATTTGAGACTTGGTTTTGGTCAGGTGAAGATTTGGCCAAGCTCTATCAAGGGGTTCAAGGCTCGCCTGAGCGCCAAGGGCTTGAGCAAATCTTTTATGTGGGGTTTTCTGAATACTTAAGAATGCATAAAAAACGTCAGCCTAAAGATGACATCATCGATGGGGTTGAACGTAAACTACGAGTCGGATTGGGTCGTCAGCAGCTATTACTAGAGTCAGGACTAACCACGCTCGCAAGTATCGGCTCAGTGGCGCCTTACGTCGGCTTATTCGGTACCGTTTGGGGCATCATGAATGCATTTTTAGGCTTATCGCAAACTGAGCAAGCGACCCTAGCTGCCGTCGCCCCTGGAATCGCTGAGGCATTGATTGCCACGGCGATGGGTTTGTTTGCCGCTATCCCAGCGGTATTGGCCTATAACCACTTTACCGCTAAGTCCAGCCGCTTGTATGATTCACGAGCGTTATTTTGTGATGAAATGACAGGTATGCTCCAGCGCGAGACCAGTGCAGAAAGCATCGTTAGTAAAGAAACGCAATCTACTGTATCTCAAGTATCGGGTCAGGTATAAGGGCTATGAAACCATGAAACAAAGTCCCTATCGCCGTGAAAAAAAAGCACTCAATGCGGAGATGAATGTCGTTCCCTATATCGACGTGATGTTGGTATTACTCGTCATATTTATGGTCACCGCACCAATGCTGATTACAGGTGTCGATGTTGATTTGCCAAAGGAGCAAACCAACACCGTGAGTCAAAGCCAGCTGCCAGTGATTGTGTCCTTAACCGACAATGGTGAGATTTTTATCAGTTATGAGAATAATGTCGATTTACCCATCAGTGAGCCAGAACTGATTAACACGCTGTCCAATCTACAAAACCAAAGCAGCAATACAGACGCTCAGCCGGTGCAAGTCATGATTAATGCGGATCAAAACAATCAATATGGCGCCATTGTGACGCTCATGGCTACCTTACAACAAGCAGGTATCCAAAAGGTAGGGCTCTTGACAGGGGCTCCCCTACCCACACCTTCATTGTAATGAATCACATTTTTAGTTTAGCTCGTTATAATAAAGTAGATAATTTGATGAACCTTGTCCTCAAATATTATCTTTGAGTGCCCCTACCATGCATAATGCTCCTGGCGTTTACGTGCCGACCAAACCTGAAGGTAATGGACTGACACTGCCTACACTTCTAAGTTTACTTGCTCATGGTCTTGTGATTGGTATATTAATTTATACCAATCACAAGACTGAAATAGAAACGGCAGGTAGTATTGAGACTGTTATGGTCTCGCCTGAACAGCTGGCGGAGATGCAAGGGCAGATATTGGCCAATCGTGCAGCGGCGGCTGAAGCGGCCAGTAGTTTTGCCAGCGCTCCATCAACCGAAGTGTTTGATAGTTCTACTGGCAACAGCAGCCCAGTATCGGCTCAGCCAAGCTCGCAAAAAGTGCCGGTATTTATGAAATCAGAAAGGTCTATAAGCGAAAACCATGACGCAGACATGGAAGCGTTTAATAGACAGATGGAACAAGATGCCAATGATAGAATCCAAGCTCCAAGAGATGAAAAGAATAAAAATCATTTAGCTGAGCAAGAAGAGCTAACTATACTGAAAAAAATAGAAAATAATCCGAAAATTGTTAAGTCTAATGAGGGTAAAATAAAGCTTGCTACTACTAATACAATAAATAACGACCCATTGAATCTAGCAACAGACGGTACATTGAATAATTCTAGTGCTATTGATGGCAGCAAAACTACCAACGATAGTGGTAGTAAAGAGTCAAAACAGCAGTATATCACTAAGATAAGTAACGAAATAAAAAGCAAATACGTATATCCTAGTAATGAATCGGGTCAGACGATAAGACTTGTTATCAAAGTTGATAGGTTTGGCAACGTTGACAAGGTTACAGCAAAAAATGGCAGCGTAGCTTCAAATAAGGCAGCGGAGACGGCGGTAGACTCAGCAAGTCCTTTATCCATCGACTTAAGCAATCCTACAGACTATGAAGATCTAGAAATAACTCTTGTTATACCCAACGCTGTTAGATGAAAGGTATGTCTGAACTCTTATCTACTAGAGCGCAGTCTCATTTCAAAAATGGCGATAAAAATGAGATGAATTGCAGCCAAACGGGGATAATATCGGGATATTAATAAGCTATTTGACGTTGTTTAGCAAAAATTAGCTATTTTTAGTCCATTTAGATAGTATCGTTGGAGTTGAGAACATGCCCTAATAAACAATTCTTGGCTTGGAACTCTTTATATATTAACCTAGAGTAAAATGTGTTTATGGTAAGATATTAACTATCTTTGATTCTCGTATACATCTGCTTACTTAAACCTTGGTCCACTTATGATGCCTTTCAAAATTAATTCACTACTTAAACACTATAAATTTTTTTTATTGGCTCCTTTGCTAATATCGCCAATATACTCAATAGCCGCTCCACTTAAATTTGATATTGTTTTAGATGCGCCAGTCCAACAAAACCAAGTGGCTTTTGTGCCCTTTGCTGGTGACTCTGTGTTGTCACCCATTATCGTAAATGACTTGAGCAAAGAAGGTCTAAAAATTACCAGCCAAAACCTACCGCAGCAGCCGCGTAGTAGTAGCGATCTATCTGGTACCTTACCTGTATGGCAAAATTTAGGCATCCCTTATCTCGTAGTCGGTAGCACGCGTACTAACCGAGGTAAAATCATCACAGATTATGAAGTGATTGATGTTAAATCGGGACGAATTCTTGAGGGCAAGCAAACTTCGACAACAAATAAAGATGCTAATAGTATGCGTCGTGCTGGGCACGTCATTGCTAATAAAATCTATTCATTGATTACTGGTAATCCAGGGGACTTCGAAGGACAAATTGCTTATATCGAAGAGAGTGGCGTTGGTAAAGATAAGGTTTCGCGCTTGAATGTCATGGATGCTGATGGCGAAAACACCAAAACCATCACTAAAGTAACAGGCTCTATCTTTTCGCCAGCGTGGTCGCCCGATGGCAATCGTATCGCTTATTCGATACAACGCGATCAATCCTATCCAGTCATTTATGTACAGAACGTCAGTGGCGGCGCAGCGACGGTCATCACCCCTTATGCCGGTAGCAATTTAAGTCCCTCATTCTCCCCTGATGGCAGTAAAATCCTATTCTCTAGTAGCTTTGAGGGAGATAATGCTGATATTTATGAAATCAACTCAAATGGTGGTGGATTAAGAAAAATTATTGACTGGCCTTCTATTGAGGGACAACCCAATTACGCCACCAATGGCAAGTCTTTCCTTTTTACATCAGGTAAAGAAAATAATAGTAAGCCGCAGATTTATCGTTATGAATTTGGCTCAGGACGTACTACCAAGGTATCAAATAGCGGTTATGCCACCAACCCGCAGTTCAGTAGCGATGGCTCACAAATCGCTTTTTTAAATGGTCGTTCAGCGGCTATTATGAATAGTAGCAACGGAGTCATTGCCGATTTGAGCAATACAGGTATTGATGAAGCACCTAGCTTTTCACCTAGTGGCAGAAATGTAATTTATGCCTCAAAACAAGGCAGTAAAGGCAAACTAACCATTAAATCTTTGAGTAGTGGTCAGTCATTTGATATACCTGTACAAGGCATTGCTCGTTCACCAGTATGGTCAGCCAGTCCAAAATAGAGTATTAAGCTATCCATGATGCAAACTCAAACATAAAAAGCCCCCGATATCAAAATCGGGGGCTTTTTTGTATTTGCTAAAAATGACGAAGTATTTTTATATTAATAACTTCATTCAAAATTATTGGCGAAAAGAGTAAACAATGTTAATCATCACTTGGATCACCAGCTGGTGGATTGGCATGCCGCAGTTCTGCCACATCTTCAGCGGTAACGGTATCGGTAAAACCATTCAAATCGCTGACCACATATTGAGTAACTGCAGCTATCTGCTCATTATTCATCATCCCGTGGAATGACGGCATACCGCGGAAGCCATTAATCAAGATATCAATGATGTAATACTTCGATTGCATTTTGCTATTATTGGCTAATGGCGGATAATAGCCTGCACCGTAAGCACCCTCGCCTTTATGCATATGACAAGCCGCACAAGAGTCGTGATACAGTTTTTTACCATCCGTTGTCACAAAACCATTTGTCCCTTCGAACTTAGCTTCCCACTTAATAATGCTTGGATCATTGTCCATAGTGGGCAGTGAGCTGTCATCAACGATATTGATAGGAGATGCAGCAAGCTCCTCACGACTCATGTAGACCCCACCCCAAGCGCCCGTATTACGGCTCGCTTGATAGTCATTCGTTGTTATACCTTCTTGCTCTTGTTCACTAGCCACCGTCTCTACATCATCTGACTGTTGACTACAACCTAAAAGTGCTGCACTGCTTATCACACTCAGTAACATCGCCGTCAGCAGTTTGGGTGTCATGTTTTTCATGATTGTTTTCTTCACGATTGCATTGTCCATGATAGCCTCTGAATTTTTATAGTTATCCATATTAACCAAGTATTTAACCCAGCATTTTTGCTTTTTGATGTAGGCGCTTTGCGGCATCCATACCAGATAGAATAGCGCCTTCTTGCCATGCTGGAATATGTGAGCAATGCTCGCCCGCTAGTACAATACGGTTATCAATGCTGCACAAAGTGTCGTAATGCTGACGACGAGTTGATTCATTCCAAATCCCATAACAGCCGAGCGTCCATGGGATACGATGCCACACTACTGACGTACCCGCTCGGAACTCTTTTGTATACTGGGGATGAATATATTTACCGTAAGCAAGCGCAACATTGATACGCTCTTTTGGAGTCAGACTATTGAACTTATAAGAGGTTGGACCATAACCATAAGCACCTAATAATACCCCAGGACCATCTTTGAACATATTTTCTGAAGGATAGGCAATCTGCGCAATGGGCATATCGGTATAAGTCAAACCACCATAGATCCACTCATCTTCTTCCCAAAACCGGCGATTGAACTCCAAGCCAACTTTATAAGAGGTCTCATAAGGTACCGCAGCCATTGCTTCTTTCATCGGTTTTGAGACATTAATATCGAGTTGGGTCAGTACCGTTAATGGAATATTACAGACACACCAATCCGCACGTATGGTTTTGGTCGCACCATCTGGACTATTACTATCGACATAATCAACGGTGACACCACTTTCATCTTGATGAATTTTGGTCACTTTTGCATTAAACTCAATCATATCCCGACATTCACGGGTGAATGCGTCACCGATTTTGCCCATACCGCCTACCGGCTGGAACATGGTTGGTTGGTGACCATAGGTCATATGATTGCCATAAATATCTGCCCACATGCCTGAATCTAAGATTTCACTGATAGGCAAAGGCTTTGATGGTTTTGCATTAGGCATTAAACCACCACCGGGAAAGACACTAAAACCACGATGCTTACTAGTCTCATTACTAGCACGGTAACGATAGTCCTTATCGAGCACGCCCCAGCCTTTTAAGCCTTCAAGCAGCTTCTCTTTATCCTCAGTATTGACCGAACGATCAAGACCACCGACGTTAACTGACTTTGACAGTAGTTCAGCCACGTGACCTTGAATATCATTTTTTACATCACCCAGACGCTGCGGTACGCCATCAAAATGAGTACTGCGGTGCAGATAAGCACGATCATTAGTTTGAATAAATGGCTGCATCTCAACGCCGAACTGTTTGCAATAGTGGAAAACAGCATAGTGATGACTGGGCAGACGCCACGGCCCACCATTAAAATAATTACCCTCTTCAAAATCACAGGTAACTTCTTCGCCACCAAGCTCGGTATATTTATCACCACTGTTTAGTGTCCAACTGCGTCCGCCACCACGGTTTTGATATTCGAGCACTTTAACGTTATAGCCTGCTTTACGTAGCTCGTAAGCAGCGGTGAGCCCCCCTAGACCGGCGCCAAGAATAACAATGCTGGCACCAGCAGGGGCACCTTTTAGATCCATTGCTTCCGTAAAAGTGGATTCGGAAGCAAAACCTAAGGTGGTCATTGCCTGATACATCGCAGTTGCCCCAGCGGTTTTACCGATCATCGAGAGCAGTTGGCGACGCGTGGGTGATTGAAGCATGTCTTTCATAATAATGTCCTTGAAGTAGACGTCGTGTATAACGGTAGGCAATCGTCTTTTGCATTTTTACTTTTATTATCAGCTCAGTTTATGTTGAACGTTTGTCTTGCTAAGTCTTAATACACTACCGTTCTAACCTTAATTCTCGCACTGTAATAAGCGTTTAAAACGCCTTTATAAGTTTCTTTGTTTAGCCTTTTATCTAAACAGAGTCAAACTAAGCGCGGCGTTTAGAGCGCAAGATGGCTCGGATGATAAACACAATAATAGCAATCGCTACGATAATACCTATTATCGCCAGTAAGCCTGCATACTTAATCAAGAAAGGCTTATCAACGCCAGTGTTTTCGATGCGATCGACATCATCGGCACTCACATCACTGCTAGCAAGGCCACCAAAATTCACGCGTACATAGTTGGCAATACCAGCGATTTGCTCGCTATTTAACTCGTCTGAAAACCCTGGCATGATGGGCGACGTATTGGTTGCCCCCTCCACACCATGAAGAATCATATTAACCAGTGCATCAGGCTTATCACGGCGAATACTGCTCAGCCCAACGATAGGCGCATAGCGGGCATCAGGCTGACCATAACCGTTAACACCATGACAGCTGCCACAAGCGGCCAGGTATAATGACTCTGGAGAGTTACTGCCATTACCTACTTCCGCTTTTGCCTGCTTCAAATATTCTTTTTGCGCTAGTAAGTCATGCGTGATAGATTCGTTCATTGGCGTTGGCAAGCGCGACACATCTATAGCAGACACTTTATCTTCGGTCTGGATAGCAGGTACCGCTTTTAGGTAGGAAGCAATGGCACTTAAGTCTTCATTTTTTAAGTAGCGTGTACTGTGCGCGACCGCTTCACCCATAGGGCCACCAGCGTAAGCACGTTGATCGAGCTCACCGCTACGCAGATAAGTGACGATATCCTGCTCACTCCAGCTACCGATACCGCTTGACTCATCAGGGGTAATATTTGGCGCATGCCAGTTGCCGAGCTGGGCACCAGATAAGTACTTGCTCTTATCAAAACCCATGGTGCTATTACGCGGCGTATGACAAGTGCCACAGTGCTCTAGATTATTAACCAGATATTCACCGCGTTGTTGCGTTTCATTAAGACCATCACGTTTTTCTGTTGATGGTACGTTGATGGCATTCCAGCCTATCATTAGACTGCGAATATTAAACGGGAATGGTAAATCTGTTTTATGCTTTGGTGCCTGATTAACTGCTGGAACCGTTTGTAAATAGGCAAATAACGCGCTTATATCCTCATCCGTCATACCGTTATAAGAAGGATACGGCATAGCAGGATAAAGCATGTGATTGGGCGCACGGCCTTTTTGTAGGGCGTTTTTGAGATCGGCTTCAGTATAGTTACCAATGCCGTAGCGTTTGGATGGGGTAATATTGGTCGAATAAATATCGCCCATCGGTGTGGCAATCGGTGTATTGCTACCGGTATAATCCTCACCGTGACAGGCCATACAGTCAGCAGCACGGGCAATATATGCACCGCGATTGACCAGATCGCTATTAGCTGGGCTCACCTTAGGAAGGCTAGCACCATCAGCCATTGCGGCGCTGGAGGTAATGCCGATGGCAAGCATCGATAACATCACAGAAAGTGGCTTCATAATATCCTCTTATAGCTGGCATCTAGGGTGTTTTAATAATGGTTAGAGCGTAACATTGCATATTGAACTAAATTTTTATGACGGTTTATTTTTATCATTTAATTGGTAGTCCATTACATTTATAGTCTGTTTTTGATGGATAGTTACTAAAAAATGTCTGCTCACTTCACTAATGTAAGACTATTTCGCCTCTATTACTTAATTAGTAACTCATTACACTCATTTTTTTACAAAAGTTAAAGAACCTATCGATTAACTCCAATTTTGATAAATTAATATATACTTTCATATTATAATAAAAAGACACTTCAATGAATCCGTTAAAAAACAACCATTAAAGAAATATAAAGCTAATATTTAGGCCGTATTATCGATATAATTCTACGAATAACTGCTTAGATTAACACACCAAGTGCAACGCTAAATTATATTATAGAACACCTGATTGGGTGTTTTAAACCCTAAGCGTTTTCTTGGTCTGTTGTTTAGTTTATTCTCAATGTCCTGTATCTCATTATCAGAGACTTGTCTAAAGTCACAACCCTTAGGCAAGAACTCTCTGATTAAGCCGTTAGTATTCTCGTTGGTTCCTCGCTGCCATGACGCATAAGCATCGGCAAAGAAGAAGGAAGTAAAGAGCTTTCGTTTCACCTTCTTATGCTGAGCAAACTCTTTACCATTGTCAGAGGTAATGGTCTT
>NZ_RRYW01000074.1 GCF_014861365.1 Psychrobacter sp. FME6
TTCTCTTTGTTGTGGTAAACAAGAGTGTAAGGCGTTGCTTATTTTTTTCAACTATCTCCCAATTCTATACAGCCCCTAGTCAGTTCAAAATAAAAGCGATACGTTATAGCTATGTGCGACTGGTATAAATTTTCCTTGCTTGCTGTTATCACAGAGGCTACGAAAAATTCATCCCAGTCGCATGGTATCGATTTTAAAATTGTATCGACTTTAAAGTAATTCTAATAGAGCTTTGAGCTGCTGTTTAAGTGGTTCGTGTTTAAGCAGATCAGCCCTATGATAGGTGAACTCAGCCATCATTAGCAAGTGATGTCCAAATAACGATAAAAAAAGCAGCTTAGATTTAAAAATCTATTTTTTATCGAGCTGTTCAATAGCAGTGTGATAAAGCATCAGCATGGCTTTAAAACGGCGCTCATATAAGCCTTCCGCATATAGCAGCTCTACACTTAAGCTATCGATTACGCCTAGATAGGCATCGGTATACAGCTCTAGCTGCTCAGAGTCGAGCTGATAAGGCTGTAGAGCCAGCTGTATTTGCTCAGTCAACACCTTTATATAGACATTAAAAGTCGCCGCGCTGGTATCGGTCAAATGCACAGGTGCGGCATAGGCCATGCGAATTAAAAACCGTAAGGTAATCGCGCTTTCATAACGCGCTTCAAAAGCATGGCAATACGCTTCACCGGGAGTAGAAAATTCACTAGTCGTCGCAAAGCATGACTTAATAAACGCACATTCCGACTCGAGCGCATCTTGCAGTAATTCTAAAAATATCGCTTCTTTACTGGCAAAGTGCGTATAGAGAGAGGCTTTGCGGATGCCCACAGCCTTAGCAATATCACTGAGTGATGCGCCCTCATAGCCGTGCATAAAGAAAGGCTCAAACGCAGCATCAATAATACGTTGCTTAGCGCTTGAGCGTGGTTTATGACTTTGCATAGGCCTCCTCTAATGATGGTGTGGAGAGAGTGTTATAAGGTTTTAAACTTCTAGAACCGAGATAGACCAGTATCAAAATAATTGGTCCCATCGCACCTAGCAAGATTAACCAATATAAGGTGTTCATTTCGACCAATTGTCCTGCGATGGGTGTGGCAGTGGATGAGAGTAACATAGGAATGGCGCCCAATAAAGCTGCGCTTGAACCCAAAGCGCTGCGCTGCGAGTCCATTGCAATCGCCATCAACGTCGCTTCTAATACACCAAGACCAAATAATCCCAAGGCAATGCCAGTGACAATACCGACCAAACCCATCGATAGCAGATAAGCGATGATGCAAACGGCACTACCCAGCATCATGACACCGGCACCGATTAAGGCCAAATGTGACGCCGATATTTTTTTGACCAAATAAGCGGTGGAAGATGCACCTAAAATTAGACTGATACTGGTCAAGCCAAAGACAAAACCAAATTGCTCTAGGCTAAGACCATAGTCTGTTTGATAGACATAAGCAGAACCACCGATGTAGGCAAACAAAAAGAAATACACCGCAGATAGCGCAAATAGATTAAAGACAAAGGTTTTGTTCTTTAATATGCCGACATAAATGCCTGTAATATTTTTTATATTTAATTGAATGCGCTTGTCTTTTGGCAAGGTTTCTTTGATATTCAACAGCGTATTAATCAGCACGATGATACCTAACGCCGCCAAAATAAACATGACGCCGCGCCAACCATAATGCGCACCGACGATACCGCCGATTGCTGGCGCGACGATTGGACCTAATGCCACAATGGTATTTAATAAAGCATAAATTTGTGCCGCTTTTGGTCCATCGACTAAGTCGCGTACCATGCTCATCACCACCACGATAGCCATAGAGGCGCCAAGACCTTGCAAGATACGAGCAAAGATTAGGCTTTCAATACTTTGTGACCACATCGCCCACACGGAAGCGCCAATATATGCCAGTAAGCCTGCAAATAATGGTGCTATTCGTCCTATGGCGTCAGATACGGGACCAAATACCAGCTGTCCTAAACCCATAAAGATAAGAAAGACGGTCAACGTGATTTGCGTGGTGGCGTAGGAGGTATTGAGGTCTGTTGCCATATTCGGCATTGAGGCCAAATACATATCAATCGCTGCAGGGCCAAGCGCCACAATGATGGCAAGAGAGATGACGGTTTTGATACTGATGTGTTTTACATGGGTTTGTTTATTCATAAGAGTGCACTATTACCTATTTATCTATTTAATTTTTTAACTACCGAACGGTAGGTAGTTATACTCGATATTTTAAATAAAGGCAATATTTTTATGAATTAATTGCTTATCTCATGCTATAGCGGCTCTATATTTAATAGGTAAAAGCTAATAGCCATTAAATAACAACCATCAAATAGCAGCCATTAAATAGCAGCCATTAAATAACAGGCACAAAAAAGCTGAGATATACTCAGCTTTTTTGGTTTGCCACTAGGCGTAATAAGATGTGCTTAGCACATACTATTTAAATTAGTCATTTTCAAGGAATGAGCGTAAATGCTCAGAACGTGAAGGATGACGCAATTTACGTAATGCTTTTGCCTCAATCTGACGAATACGCTCACGCGTTACATCAAACTGCTTACCAACTTCTTCTAACGTATGGTCGGTTGGCATATCGATACCAAAGCGCATTTTTAAGACACGTGCTTCACGCTCAGTCAAGTTGCCTAATACATCACGCGTCGCTTCACGCAGGCCAGCTGCGGTCGCATCATCGACAGGGCTTGAAATCGTACCATCTTCGATAAAGTCGCCTAGGTGCGAGTCTTCATCATCACCGATTGGCGTCTCCATAGAGATAGGCTCTTTGGCAATTTTTAGCACTTTACGGACTTTAACTTCGTCCATCTCTAAGCGTTCGCCTAATTCCTCAGGCGTTGGCTCGCGGCCCATTTCTTGTAGCAATTGACGTGAGACACGGTTTATCTTGTTAATGGTCTCAATCATATGCACAGGGATACGAATCGTGCGCGCTTGGTCAGCGATAGAGCGGGTAATCGCCTGACGAATCCACCACGTGGCATAGGTTGAGAATTTATAACCACGGCGGTATTCAAATTTATCAACCGCTTTCATCAGACCAATATTACCTTCTTGGATTAAGTCCAAGAACTGTAGACCACGGTTGGTATATTTCTTAGCGATAGAAATTACCAGACGCAAGTTAGCTTCGACCATCTCTTTTTTGGCACGGCGCGCTTTTGCTTCGCCAACCGCCATACGACGGGCGACGTCTTTCATGTCGTGGATTTTCATATCGAGCTGCTGCTCGTAATCACGAATTTTACGTTGTAGTAAAATCACATCGTCAGCGACTTTTTCTAGCGTACCTGCAAAAGCAGGCTTGCCTTTAATACGCTCAATGAGCCAATCAACGTTGGTTTCATTGCTAGGGAAAGTTTTACGGAATTCATCACGCGGCATACGACCACGGCGAATCACCAAACGCATGATTTGACGCTCTTGCTTACGCACATCGTCATAGACGTCATGCATGATAGCCATCACTTGGTCTGACAAGCGATTGTTTAACTTCAACATCATAAAGCGTTCGGCAAGTAGGGCATAAGCAGCATCTGCTTCTACGCTACCACGGCCATAATCAAGCAAGGCTTGTTTGGCTTTGATAAATAAGTGTTCAATCTCTTCTAGACGTAAGCGTACTTCTTCTGGATCGATACCGCCGGTTTCTTCTTCAGCTTCTTCCTCTACTTCTTCTTCGTCCTCATCATCGTCACCTAGCGCCTTTTTGGCTTTTTCTTTGATAACAGGAGGATTTTCTTTTTCTTCTTTGATGCGCTCTCTTTCTTCTTTCGCCGCCTCTTTTGCTTCTTGAGCGGCGATTTTGTCTGCTTCGGTTTCAGGGTCTAGAAAACCAGTGATGACATCAGAAAGTTTTTTCTCGCCGTCCTGTACTTTTTGATACTCATCTAGGACGAATTGTACCGTACCCGGCCAATAAGACATCGCATGCTGCACGTCACGAATACCTTCTTCGATACGCTTGGCAATAGCAATCTCACCTTCACGAGTCAGTAGGTCAACGGTACCCATTTCACGCATATACATACGTACAGGATCGGTGGTGCGACCAGGCTCTGTCTCAACAGAGGCTAATACCGCCGCTGCTTCATCTGCTGCCATGTCATCATCGCTTGAATCGTCGTTCATCAAGATGTCATCGGCGTCAGGGGCAGATTCAAAGATTTTGATACCAACGTCGGTCAGCATTTGCACAATATCTTCGATCTGATCGCTTTCGGTAATAGAGTCGGGCAGTTGGTCATTCACCTCAGCATAGGTAAGATACCCTTGCTCTTTACCCATTTGGATTAAGGTGGCCAGTTGAGATGTGGACTTAGAAACTGACTTATCGTTCATAAATACTCGCTTACTTGCATCGGACATTTTTATATTGTGACGCGCTATCGCTGGCTGGGTGCGTTGATCTTATCAATCGATTGATCAAAAGGTGGCGTAGAGGTTGTCAATAATATCAAAAATGAGTGGATATGAATAAAGGCTCAAAACACTACAATAACAGTGCCAAAAAATGGCTAAAAATCAATAAAGATAAAAGTCTGCAAAATAAGATCACCTAAAAAATAATGCTACCTAAAAGATAGTGTTGCCTAAAAAAGATGATACTCAAAAACAATCTCTAAAAAATATATATTTAAAATTGTGCTCAACGATGCGGTCTTGTCGCCATCTATTGAGCAGTGCTGTAAATATACAGCGACACAGTTTAACACAGACCATAGTAATCAAGCACGAGCTAGTGATGCTCGCCTGTGTTTATTACAGATATTGCCAATTATTTTTAATCAATTGCTTTACCAATTACCTAATTTAGGGCTGCATGTATTACTGGGCATAATCATTATTAGTGGGGACAACCGCTATACTTTTAAAGGGTTACGGTTTTATTAATAAAAAATAAGCACAGAAATTAAGATTTAACCGTGGTCATTTGTGCTGATTGTTCGGCTTGCTGAGCGCGCAACCAATCATTTAACAATTGTGATTGCTTACGGACAATCGCCAGCTTGATGTGATCAGGGTTTTTAATCAGCTCCTGCATCTTTTTTTGCAAATGCAATTTGAGCAGCTGCATTACTAAGTTTTCAATCAGCTCATCGAGGCTTAAGATGCTTCTTGCGGTCAAGGTTTTATAAAACCCGCCCCAGCTACGGCTCAGTGTTTCTTGGGTGGCAGGCGTTAGGTTAGATAAGATAAAGTGCGCCGCTGCATTGGCATCTTTTGGTAAATAATCAAGGCAGCGTTTGATGGTACTGACGATATCGAGCAATCCATCGTCTTGTAGGTCTTCCCACGCTAGTGGACGCAATATATCGGCAGAGGCTTTTTGCTTTATATGAGCAGGTAACTGCAGCTGGTTAATACCTGCCTGTTGCCAAATCGACTCGATAGGGTCATCAATCAAGGCGCGCGGTTGGAATAAAAAACAAAGCTGCAACTGCTGACTGATGGTCATTTCACCATCAAAATCTAGTAGGGCGTCTCTTGCTTCTTTATTTTGACTGCGTTTACCACCCAGTTTTTGATAAATATCATTATTCAGTAAATAACGAAAGCTACTGCCTTTAGGCAATGCGGTGGTCAAGGCGCGCACTTGTGACATCAGCTTGGCTTTGCCTTCTGCCAAGGTTAAGTCATGGCGCTCACTTAAATAAGCGAAAATATACTGTGACAGCGGCATTGCATTGGTGATTTGCTCACGCATGGCGTCACTGCCCTGACTTTTAATAAAAGTATCAGGATCGTGATTATTAGGTAGGGTTAAAAACCGTAGTTCTTTGTCATCGGCAAGCACAGGCAGGGCAACTTCCAGCGTGCGCCAAGCCGCTTTTTGTCCCGCACTATCGCCATCGAAACTCAATGTTAGGGTAGGATTTAGGGTCAAAAGCCGTGATATTTGACTCTCATTAATCGCCGTACCCATCGAGGCGATGGCACCATAAATACCCGCTTGATAAAGGGCTATCACATCCATGTAGCCTTCGACCACCAGCCAGCTATCTGCACGCTGCTGGCGAGATTCATAATAGCCATATAGTACGTGCTGCTTATGGAACACAGGCGAGTCGGACGAGTTGATATATTTGGGCTTCACTTCGTCATCGAGCGCGCGACCACCAAAACCAATGGTCCGTCCTTGGTTGTCGCGGATCGGGAAAATAACCCGATCACGGAGTAAGTCATAATCGCGTCCAGATTCTGACTGGCGCACTAAGCCAAGCGCTTTTAGACCTTCGATATCTTGGGGAAATTGGTGCTCGAGGTGCTGCCAACCAAATGGCGCATAGCCCAAGCCAAAGGTTTCAAAGATGTCTTCAGTGATACCACGCGCTAAAAAATAATGCTTAGCATGCGGGTGAATGCTGAGATTATGCTGATAAAATTGCTGAATCTGCTCTAATAGCTCGTACAGATTACCGTCTTTATCAGCGACGCTATTTTCTTCGTGCAGTGCAATAGAGCCATCATCGCTACTTATCAGCCACGCAGGTGGATAGCCGTCATCACCTTGATAGTCTGAAGCATAAGACTCAGCTGGATAAGGTACTGAATCGTAAGCATCTAGCGGTGGATAGTTGTCGTAGCTATCGTAGCTATTGTCGTTATAAGTTGGTTGTTGCGTATAATCAGGCGGTATATTTATTGATGACTGACTATCGGCTATTGGCTGACTAACTGGGGCTTGCGAGTGTGTCGCCGTTTCAGCTGGCAATGCTGGTATTGGTTTTGCAGTGGGTTTTTGTTTGGAACGCTGATAACTGACGTTTTGCTGTTCTTCTTTTGGTACTTCGATGCCAGTTTGCTTGGACAGCTCATTGACCGCTTCGATAAAGGTAAGGTTTTCATAGTCACGCAAAAAGCTAATGGCATTACCGCCGACACTACAGCCAAAACAGTGATAGATATTTTTTTGTGGATTGACATAAAAAGACGGTGATTTTTCACCATGGAAAGGGCAGCAGCCTTTGTACTCACTACCAGCACGTTTAAGCGTGGTATGACGCCCAATAATACTGATTAAGTCAGCTTGGCTATTAAGTTGTTCAAGAATGTGATTTGGTATGCTCATGCAAAAAATAGTTTACCATAGGTGAATTATCTTAGGCATAAACAATATTGAAGGTAAACAATATTGAGCATAGATAATTCAATAAAAATAAAGGTAGAAATAGAAAAAATAAGGCCAACCATATCGTTGACCTTATTTTTTATGATAGACGTTTGTATACTTAAAAGACGCTAGCGTCTCTAACCCAGATACACTGTCCTAGGTTTTAAACCGTTATTTATCATTGATATCTGCACTATCGGCAGGTGTATCCGATGGCGTTACGGCAATTCCTTGGTTGGGCAGTGTCGTACGGCGTGTTGGGTTAATATTCTGCGGTTCTACTTCAGCTTCTCTAGCAGTAGAGCCTGTGCTTGATTGACTGGTCACTCGCTCAGTTGACGCTTCAGGTAAGCCCAAACCGACATTGACACCATTAGGATTAGTACGTTTTGGTGAAGTACCTTGTGGAGCAGTGGTCGGCGCATTGTCACTAGGCAGTCTTAATTGACTGGCCTTACGAATAATTTGGGTCTTAGTTGCCCCATCATAATTACCGGTAGAAACAGAGCTGTCCGTGACCCCAGAACGACCAAGTTTACCAAACGTTACTTTATTGAGCCATGTGCTTTCACGTTTGGTATTTAGCTTGACGCGGCCATCGTTGGTTAGCCAGTTTGGATAATTAATCTGCAATAGCGTCTTATACTCTTTTGCCAAGTCATTTAGACCCAGTTTTTCATGGCTATAAGCAAGTACAGCAATGGCTTCAGGCACTGACTCACTGAGTGGATAGTACTGAAACACCCATTTGGCACGGTTAACAGCGGCAACATACGCTTCACGTTCGATATACCAATTGGCAGCGCTCATCTCACTTTCAGCAAACTGGTTATAAATAAAAGTCATGCGCTGAGCGGCATCTGGTGCATATGGGCTATTTGGATATTTATTGATAAGCTCTTGGAAGTTGGCAAAAGCAATACGCAGATACGCGGTATCGCGTTCGGCTTGGTTCATCTTAAACAGTTTCAGTCCTTCAGATGAGCCCTGCATGTTGGCCACACCACGCACGTAATAGGCATAGCTGGCTTGTGGATTAGAGGGGTATAAACGAATAAACTGCTCAGCACTGGCGGCTGCCATCTCATATTTACCGCTTTCATATTGGGCATACATCATATCGAGCAATGCTTGCTCAGCATATTGCCCTGTAGGGTAGAATGTACGGAGATTGGTTAGATCTTCAATACCTTGGGCGTAGCGACCTTTTTCGATCTGAGCCAGGGCATCGTTATAATAACTTTGCTCTGACTTTTCTGCCGTTTCTACTGCATCGACATCTTTCCCACCAGTCAGGTTTTTAAAAGTCTGACAACCCACTAGGTTTACGCTTAGCGCAAGTAGCGTTATTGAGGACAGCTTGATAAACGTATTGCCAACAGCTTGCATACTTCTTCTCCGACACAAGACGCATAATAGCAGCAGCGCCATTATGCTATATAAAAGGTGAATAATAAAAATAGTTGTTTTAAAATACAGTGCCATAGCATACAGCAAAATATGGCTATACTTTATAGAATAACCTTTGCTGCGTCTATTTTTTCGCCATCTATATTGTACTTGATTTAATCATACTGCATAAAACTGCTGGCAGCACGTCACATAATAGTTGGGTATTTTAACATGAGCTGCTAGCACGAGCGATATCCAATGTCACTGGTACCGATAAATATACAGTAAATTACAGCAATGTCATATTTTAGAGAGTTAATGGCTAGGGCGTATTGATCGTTCACAGGTAGTCGCTGTGAATGCCATGGTCGAATATTTAGCACAGCATAACGCTCAACATGCCAAGTGATAATCAAAAAGTGACAGATAACGCATCGCTTCTATAGGGCTTAAACGCTCAATATGCTACACTATGACGATATTACTGCCGTTTTTTTGACGACGATTGCTTATACAGCCCCTAAGTGTTTTACTTAATTTTTATTCGATTTTAAAAAGTCACCTTGCAAAACCATGTCAGAGACTTTGCCACTTATATATCTGCTATGAATAATAATGCTATGACTACCCATTTACCACCGAATCAATTGCTAAATACTGATTCATCAGCACAAGAGTCACCGATGCCAAATGACGTTTTAAATAATAGTGAGTTACCTGATGATAATCAGACAGCGCTTGATGAGCAAGTGTATGACAATAGCTTGTCCGATCATGAAGAATTGGGTGACGATATTCACGACGAGTTAGATGACTACAGTGGCGATGACGAAGAACACCAGGGTGATGAAGCATCAGCTGCTGGGCAATCGGTGCCTGTCATCATTGATGTTACCCATACCGCCACAGAAGATGAAGCTGGTTTGCGAATTGATAAATTGGCATCAAAAGCATTTACTGATTTTTCGCGTGTACAGTTGCAAGGCTGGATTAATGACGGCAGCTTGCTGTATAACGGCAGTGTGCAAAAACCAAAAGTCCGGGTCAAAGCAGGTGATGTCTTGCATTTATCAACGACATTAGAGCAGCATAGCGAAGACCAGCCAGAAGATATCGCGATCGAAGTGGTCTATGAAGATGACGATGTATTGGTCATCAATAAACCCGTCGGTATGGTAGTGCATCCTGGCGCGGGCAATCAAACAGGCACTTTGGTCAATGCACTACTGTATCATTATCCTCAACAGCACCATTTACCGCGTGCAGGGTTGGTACACCGAATTGACAAAGACACCTCGGGGCTATTGCTGATTGGTAAAACCAAACCTGCACAAATGGCACTGATGGAGCAGTTAAAAGACAAGTCCGTTTATCGTCATTATCAATGTGTAGTGGCAGGGGATGCGGCTAGCTTATTACGCCATCGCCGTATCGATGCACCGATTGGACGTCATCGCAATCAGCGTACCAAAATGACGGTGATGACGGCAGGACGCGAAGCAGTCACACATTTATTAAATGTAACCCCTCTCAATGATAATTATTGCTTATTGGATGTTGGCTTGGAAACGGGTCGTACGCACCAGATTCGAGTACATCTGAGCCATGTTACCTATCCGATAGTCGGTGACCGGGTCTATGGCGGCCGCCGTCAACTGCGAGCAGGACTTACAGAAGCGCAGCGCCAAGCAATCAATAACTTTCCACGTCAAGCTCTGCATGCTTATACGCTCGGTTTCGTGCATCCCACGACAGGTGAGGATATTGAAGTAACGACCCCACTGCCTGAAGATATGCAGCAGTTAATGGCGGTGTTAAGCGAAGGTTATGATGATGAGCAAACTTCGCCTAAAAGTCGCTGAGAATCAGCCATGAACGATAAGCTTCCTATGACCTTAATTGCGCAAATTGATGATGTCGCTGTTTTTCAAACGGCGGCTTTTTTTGCTGACGATATAGTGGCTACTGATGCCAATCTAAATGTTATTCCCTCAGCAAATCAGCCCAGTTATGGTGAGCTAAATTTAGGGCTGCATGTCAATGATAATGCAGCAGTAGTACTGGGCAACCGGATGCGGCTGTTGGCTGCTATTAATGAGCAAGTAGTAAACGTATCACCGGATAATAAGCAATGCTCAGGTATCAAACATTTACACTGGGTCAATCAAATCCATGGCAAACAAATTCATGATATCGATGCGACCGCGCTGAGTATGCAACCACTGGCCGCCGATGCCATGGTTAGTCAGCAAGACGATGTAGGTCTGGCGATAATGACCGCCGATTGTGTGCCTATCGTGCTATATCAGCCCGCAACGGGGAAAATAGCTGCTATTCATGCTGGCTGGCAAGGTCTGGCTTGTGGCGTCATCCAAGCGACCGCTGAACGCTTTGGTAGCGGCGGAAAAGTTATGGCTTGGATAGGCGTTTGTATCAGTCAGAATAACTATGAAGTTGGTTGTGACGTGAGAGATAAGTTGCGAAAAGGGTGCTTAGAAAACCAATTATTGACCACAGCAGATATGGCTAAATTCAATCAGCGATATGTCATAAACTCTGCTGATGATATAAATATCAATAGCAACGCTCGGTATTTACATAAGACAGTTGCTAAGCCATCAAACTGTGCCACAGTCGGCGCGGATAAGGTTAAGATAGATTTATCGAGACTCGCGGCCGACCAATTAGTATCAGCAGGTATCCTCGTAGAGAGTCAGCCCTCTAACGCTTGTAGTTATTCTGATAGCCGTTATTACTCTTATCGACGGCAGACACATTTACAGCAGCCTGCTACTGGGCGGATGGCGCTAGTAATTGTACGCAGTATAGCTAGCCCTAAATAAAAGAAATACAAGTATTATAACGCGTTACTGGGACGAATTCTTCTTGCTTGCTAAAGAAAGCTATTCATTAATCATTCGTTCGTTTTTTAGCATACTGAATCATTAGATTTCGGTACCGATAACCCAAATAAGGGACGTAGATACAGGGCTAAGAAAGTCCCTGCCATAGCCATGATGCCCCAGATATAACCATGAGCACTGAAGGATGCAATACCGCCAAAATAAGCGCCAATATTACAACCAAAAGCCAGACGTGCGCCATAACCCATCATTAACCCACCAATCACGGAAGCTGCAAAATTGCCCAAAGTAATCTGGGTAAACTTGAATAAACCACCTGCTGCCGAAGCAATAAAAGCGCCAATGATGATACCGATATTCATAACCGTGGTCGAATCAGCAAAGATTGAAGCGTTTAACGCGGCTGCATTAGCCCCCTGCCAATAGCCCCAGCTAGCAACATCAACGCCAAAGTTGCTCGCAATTTTTGAGCCCCATAACGAAAATGCAGAGGTAATACCCCAGGGTTGCCCGCGTGTCATTAATGTCAAAGCATTAAGTAAACCCAAGACAATCGCGGCGGCAAATAATGGCCAAGAGCCACGGAAGATGCGTTTCCAACCTTTTTCAGTCGGTACAGGTGCCATTTTAGGTGCGTTGGTTTTTTTCTCAACAACGAGCGTGACCCACGCAATCAAAGCAAACAGTGCCAAAGACACTATCCAAGCGCCACTGTAACCAAGGCCAGTAGACGTCGCTAGAGAAAAAGGGGCAAAGGAGGGCATCTCTTCTGTCCAAAACGGCAAATGATAAGCACCAACAGTCGCGCCAATGATAAAGAAGATAAAGGTAATGAACATCACTGAGCGTCCACCACCTACTGCGTAGAGCGTGCCAGAAGCACAACCACCACCAAGCTGCATGCTAATACCGAATACAAAAGATCCTACGAGCAAACTAACACCGATTGGCGACACATAACCTGCGACCGATCCACCAAAAATCGTCGTACCATATGCAAGAATAGGTGCGAATAAAGTAACAGCAACCGCTAACATCAACATATGAGATCGCATTGCTTGTCCATTCCCTACCGACATCAGACGTCTAAATGCTGAAGTAAAACCAAAGCGGGCATGAAACAAGGTATAGCCAAGCAACAAGCCAATAATAAAAAGTAAGGGCTGGGCAATAGGCTGGGTGCCAAACAGATAGACCAGCATAATAAAACCCGCAATCGCGCCGCCTGCTATCAGTCGTTTTTGTGGGTCATTTAAAGCCAAAGACTCTCTAGCAATAGGATCTCGTGTATCGTTCACAGGTTGAACTCTAGTCGTTGTAGTCGTCAAGGGGATAACTTCCTTCTCTGATATATAGTTTCAGAGTTAATTATTTATAATATTGTTTTGGAATATTTAAGTGGTTTATTCGAGGATATTTGAATAAGCGCACTATGATAAACCCGTTTTTAATAATGGCTATAAGAAGAGAGGGAATTAGTATATTCAAATATGGAATAACTTAGGCAGGTTTGATTAGGTGCTGAGGTTTAGAGGTATGAGATTGATTGTCTTCTTTTCCTGTGTATTATCAATGTGGTTTCACATTGAGTTTAATCGCTACATTTTTAGCGCATTAATTAAGCCTTTGTTAATACAGTGGCAACAATAAGGTTGAATTTATAAAAGCTTGCCTCATATCAATTAACTATTGCGCCCGCTGTCTTATATAGTAGTTAGTATTTAATGACAGACTATATTCAACCAAACAATTATTAGAGTTTGTATGACTACACCTATAAAGCCTTCATCAGCTTGCATTGATAACCTTCCTAGCGTATCCATTGCTGTTATTTACCATAGTAATTATGGTCATACCAAGCGCGTCGCAGAAGCGATAGTGACTGGTGCGCGTCAGCAATTACCAGAAGCGCAAGCCAAAGCCGTCGATGTCCATGATGTTGATTGGGATTTTTTGGATCAGGCAGATTTATTGGTTTTTGGTAGTGCGGTGTATATGGGTAGCGTGACGGCAGGATTTAAGACCTTTATGGATGAGACATCAAAGCGTTGGTATCATCGTAAATGGGAAGGTAAGTGGGCAGCAGGCTTCGCCAATTCAGGCGGACTTAGCGGTGATAAATTGGCTGTGTTACAGCAGATTTGCTTATATACCATGCAGCATGGGATGAACTGGATAGGGTTGCCGCTGATGCCAACCGGTCATGAAGCTCATGATTTAAATCGTTTATCGAGCTTTTTGGGCTTGATGACTCAGTCGCTAGATGGCCCACCTGAAGAAACGCCAGGCGCAGGGGATATCGATACGGCAATTTGGTTTGGAGATCACCTAGCCAAGACTATTATTAAACATCAGCCTAGGTCCTAGTTCTATAATCAATTAGAAATAAAAGCGATACGATTGTTGCTATTAACCGTTCTAATATTTAAAATGTTTAACAAATCCTATTATGTAAACATCAAAAAGCAGATATCACTTTGATATCTGCTTTTTTTAATTTTTCTTTTGGTACATCGGTTTTTATTTTTTATCGTTCGTAGTCGTGATTGGCGCAGTTTTAACCAGTATGTTTTTAGCGGGCACATTTTTAATAGCGTTGTTTTTGACAGGAATAGGACTATCGACAAATTGGATTGACTGGCAACCTGTCATAAGTAACGTGGCGGTGAATAAGTAGGTCAGGGTTAACGACTTCATAGAATTATCTCAAAAGGGAAGAGGTGGTGTTAAAAAGCGTTCACCATAAATAAAACATAGTGCTATGCAATCGCTTATTTTATAGCAACTGATGACGTTTAAAAAATAAACTGATCGTGCCTGTAAGGCTAGTTATAGAAGGCGTTTCAATTGAGGTCTATGTATCTATTATGTACAGCAATGATGATTAATAATAGAGGATATACTGAATTTTTGACAGCTTAGATTAACACATGAAGTGCAATACCAAATGCGAGGTGAAAAAAAGACCTAGATGCGCTAGCATCAAAGTCTTTATCCACCGACCAAAGTGAGATTGCAACCATGAACTATACACATCTAAGCCTAGGTGAACGATACCAGATTTATGCCCTTAAAGGGGCAAAACATAGTATTAAATTTATAGCGAGGGCGTTAAACAGAAGTCCCAGCACCATATCAAGAGAGCTTAGGCGTAATAAAGGCCTGCGCGGTTACCGAGCAAAGAATGCTAATAACAAGGCTTGTGACAGACGCTCTAACAATGCTTTCACTATCATCGCTGATGTATGGGATTGGGTCACAGATAAGCTAAAAGACAGCTGGAGTCCTGAACAAATAGCCGGCGTTCATGGTGGTATTAGTCACATGAGCATCTATCGCTATATCTGGAGGGACAAGAGACAAGGCGGCACGTTATGGCAGTGTCTCAGACGCAAAGCCAAACCTTACCGTAAGCGACTAACAGCTGAGACCCGAGGCCGTATCAACGACAGAGTCTCGATTCATGAGCGCCCTTGTA
>NZ_RRYW01000075.1 GCF_014861365.1 Psychrobacter sp. FME6
TCATAATGATTTGGTTTGTCAAGCTTTTTTATAATTTGTTTCAATGAGTTAGCTGAGTTATTAATATGTAATCTACATATTAGGTGTTCCAGTCTCCCCTAATGAGGTGCGTATTATAGACGGTTAATTTTCGAAGTCAAGTGGTATTTTTTATTTAGTTTGAAGTTTCTAATTTAGCTACTTATGTAGTTAGTCTGAACCTTCAATCTAATCGCTAATTCTTCTAGGTGGTAATCCACTTTCTAAACTAGCTTCCCTTTCGACTGGGTGGCATTATACGCTTGTTTGAGAGGCGGTCAAGGGGGTTTGGGCACTGTTTTTATTATTATCTAAGCAAAAAATTAATAACCCCTATTTATCAGTTAGTTAACGCTAAAATAATTTACTTTTATTATGAATGTCTATTAACCGTTTAATCTTGGCTATTTTGTTTATGGTGGTTGGTCTATATATAGTAGTGTTCAGCTATATATGACAACTTTATAGCTGAACTGTTTATAGACCAACTATATTATAGCTTACCAACCTTTTTAAAGAATTCCCTATAAGCCGCAACCTTTTTATCTAACGCCAAAGGATAAGCCCGCGAGGTAGATGGCAGTCTATATAAGGTTAAATCATGACTCTCAGACTTAACACTGTTATCGGCGCATTTATAAGGAAAGTCGATATGTTGATTGGTCTTGGGGTATTTTGATTTAGCGGGTGGCGTATCCAGCATATTAAGCAATACCTCGGTTGCTTTGCCACCCGTGGTAAATAAGGCTTCAACCTTTGGAACTTGCGTCAATATCTTATCTAGTGCAATAGGAGTGACAACGGTAAGGTATTTATCAGAAGCATTTCCCGTTTCTCGAATCGCTTGTACTACTGTTGGACAAGAGGCGATGCCGCGCTCGAACATAAAATCTCTGATACGCTCAGGGTCGAAGCGCTTTTCCTTCCCTACTCTAAAATAATCGGCATCGTCAAAAAATACGCGGCCATAAATGCGCCACATATCATTTTGAAAATTGGGGTAATGGAATCTCATTGCCCATTTATCTGCTGTGGGCGGAAAGCTACCCATCATCATTACTGTTGCATCGGGCGGCAATACAGGGCCAAAAGGGTGGGTTTCGATATCTGCCGTTTCGGTCTCTAAATCTTGTGACCAGATAAAATTGTTAGCAGGTTTTGATTGATTGATGTGAGTATTCGATGGGGTTTTGGTCATGATATTCTTCATCAGAAAAGGTGTTTTTTTGGTATCATAGCAGGTCTAAACACTGCTTCGCTTATAAAGGCTTTATATAGTCAAACAGGCTTAGCCTAAAGAGTCGACTTAAATAGAAAGATGAGCACGTTAAACGTATCTAGCTTGCTTGATTATTGAGTCTCTAAGCTTACTATTTGTATGCTACATAAATGGTTAAAGTGCGGTAAGTGTTTGTATCTTTTATACTAATGGCGAACGCAGTAATTGCGCAAGCATAGCCCAAAAACGAAGAGAGTTCTTATGAGTGACTTAAATAGCGACCTACAGATTACGGTAATCGATCATCCACTAGTCCGTCATAAACTCAGTCTTATGCGCGAAAAAGACTGTAGTACTTATAAATTCCGCACATTGACCAAAGAGCTTGCACGTTTGATGGCGTATGAAGCAAGCCGCGACTTTGAAATTGAAACCTTCCCCATGCAGGGTTGGTGCGGTGAAATTACTGGTGAGCAAATTATCGGTAAAACCGCAACGATTGTACCGATTTTACGTGCGGGTATTGGTATGCTCGACGGCGTACTCGATTTGATTCCTACAGCGAAAATTTCTGTGGTGGGCTTGCAGCGTGACGAAGAAACCTTGCAGCCTGTACCTTTCTTTGAAAAATTCGTCAGCCACATGGACAAACGTCCTGCGCTTATTATTGACCCAATGCTAGCGACTGGCGGCTCAATGGTTGCGACTATCGAGATGTTAAAGAAAAATGGCTGTACTAATATTAAAGCCTTGGTATTAGTGGCTGCACCTGAAGGCGTTCGTTTGGTCAATGAGGCGCATCCTGACGTGACTATCTATACCGCAGCGCTCGACAGTCATTTGGATGAGCACGGCTATATCATCCCAGGTCTGGGTGATGCTGGTGATAAAATATTTGGTAAGCAACTATCAAATAGATAACTTTCAATCTCATTATGATTGAGATAATAGCTATTAAGTTGAAATAGATAAGCCAAAATATTTAAGCTAAGCAGTCGTCATAACAATTATGATAAAAACAATAGGGTATCAACGATAAGGATAAACAATGAACGTATTGATTACAGGAGCAAGCGCGGGTTTTGGTAAAGCGTTGGCTGAGCGTTTGGTTGCAAAAGGACACCGCGTGATCGGCTGTGCCAGACGCCTCGATAAGTTAAATACTTTAGCAGAAACCCTCGGCGAGTCGTTTTTGCCCGTTGTGATGGATGTCAGTGACACGGCTTCTATTCCGCAAATCATTGCTGAGCTGCCAAAAGAGTTTAATCAGATCGACGTATTAGTCAACAACGCAGGGCTCGCACTTGGTACAGAGCCTGCACAGAGTGCCGATCTCGATGATTGGATGCGTATGACTGATACTAATGTCAAAGGTCTGATGGCGCTGACTCATGCAGTCCTACCAGCAATGGTGGCGCGTGATAGCGGCTATATTATCAATGTTGGTTCGATTGCCGGTAGCTGGCCTTACTTTGGTGGTAACGTCTATGGCGCGACCAAAGCATTCGTCAAACAGTTCAGTTTGAACTTACGGGCAGATTTAATTGGTACACAAGTGCGGGTGACCAACCTTGAACCGGGTAATGTTGCGGGGACTGAGTTTTCAAACGTACGCTATCATGGCGATGATGATAAAGCTGCCAAAGTTTATGATGGCTTTAAAACCATGACCGGCGACGATATTGGCGATATCTTATTATGGTTGATTGAGTCGCCTGCGCATATTAACGTCAATCGCTTGGAAGTCATGCCTGTTGCACAAACTTATAATGGATTGACGATTGCCAAGCAAGAGTCTTAAGGCTTAAATCTATTCTCAAGTTTATCAACGTAACTCGTAAGTCCGAAGCAATATAGCACCCTCTATATTGCTTCTTTTTTTGGCGATGACATTCTTCTCATTTACCAAGCGTAAATCCTGAAAACCTAAAATCAATACCTCATTTCGAATACGGTCACTGGTGCGTTTATTGTGCCTGATGGGAAATCCTAATACTTGCTGACCGGTGATTGTTATCTGATTGATGATGGTCATTGGCTGAGTTGCTGTAGATTTTTTACTTATCTTTTGAGCGTTGATTATGGCAGTAGCAGGATTGACCGTAGTGATTAACACCTTTGTTTGCCGAATGCTTTTTGACAAACTCCCTACAAAAAACAATACCTGCTCTAGTGGTAAATACTGCGCATGACGCATCAATTCCTGACGAAATAACGCCGGCATATCTAGATTAAAGCTGTCCTCTGTTTGCTGATAAAACGCCGTAAAGTTACGATGAAGGTAGCGCCCAAATACAGTGGCATTGATCCATTCTTTATAAGTTGCATTTGCTAATAATTGCGTCGTAAAAGCAGCAGCGTCAGGTGTAGTATCTGTCGTAAGCATCGCCAAAATTAAAGCTTGTGGATTTATAAAAGCCTGCTGCTGCCAGATTTGTGGATAAAGACTGCTATCAAGTAGTGGTAAGGTGGACTTGCCCATAAGCTAACATCCTTATTAACATCAAACCTATTATACGACTACTATATTATTGATTACATGGGTTAGCTATTGAATATATGCCAGACCGATTTTATGCTATGGTCAGCTTAACTGCTTTAATATAGCAGTCTTTGATGAGTGAGATAAAGACTTTTACCACAAGGCATTTAGGCTAAGACGTTCTGATAAAAACTAAGATGGCTTAATAAAAATAAAGCGACAATATCATATGAAAACCAAACTCCTGAGCCTACCCGCTAAGTATCAATTACACACAATAAATATCGCTACAAATGACGGCACGCTACTGCCGGTTTCTGTCATAGGTAATGGCAAGCCTGTCATGATATTGCATGCTTATGGTATGGATGCGCGTGAGTTCTTGCCGTTTATTTTACCGTTAACTGGCAAATATGCATTTTATCTGCCGCATTTAAGAGGGTTTGGCGCTGCAAAAGATATCAATATGACCCAGTTTGATTTTGTACGCCAGTATGCTGACGATATGCAGGTTGTGATTGAGCAAGTTTGCCTGACGCGCAATATAGAGACATTACCCGTTGCCGCTATCTCGATGGGCGCACAAGTGATGTGGGCATATTTTGAGCGTTATGGTATATCACGAGTCAGTCGCTATTTAAATATAGACCAAAGTCCTGCTATTCATAATCAGTCTGACTGGCAAGGTGGGCTGTTTGGCGCGCGCCAGCAAGAAGTGTTTGATATTTTTCATGAGGTAGTGGATATGACGCTGCCTTATGCTGACCTTGATAGCTTTACCCATCTGCCTTTTGCGCTTAAACGTCGCGTTACTGACGTCGAACGCCTGTTTTCATTGTGGTCGGTAAATCGTCCACGCTCAAAAGCCATCGTACAGGTGCTAACCCATCAAAACGATCATAAGTTGGTGTTTTATGAACATCAGATTTGGCAACATAAGATGCGCTGCTTACAAGCCTATTTGGCATTGCCCTATGATTTTCGGGGTGCGATAGACCGTGTCACTATTCCAGTGGTTAACCTTATCGGTGGTCGCTCCAAGTTATATAATTCGACATGGCAGCAGAAAATTACCCAGATGCTACCCGATGCAAGCGAAATCGTCTTACCTCGCTCAGGTCATGCCGTACCGATGGATGAGCCTGTTGGGTTTTATAAAGTATTAAAAGAGTTTTTGCAGGGTTAGTGCTAAGGCAAAAAAAGCGACCTCAATGGGTCGCTTTTTATTTGGGTAATAAAATCTAAGCTTTTTGAATCTTGAAAGGATTAGTCAGCCAATGCTTTAATCAACTCAAATCTAGGTGCTTCTTTACCGTCACGCATCACTGTTTCTGCAAACATTGTAAGCGGTCGAACCCAAACGCCATACTCACCGTATAGACAGCGATAAACGACTAACGCTTCTTCAGTTTCGGAGTGCTGCGCAGTGTGTAAAACTTGATATAGATTGCCTTTATAATGGCGGTAAATACCTTGGGATACGATAGTTTTTGTCATGATTTCATCCTATTGTATATCTTAAATATACGAGCTAAATACTGTCGCAGTATATTCACATAGAAAAAGCAAACATAGTTGATTTACTTTAAAACCGACACGAGTACTACTGGAGTAAATTTTTCGCAGTCTCTGTCACGCCTGCGAACAGCAAACAAGAAAAATTAGCACCAGTAGTACGGGATTATTAACCCACCGTCACTTTCGCATAAGCCTTTTTACCTGCTTGGATAACAACCGTTTGCCCAGCCGTTAAGCTAAAGCCAGCATTGACGACGTCGCCATCTACTTTTACCGCGCCACGCTTAATCATGTCTTTAGCAGACGAGCTATTTTTTGCCAGTCCAGCTTGGTTTAGTACTTGGGTAATAAATAATGCTTCAGCACCTGCCAAATCTAACGTTACCTCGGGCAAGTCCACTGGTAATTCGCCATCGGCAAGTACGTTACCCGCAGATTTATGCGCATTAGCAGCAGCATCGGCATCGTGGAAGCGTTCAATCAACTCTTCGGCAAGGACACGTTTAATCTCTTGTGGATTGCGACCATTTTCCATCTCACTCATTAAAGTTTCGACTTCTTCCATCGGCTTAAAGCTTAAAAACTCAAAATAACGACGAATCAAGGTATCTGGCATCGAGAGGATTTTTTGATACATGGTACCTGGTGCATCATAAATACCCACATAGTTATTCAATGACTTAGACATTTTATTGACGCCGTCTAGCCCTTCCAAAATAGGCACCGTGATACACACTTGCGGCTCTTGACCATAACGACCTTGCAAGGTGCGGCCCATCAAAATATTAAAGGTCTGATCAGTCCCGCCCAGCTCGACATCAGCTTCTAAGGCGATAGAATCATAACCTTGCACCAACGGGTATAAAAACTCATGGATAGCGATTGGCGTTTGCGCTGCATAGCGTTTAGAGAAGTCATCGCGCTCCAGCATGCGCGATACGGTCAACTGGCTAGACAGCTGAATCATATCGCCTGCTGACATGTCATTAAACCATTCAGAGTTAAAGACGATGCGGGTTTTTTCTTTATCTAGGATTTTAAAAACTTGCTCGGCATAGGTCTGAGCATTGACTTTGATTTGCTCATCGGTCAATGGCGGGCGCGTGCTGTTCTTGCCAGAAGGATCACCAATTTTGGCGGTATAATCACCGATTAAAAAATAAATCTCATGACCTAAATCTTGGAAGTGCTTGAGCTTATTAATCAGCACTGTGTGCCCTAAATGCAAATCAGGCGCAGTAGGATCAAAGCCTGCCTTGATACGCAGTGGACGGTTTAGCTTAAGCTTAGCAACTAAATCCTCTTCAGACAGGATTTCTTGTGTGCCGCGCTGGATAAGGGCAAGCTGTTCTTCTAGGGTGTATGAGTGGTCGGTCATTTCGCTCTCTTTATTGTCTTTATCAAATTATTAATACCTTCAGAAGCTTTAGAACCTCGATGGCAGATAAAAAATGTTAGAATTTGGCAGATATATTAGCGTTTTTTAAGGTAAATTGCCATGAGTAAGCCCATACCCGCCACTGTTAATACCAATACCGCCCATCCAGATGCCAATTCTGAGCATAACGATGAATTAGATTATGCTGCCCTAAGCGAAGCACTCGAACAAACTGTGTTTGAAAACTTCGATGACGGTTTATATATTGGTATGATGTCAGGGACCAGTTTGGATGGTATGGATGCCGTAATTTGTCAGTTTTCTGACTTTACTGATAGCGATTCTGACTCCAGTTGTGTATCCAATGCTCCTATGCAATTAATAGCAACGTACAGCCAAGACTTCCCCCCACGTTTGCGTGAGGTATTATTGGCGTTATGTCAGCCCAATGGTGTCAAAGACTTGATGCCGAAAATTGATGAGCCTAATAGCGAATTAGACTGGTTCGGCTGGGCAAGCCGTGAGTATGGCGAATTTGCTAGCGACGTGGTCAATACATTATTGCAGCAAGCGGATATTGATGCGGAGGCGGTACTAGCAATTGGCTGTCACGGACAAACGGTGCGTCATCGTCCACAAATGGGTTTTAGCCTGCAATTAGTCGATGCCAATATTATCGCTGAGCGCACTGGCATTAGTGTGGTCAGTGACTTTCGTCGCCGCGATATGGCGGTCGGCGGTCAAGGGGCGCCCTTGGTTCCAGCTTTCCATCAAACATTATTTGCGACGCCTGATAGCACCCGCGTATTACTCAATTTGGGCGGCATCGCTAATATAGCGGTCTTGCCAGCACTTTCTGCTGATAATAACAATCAAAGTAGCAATCAAAGCACTAATCACAATAGCGATCACCCTACTTATCAACAGACAGCTAGCGTCGTTGGTTATGATACCGGTCCTGCCAATTTGTTATTGGATGCATGGACCACACTGCATACCGATAAGGAATACGATGCTGGGGGCGCCTGGGCACAGTCTGGGCAGGTCGTCGAGCCGTTACTTAATCAACTTTTAGAACATCCATTTTTTGCTAAAGCTTATCCAAAAAGCACTGGTCGTGAAGACTTTAATTTAGCATGGCTACAAGATGAGCTACAAAGATTCGACCAAGCGTCTGCCCATACGCGCTATTCGTCAGCGGATGTGCAAGCGACGCTCACTGAGCTGACAGCCATCAGTGCCAGTGCGCAAATCAACCTGTTTATCAAAGCAAATGAAGACAGTTCGGTATATGTCTGCGGTGGCGGCGCGCTTAACGATTATTTACTCACGCGTTTACAAGCACATCTGCCCCATTGTAGGGTAGAAACCACCACAAGCTTAGGGCTTGATCCAACTTGGGTAGAAGCGGTTGCCTTTGCTTGGCTAGCAAAACAAACGCTGATGGGCGAAACAGGTAACCTACCAGCAGTAACAGGGGCAAATAAGGATGTGGTATTGGGGCAAGTTTGTTTTGCCTGATGGGTTAATATTTTTAGTTTACACACGTGCACTTATGTGTTTTATAATGGCTCATGAATCACCCTCTTTTTAGGACTCGTAAGTACAGGATATATCGCATGAGCCAACACAGCAATTCACCAACCGATTCACTTATCGACCAAGCTACGAACGATACCATGAATACTCCTAACGCAGCACAGACAAAAAAACGCCGGAAGCCCCCACATTATGAGCGCTCTGATGATATGCGTGTGGTGGTGACTGGTATGGGCGCTATTACCCCGCTTGGTCTGGATGTCGAAAGCACATGGACAAAACTGCTCAATGGCGAAAGCGGTATTGCTAAAATTACTCACTTCGATGCCACTGATTATCGTGCGCAAATTGCTGGCGTGGTCAAAGATTTCGATGCCAAGCAATATATGAATGCCAAAGACGCCCGCCGCTATGATGAGTTTATGCATTATGCGGTTGCCGCCTCTTCGATGGCATTAAAAAATGCGGGTTTTATCGATGAAATAGGCGCGGCTGATGCTCCTGTACACAATGTGGATCAAGAACGTTTTGGCGTTATTTTGGGCTCAGGTATTGGTGGTATCCAAACCATTGAAAACAGTCGCGATACGCTGCGAGAAAAAGGCGCTACAAAAGTTTCACCCTTTATTATTCCAGGTTCTATTGTCAATATGGCTGCGGGTCTGGTAGCGATTAAGCATACGCTAAAAGGTCCAAACCTCGCGACGTCAACTGCATGTACTACGGCCACCCATGCTATGGGGTTAGCGGCGCGCTTGATTGCTTATGGTGACGCTGATGTGATGCTGGCTGGCGGTAGTGAAAAAGGCTCAAGCCCGCTTGGTATCTCAGGTTTCGGTGCCATGCATGCCCTATCGACGCGTAACGATGAGCCAACCAAAGCCTCGCGTCCATTTGATAAAGGTCGCGATGGTTTTGTACTTGGCGATGGTTCGGGTGTGGTGGTGTTAGAAAGCTTAAGCCATGCCAAAGCACGCGGTGCAACCATACTCGCTGAGCTGGTTGGCTTTGGTATGAGTGACGATGCGAGCCACATTACTGCACCTCCAGAAGATGGTAGCGGTGCGGCACGAGCGATGACAAACGCCTTAAACGATGCGGGTATTGAGCCATCGAAAGTTGGCTACGTCAATGCCCACGGTACCAGCACCCCTGCGGGTGATGTTGCTGAATCGATTGCGATTGAAACCGTGTTTGCTCCAGTGAAAGACCGCATCTTGGTTAGCTCAACCAAATCGATGACCGGTCACTTGCTTGGCGCGGCTGGTGGTATCGAGGCGATATTTACCGTCCTTTCACTACAGCACCAGCAGGTACCACCGACGATTAATCTAGATAATGTTGAGGACAACTGTAACCTCGACTATGTCGCCAATCAATCACGCAAAGTCGATGACTTACAATATGCTGTGACCAATAGCTTTGGCTTTGGCGGTACGAATGGCTCGCTAATATTTGCGCGCTGGCCTGTCAAACAGTAACGTCTAAAAGCTCACAACGTTCGTCGTTGTAACTTTGGTGTCAAATTTGCTACGTTTGTCCACTTGCAGCCCCTTATCGACCTTGCGTATGATAAGGGGTAATTTTTAGAATATTTATGGACGATACCATGTCAAGCTACTCATTTTCACATCAATTTTACCAGCGCTGGACGTGTGCGCCTGAGCCTATTCGCGCAGCAATCACCCAAGAGCTGAAAGATATCACCACCCTACTGCAAGCTGATACACCTTTTGAAAGTTTTGTTTTTAACACCCATGATCTAGACACGCATGTCGATGAGCTTTACGAAAATCATGAGGCTGAACAAGCAATTGCCAATGCTATTGCCGACAAACAAGCCCAAGAACAGGCGGCTACAGAAAAGCGGCGTTTAGAAGAAGAAGAAGAAAAACAAGCCGCTGAGGATGCCAAGCGCAAAGAAGAAACCAAAGCAAAAGAAGAAGCCAGACTTCATGAGCAAGCAGAGGCCACTAAAAAACAGCAGGAAGAGAACCACCCTGAGTCGGCCACCGCTATTGATACAAATGCCACAGAAAAGGTAAGTGATAATAGCAGTGTCATTAATAGTGTTGAAAAGAAGGTCTCTACAAATATAGCGACTGCGCATATGACCATTAGTGAGTATGCCAATACCATTGATGACGGCAGTACTGATGACAACCGTAATACAGCTGACAAGCGTGCCAAAAGTGATAGCAGTATCAAAGCCATTAATGATAAAGCCAGTGCAGCGATTAGCTTGGCCTTAAAAGATACAAAATTGAATAGTACGCATCAAGAATTGATCCGCGAGTTAGAAATGCAGATTGATGACTACTTAAGTGATCAAATGATGCTAATGTCAGAAAACTTAAAGTCTTGGCTACGTGCCGAGATGGCTCAGCATTTAACCGAGGAAGACAACGCTGTCACTGATGATAGCGTAGCGAAAAAATAAATCTAGTCTCTAAAATACAATCTTTAAATAGCAAAAGCCCCGTTAATCGATTAACGGGGCTTTTGCTATTTCTGGTTTATAGGTAGAGATTTCCGCTTTAGATTGCTTGCGTACGCTCGGTTAACCACTCAAGCGCGGCACCGTCAACGCGGTCTTTTAGCTCGGCATAGACTTGGCGATGATAATCGTTCAACCAATCAATCTCTACTTGGTTCAATAATGCAGGTTCAATTAGACGTGTATCAATTGGGCAATAAGTGACGGTTTCAAAGCTTAAGAAACTCCCAAACTCTGTCTCAGTTGGATTGCTAACTGGCATATTTACCATCAAGTTTTCAATACGAATACCCCACTTGCCTTCGCGATATAGACCCGGCTCATTACTTGAGATCATACCTTCTTTCATGGCACGCTCTTTTGGCGTACTGGCACTATAAGCGATGACTTGTGGGCCTTCATGGACGTTGAGAAAATAACCAACACCATGACCCGTACCATGACCATAATCCATCTGTGCCTGCCATAATGGCGCACGGCAAATCGCATCAATCAATGGTGAGGCGATACCATCAGGGAAGCTTGCACGCGCTAAAGCAACGTGGGCTTTGAGCACCGTGGTAAAGTCACTTTTGTGATTGCTGTTTACTTGGCCGATGCCGACCACGCGGGTGATGTCAGTGGTGCCGTTTTGATATTGGGCGCCTGAGTCGATTAACAATAAGCCACCTTCGCCTTCGTTCACATCAAGGTAGCTGAACTTCTCTGGCGTTGCCCGGTAATGCGGCAAGGCACCGTTTTCATTAAAACCTGCAATCGTTGGAAAGCTTGGTGAGACATAATTCGGCTGCTGACTACGTACATCAATCAGCATACTATCCACATCTAGCTCACTTAGACGCTCACCTGCATTGAGACGCTGCTCAAATGCGGCAAAGAACTCCGCTAATGCCGCCCCATCTTGGCGCATCGCTTCACGTACATGGTCAATATCAGAGTCAGATTTAACCGACTTGAGCAAAGTACTGGGTGCCATCTGCTCGATAAAGCCTACACCATCTGCCATTTTAGATAGCGTACCAACGGCGACTTTACTCGGGTCTAGTAATAATAAATCCTCTGCCGTCAATGTTGCTAACGCATCCTGTACAGCGTCATAAGCAGCAAGAGTAATACCGCTGTCTTTTAAACTTTGCGCAATCTCGCTACTAACCTTATTATTATCGACAAACAATGTCGCACTGTTTAGAGCATCTGAGTCAGCATCGATAAGCATGTGCGACAAAAATATTGGATTATAATCGACATCAGCACCGCGCAAATTGGTCAACCATGCAATATCATCTAAGCTTGAAAGCAAGTGATGTGTCGCTCCAGCATCTACCATACCAGCACGCACTGCAGCAAGTTTTTCGGTAGCAGATTGGGCGACAAACTGTGCATCGTGCGGATATAAATTAGCAGTTGGCAACGCTGGACGATCTGTCCATATTGCTGTCAACACATCGCGCTCAGTGATGAGGGTAATGTCATTGGCATCAAAAGCATTTAACAGTCGATCTTGCTCAGCAATAGACAACACATTGCCATCGACTGCCACACTATCACCTTCTTGCAAATGCTTAGCCAACCATTCGATATGGTTCGGCTGACCAGGCGCAAGCTTCTCTAAGCTGATGCCCGTTCCTTCTAGTTGATCGGCAGCGTGTACCCAATAGCGACTGTCCGTCCACAACCCAGCAAAGTCAGCGGTGACAACCAGTGTACCAACTGAGCCTGTAAAGCCTGACAACCATAAACGCGCTTGCCAATATTCTGGCAGATACTCAGATAAATGTGGATCCGCCGATGGGACGATAATAGCCGTGAGGTCTTGTGACGCCAGTTCCTGACGTAGGCTATCGATACGATCGTGGATGGTTTGTTTATTCATTGAATATTTCCTTATTGATTTTAAAAAATTAGATTTGAAGAAATACGACTGTGAGGCGACTATGGTTAGTCGTCTTATTTGTGCGAGTAATTTTTACGCGTTATTGAACGGTTATATTTAAATATGAATGAACGGTTCAATATCGTGAGAATTAAATCTATATGAAATAGTTAGATAATTTAGGCTAACTTTTAATAAAGCAGAACATTACTAGATGTTTGGGCAGAAAATAGGCTTTCAATAGCTTGTGGCAAATAACTCACTAAGTGAAACAATAAAATGTGCTACCGATAATAGTAAAACATCTTTTCGTCCACCCTACCATCTAGCATTTATCGCAATGCTACTCATTAAAATTAAGGGGTTTTAACTTATAAATTCTAACCTAGATGATTCATGAACCAAGCTTATCTGCCTGCTCACTTTTTACCAGCATATTATTAATAGGTTTTGCCAATATTAATAATACCACTGCCGTCACCACCAAAAAGATGGTCATCGTTGTAAATAATTTTGGTAAACCTTCGATTTTATCCGCTGAAACGTGTCCACCGAAAAATGCAGCAACCAGATTACCCATCGCCACAGAAGCAAAGAATAGACCCATCATCTGACCTTGCATACCTTTTGGTGCCAGCTTAGTCATCGATGATAAACCCACTGGGCTAAGTGCCAATTCACCCAAGGTTAACAGTAATAAACTCCCTACTAGCCATAATGGAGATGCCAGGCCACCGTCATTGGTTAAAATACTCTTGGAGGCAAAAATCATCAACGAAAAGCCTGCAGCGGTAATTAACATACCAAGTGCAAACTTGGTCATACTACTAGGCTCAATACCTCGCTTACCAAGTTTGACCCAAATAATACTGACGATAGGTGCGAGCATTAAAATAAACAGTGGGTTCAACGATTGGAACCAGATACTAGGTATCTCAAAGCCTAAGACATTCAGATCGGTATAGCGATCGGCAAATAGGTTAAAGGAGGTCGGCTGCTGCTCAAAACTTGACCAAAATAGCGTCGAGCCAATAATTAAAATAAAGCAAGTGAGCAAACGCAGCTTGTCTGTCTTGTCCAAGCGTGGCGAGACAAACATAATCGCAAAGTAGCCTATCACCACCGCTGCAATGATATAAGTCATATACTCTGCGACCATTTCAGGACTAAACGGTATCATGCCACTCGCGACCAAAACAACAATCGCTGCCAATAACGCCAAGAAACCGATAACCCAGCGACCTATGTTTTTATAGCGGCCATTGGCGTACTCCCATTCGGGCGTAATATTTTTGGCTTGTGCATAGTGAGTTAAGGTCTTTTGGGCAGAAAAACGATAGATCAACAATGAGGCCAGCATACCAAGACCGCCTACCCCAAAACCGACATGCCACATGCCTTTTTCTTTAAATACCCCAACAATCAGCGCCGCTAATAGTGCCCCGATATTGATTCCCATATAAAACAAAGTAAAGCCGCCATCACGGCGCACGTCGCCTTTAGTGTACAGTGCCCCCACCATGACAGAGATACAGGTTTTAAATAACCCCGACCCTAAAACAATACATATCAAACCAACAAAAAATAGCGTCATGCCAAACATTGCCGACAACGCAATACATAAATGACCGAGGGCAATAATAATGCTGCCCCACCAAAGAGCGCGTTCTTGGCCGAGCCAGTTATCCGCCAACCAACCGCCCGGTACTGCGGCTAAGTACAATGAACCAGCAAAAATACCGTAAATAGCAGAAGCGGTGACTTCATCGAAGCCAAAGCCACCACTACCGACGGTCGCTACCATAAATAGTACTAATAGCGGGCGAATACTGTAATACTTAGATTAACACATGAAGTGCAATACCAAATGTGAGGTGAAAAAAAGACCTAGATGCGCTAGCATCAAAGTTTTTATCCACCGACCAAAGTGAGATTGCAACCATGAACTATACACATCTAAGCCTAGGTGAACGATACCAGATTTATGCCCTTAAAGGGGCAAAACATAGTATTAAATTTATAGCGAGGGCGTTAAACAGAAGTCCCAGCACCATATCAAGAGAGCTTAGGCGTAATAAAGGCCTGCGCGGTTACCGAGCAAAGAATGCTAATAACAAGGCTTGTGACAGACGGTCAAACAATGCGCCCAGCATCATCGCTGACGTATGGGATTGGGTCACAGATAAGCTAAAAGACAGCTGGAGTCCTGAACAAATAGCCGGCGTTCATGGTGGTATTAGTCACATGAGCATCTATCGCTATATCTGGAGGGACAAGAGACAAGGCGGCA
>NZ_RRYW01000076.1 GCF_014861365.1 Psychrobacter sp. FME6
TTCTCGCTTGTGTCTTTATCTGGCTGCCGCTGATTTGAATTCTATACAGCCCCTAGTGTTACTGATTTCAACTTACCATCTCTACACTTGTTGTATGATGAAATCATCGTAACCTTAAAAGATACTGAGATTCATCTGAGTGAATTTAATGACGATAGTAGTCAGGCGCATTTATTATTGGACTCAATCACTGTACTAAAGCAGCTGTCTTGTATTTTTGAGCTGATTTCCTTAGTCGGGGCGGAAACGCTAAACACGACCATCGTCAATGGTTTACAGCGTCTTTATGATAATGGCAATAATAACGATGTCGACTTGATCATGGATTTATCAGAAGCCATCATGACACTAGAACGTTATGTCGAGTTTGTGCTATTGACCGAATCAGTGGAGCCCATTTTATTACTACCGGTTATCAATAAACTCAACGCTCACGGGAAAGAGTCTCCTATCACAGCAGATTATTTTTCGACGTTTGGTAGCAGCAGCGTTAGTATCGCCAACCCTGAACAGAACTTCCAACCACTCAACGAGCTTAATTTAGACAGTGAATTACTGACCTATGCATATCGTAGTGGTCTTGGTGTCGCTCTGCTTAACCAAGATGGCACCATTAGCCCAGATGATCAGCAAAAACTTGACGCCATGAGTGCGGCGTGTGCTTTGATAGCATCAAACAGCAATAGTATGTTCTGGCAAGCAGCCACTGCAGCCGTTACTGATATTGCAACGATCTTGCCGCTCAATCTCAGCCAAAAACATACGCTTATTTATTTAGAGCAGCAGTTCCAAAGCTATTTGCCCGTGATGGATACGCGCTTTGCCGATTTGGTCAGTTTTGCTTGTCAGCGTGATAACGAAGCGGCGCACATATTGCGTGAGCAATATGCCAACAATCGGTTAGAAGGCCATCAGCTGGAGCAAATGAAACGTTTCTTATTAGGCCCTAACCGAGCGCTTACTGATACGTTGAACACCATCATTCAAACCCAGATTAATACTATCAAAGAAAATGTAGACAGCTACGCGCGTGGCGATTCGCTCAATCCTGCTGATATGCAAACCGCGCAAATTATCGAAGACCTCATGACATTGAGTTCGGCGCTACGCTTGCTGGGTTTATCCAATGCCGCCAACAGCCTCGATACAGCGGCCAATGCTGTCAAAAACTGGCAAGCACCTTCGCCTGATGACTTTGACCATTTACTACTGGCATTGATGCATGCAGAAAACGCCACCATTGCGATGGCCGAAATGCATACCCCGGGGGCGATTTATTTACCATTGAATAATCCCCATATCTCATTGCATCAGCTCAATACGGCCAACGACACTTTGATACAAGAAAGTCGTACCGCCATTGCCAGTGCCGAACAAGCCATCAATGATTATTTGGCTGAGCCAGAGCGAGACATGCTCAATATTCAAAACATTCCTGAAATGATGCGCCAAGTTGCAGGGGCTGTACGCTTCTTGCAGCTACCAACACCTGCCAGCATGCTCAGCCAACTGGCCAACTATATGGAGCAGCGCATCGAAGGTGGCCGACGTATTGAAGACAGTACGCTCGCCTATATCGCTGATGTCATTATGGCAGTCGATCATCATTTAGATGGTTTTGAACACAATCGTCCTGTCAGTAAACAAGCGCTAGATGTGGGTCAGCAGAGCTTGAGCTATCTACTCGCTGCTTAACCACCATAGCGATCAATAAACACTTAATAATGGCAACGATACCTTGATGGCGGCGGCTTTTCTGCCATCGCCCTTCATTTATATATAGTTGGTTTAATATAATTTGGACACCGTATCCGACTTATAATGGATTGACTATATTTCAATTTAAAAAAGTCTGTATCAACACTGATGCATACTTGCCTTAAACGGTTTGGAATTCTATATATGACCAACGCTTTTGTATTTAGTGATGATACTATTCTGTGCCGCCAAACGTCTGATGGCTGGTGGCCTTTGCAGGTTCAATTATCACCATCTAATGCAAATACAAGCCATAGCGAGTATCAACAAGCGTATCAGCTTGGCCACGTCGCGCTACTTGAAAGCCTAGCCCCGAGTCACTGGTTGTCTGCTCAAGACGGTGCTGATAAGAATGGTAAGGATGGTAAGAATGGTAAGAATACAGGTAAGTCAATTGAGACTGATGACACCTTTACTGCGCCAGCGGCCAGTGCCATTACTTATGATTATGCAATAACAAACGAGATTGCGCTGCCTATCATCGCTGAGAGTAGCGGTAAGGCTTTTGTTCCGTATCGCCAGCTGATTACCCAGTTGCCTGTTGCTGTGTCAGATCAGCTTAGTCAAGCCATGCAGTTATTGCGCTGGCAGGCAGACACACAGTTTTGTAGCCGCTGCGCTACCCCAACCGTTCATGCCAAACAAAATGAGCGTTCGATGGTCTGCCCAGCTTGTCGATTGCGCCAATACCCGCGCGTACAGCCTTGTGTCATCACAGCCATCACAAGACCAAACCCACATACGGGTGAAATGCAGATTTTACTGGCCCATCACCACCGTTACGGACAGCAAAAGACACCGCAGCAAACGCTACAATATGGTTTGATTGCAGGGTTTGTAGAGGTCGGTGAAAGCTTGGAACATGCAGTCGTTCGTGAAGTGGCCGAAGAGGTTAATATTAGCCTAACGGATATTCGCTATGTGAGTAGCCAGCCATGGCCGTTTCCATCTAATTTGATGCTCGGCTTTCGGGCGGCTTATGCAGGTGGCGAACTTATTATTCAAGAAGACGAGCTGTCACACGCCGACTTTTTTGACCTTTCAAACTTGCCCAAAATACCATCAAAAGGTAGTATTGCTTACGAGCTGATTGCGCAGATTATGAACGAGCAAGGTATGACGATTTAACGCTTTACACCCTAACCCTTACTATCACTATATTTATTCTAATATCAGCACTGACCACTGACGTTAAGGTTCCTAATTAAATGCAAAGTAGCACCAATATCCGCTTAGTCAATCTGCCAATATTGTTCGATAGCTTGAACATAAAAGCACTACCTGCTGATATACAAACGAAGATTTCAGATATTGATACTTGCCTACCGCAAACACAGTGTGGTTTATGCGACCATCCAGATGGCTGCTTACCGTATGCAGCTGCTATCGTGCTAGACGGTGAGCCATACAATAAATGCGTGCCTGGTGGTCAACCTGTTACCAATGCCATCGCCCAAATTATCGATATAAACAGTGATGAATCGATACTGAGCGCGGCGCCTTCTCAATGGCCAATAGATGCCATATCGTCTAGGCCTACCGAGGTACGCGCCGTTATCCGTGAAGATGACTGTATCGGCTGTACCAAATGTATCCCTGCATGCCCAGTTGATGCTATTGTCGGTACTGGCAAGCACATGCATACTATCTTTACGGATTTGTGCACAGGCTGCGAGCTATGTATCGCCCCTTGCCCAGTTGACTGTATTGATTTGGTCACTATCGAGCGCGAGCTGTCTATCTCTGAGCGTGAAGCAGAACAAGATGATTTGAGGCAGCGCTATCATACTCACCTTAGGCGCGTCACCGAACAGCTGGCTGATAGCAGCAATAGCAAGCCTGTGGTCAGTATGGTAGAAGCAAAACTGAATAATGCTGCTAGCCAATCGTTGAATATCAGCGAAGCGCAAGCAAAAAATACCATTGCCGCCGCCAAGCTACGCAGTAAAATTAAAAAACTAGAAAAACAGCTTAGCGTACGCCCTAATGAGAACAAACAGACAGAACTTGAAGCGTTGCAAGCTGAGCTCGCACAATTTTAATAGCGACCATCTGCTTTTGAATAACCATTAGATAAAATAATAGTCAAAATACCATGAGTAAAACCGTCAAACATAAAACTGCCGATACCCCGCCATCGAGGCGACTACCCAATCGCGACGTGCGCCCGTTCTTTGAAAAATTGGCAGCAACGATTGACGAGCCAGTTACAGAGTTAAACTATGGTAGTAATTTCGAGCTACTGATCGCCGTTATATTATCCGCACAGGCAACCGATGTCAGCGTCAATATTGCGACCAATCAGCTCTATCCTGTAGCGAACACCCCTGAGGCGATATTGGCATTGGGTGAAGACGGTCTAAAATCTTATATCAAAAACATTGGGCTATATAATGCCAAAGCCAAAAACGTCATTAAAACCTGCCATGATTTGATAGAGAAATTTAACAGTACTGTCCCAGATAATCGCAAAGACTTAGAGTCTCTAGCGGGCGTTGGCCGTAAGACGGCCAATGTGGTGTTAAATACTGCTTTTGGACAACCAACGATGGCAGTCGATACCCATATCTTTCGAGTGGGTAACCGTACTGGTCTCGCGACTGGCAAAAACGTCTTAATTGTCGAGCAAAAACTGGTCGAACGTATTCCAGATGACTTTATCGTTGATGCCCATCATTATCTCATTTTGCATGGGCGCTATACTTGTCAGGCACGCACGCCCAAATGTGGCGCTTGCCCTGTTTATGACGAATGTATGTTTAAAGATAAAGCTAAGTTTTTAGAATTATAATGCCATTGTTGAATATTACTTATAGAAGAACAAGCGACGCTCACTAGAGTTTTATCACGTTTCGAGTTAGAATAAGCCTATTTTAACGCTGATAAGCCAGATTAATTACTGTCATATAATCAGGCAACAATCACCATGTTGGCAAATGCTTATTATTAAATAGCACTTCTACTAAAGCATGAAACCAGACTAAGCTTAACCACATATTTTTCAATATCTAATTGATACATGCATTTATTATCAAGTGAATTGAGCAGTACCTATTTATCACCTTATCACCGAGCAATTGATTTGTTTGGCCAATATTAATTAAAGCAGCGCCCAGACGCTATGCTTTTCCCTACCTTTATTGATTCAATTAAGCGATCCTATTATGCGCGAATACAACTTATTTACCTCAGAATCTGTGAGCGAAGGCCATCCCGATAAAATGGCTGACCAAATATCAGACGCTATCCTTGATGCCATCTTACGTGAAGATTTACATGCGCGCGTGGCGTGCGAAACGCTGGTTAAGACAGGTGCGGTGATATTAGCAGGTGAAGTGACCACGACCGCAAATATCGATGTTGAACGTATTGTACGCGATACGGTAAACGGTATCGGTTATCACCATTCAGACTTAGGCTTTGATGGCGAGACCTGTGCTGTTATCAATATGCTTGGTAAACAATCTCCTGAAATCGCCCAAGGCGTCGATCGTAGCGACCCTGAAGAGCAAGGCGCTGGTGACCAAGGGCTGATGTTTGGCTATGCCAGTAATGAAACCGACGTTTTAATGCCAGCGCCTATCGAATATGCTCATCGTTTAATGGAGCGTCAGTCTGAGTTACGCCGTGCAGGCGAACTGCCTTGGCTACGCCCAGACGCAAAAGCGCAAGTTACCTTAAAATATGAAGGCAACCACCCTATTGCCATTGATGCAGTGGTATTATCCACGCAGCACGATCCAAGTATCTCACAAGCCGATTTACAAGAAGCGGTGATGGAATCTATCATCAAGCAAGTATTACCAGCAGATTTATTGCACGCTGGTACGCGTTACCACATCAACCCAACTGGCAAGTTTGTTATTGGCGGTCCCGTTGGTGATGCAGGATTGACTGGACGTAAAATTATCGTTGATACTTATGGCGGTATGGCTCGTCATGGTGGCGGTGCATTTAGTGGTAAAGACCCTTCAAAAGTAGACCGTAGTGCCGCTTATGCTGTGCGTTATGTGGCCAAAAACTTGGTTGCCGCTGGCATCGCTGAGCGCTGTGAAGTACAAATCAGTTATGCGATTGGCGTTGCTGAACCGACGTCTATTTCGGTTAATACTTTTGGTACCAATAAAATCAGTCATGAAGAAATCATTCGTTTGATTCGTACCCATTTCGACCTACGCCCTTATGGTATTACTCGTATGCTGAATTTATTACAACCAATGTATCAGCAAACCTCCACTTTCGGGCATTTTGGTCGCCAAGGTTCTGAAACTGCCTTTACGTGGGAAAAAACAGACAAAGCTGAAATCTTAAAAGCAGATGCGGGTTTATAAACCTCGCGTGAAATATACTTTCATTTAATTTAGACCTTTAAACTTACCTACCATTATTAGGAGTCGCTTATGTCTCAAAATAACATTCCAGACGACGCTCAAAACAAAAATGACAATATTGACACTAGCCTTGAAATCACCCCTGAAATGCAGGCGTTTTACCAACGTGCCGACGCTATTATTGGCGTAGCAAACAGCCAACTAGGTCCTGAGGCGCATTCAGGCCAAGTAGGTGCTTCATTACTTTATGCTGCTGCACGTTATAGCGCATCTGTTGCTTCTATTGGCTTTGTAAAAGGTGATGATTTCGCCAAAGAAAAAGACGATATTGTTGAGTTTTATACCAAACAATACCGTCAAATGCTCAGTGACAACTTGACTGATTACGCACAAAATTTCGACAAATATGTCCAGCTTAATAAAGACGACAAGCCTAGCGAATAAGACGAAAAGACTTAGCTAATTTTTCAAAAGTTCTTGTAGCACCAAGACTTAAACCCAAGCTTACGATTAAGCTTGGGTTTTTTATTGGCTATAATTTGGTGGCTCACTACCCCGAAATAAGCTATTATGAGTTTAACCCGTCCTATTTCTAATAAGTATTAAAGCAATCGTTTTTGATAACAGAAAGTTATCATTTGCTACCTATAAGGAGATATTGTTATGAAACACTTATTTCAGTCATGGCGATTATGCTTGTCATTATTAGGATTATCAGCAACAGTGGCTTTGGCTGGCTGTAACAATATCCAAAGCGTCAATACACCTGACATGCCGCCTATGCATACCACTGAATACAACCAGCAGATATCTAGCGACAACCCTTTTACTAAGTGCCCACCTTACAATCCTGAACAAACGATGTGTACCATGCAATATGACCCTGTCTGTGTCAAAATAAAAAACCGCTCAGGTATCAGCTATCGCACGGCGGGTAATGCATGTTCAGCCTGTGGCACAACGGTGGCAATCGGTTACGTTAAAGGACAGTGCGCACAACCTGACGTAAACGTAAGCTAATATAAAAAATAACACTGCCGAGCTAAATAAAGAAAGCCCCAGCTTAATCATAAGCTGGGGCTTTTAGGTGAGCTTTGCTACTTTTTACTTTAACAATACTTAATTATCAGATTTTTCGAAATCAGGCGGACCTGTTAGCAGTTCTTCATCACGGAACTCATTGGCTGAGTTGTGCTCTGCTGATTCTTCAGTGATAAACCACTGCTGATTACGATACAGTATCAAGCGATCTCGACTTAAGCCGCGCAGTAAGGAGTACATCATAATAACAATGACAATAGCAAAAGGGAAACCTGACACGATAGACGCTGCTTGCAGTGCACCTAAGCCACCTGCTGCTAATAATACAGCGGCGATAACACCTTCAGTACCTGCCCAAAACAAACGCTGAATTTTTGGTGGATTGGTATCACCACCTGAGGTCAACATATCAATAACAAAACTGGCTGAATCCGATGAAGTGACAAACCAAAGTACAATCATTACCACGATTAGCAAGTTCAATGCTGAAGTTAATGGATAAGACTCCATCAGCTTAAAGATAGCACTACCGGTATCAGCCCTGACTGCTTCAACTAAACCAGGGCTTGCGATATTAGGATCAACCGCTGCCATCAGCTCCATATGTACTGCTGAGCCACCAAAAGCGGTGAACCATAAGAACAAAATGGTAATAGGAATCAACAGTACGCCTAATATGAACTCACGGATAGTACGCCCACGAGAAATACGTGCGACGAATACACCTACAAATGGCGACCAGCTAATCCACCATGCCCAATAGAAAATCGTCCACGATGACTGCCAGTTTTCTTCGCCGTTATAAGACTCAGTCCACGTTCCTAATGGTATGACTTGATGCAGATAATTACCAATATTTTCGACAAAGCTATTAAAAATAAACTGCGTAGGCCCTAAGATAATCACGAAGCTTAGCAATACGACCGTAAATAGTATATTAATATCACTGAGGCGCTTAATCCCTTTATCCAGCCCCATAAACAGAGATAACCCTGCTAGCATGGTGATAAAGGCAATTAAAATAATCTGTACGGTGATGTTATTCGGAACACCAAACAGCGTCTCAAGACCAGAGTTAATCTGCAATACACCCAAACCCAAGGTGGTCACCACCCCAAACATCGTACCGAACACCGCTAGCGTATCAACGGTATGGCCCATAGGACCATAGATTTTTTGGTGGTGTATCAGAAAGTATGCTGAGGAGATAAAAGGAGGGTGACAGCCAAAGCAAGATGATATATTTGAGGTTATGAAGACACAAATAGATATCAGTTGCCCCGACTGTCACAGTCCCAGTTTAAAGAAAAACGGCATAAAAAGCTATGGTAAGCAAAACTACCAGTGTAAGGACTGCAAACGTCAATTCATTGGTGACCATGCCTTAACTTATAAGGGCTGCCATTCTCAAATAGAAGACAAGATACGGCTAATGACGGTTCATGGTTGCGGCGTTAGAGACATAGCCGTTATAGCCAAGGTTAGTATAGGTAAAGTGCTCAATACTATAGGCTCATCCGTATATAAGATTACGCCTAAGAAGCGCTACTATGAACGCTTAGAGGTTGATGAGTTCTGGACTTACGTATATCGCAAGAAGCGTAAAGTCTGGCTTATTTATGCTTATGACCGTGCTACTAATGAGATTGTTGCTTACGTTTGGGGCAGACGTGACTTAAAAACGGCTAAGAAGCTAAGAGCCCGGCTTAAATACCTGAAAGTCAGCTATGACACTATTAGCATGGATAACTGGGATAGCTTTAAAACCGCCTTTAAAAGTGATAACAAACGAATTGGCAAACAATATACGGTAGGTATAGAAGGTAATAATTGCCGCCTTAGACACCGATTGCGTCGGGCGGTTAGAAAAACCTGTTGTTTCTCTAAGAAGCTCGATAATCACTTCAAAGTGTTTGATATGGTGTTCTTTTACGTCAATTATGGCTACGTCTAATGCCAGCATACTTTTTAGAACACCACCCATTGTTTTTATCCATAAATGGATTATCGGCTGGCACAGTACCGTCAGGTTTTAACCTGATTATTTTACCCAAGTTGACACTCATATCTTGCGCTGGGGTTTTTTCTTGGCGCTCACCTGAGCTGATATATAGATACCTTCCATCAGGTGAGAATAGCAATCGATGGCTGTAATGACCCTGTCCTTTCATCTTTGGTGTTTGCTGCCAAATGGGCCTAATGGCTTGCAAGCTTGGTTGACCAACGTCCAAACCTGACAGTTTGGCTTTGATGACTTTAGCACCGAATTTACGACTGTCAGGTCCTGTACCAGCTTCGACGTAGCTAAGATATATATTATTAGACGTTGCGAAATCTGGCGCCAGAATAACATCGCCAAGACCACCCTGCCCGCCATAAGCCACTTTGGGCACACCAGTGATGGCTGTCTTATTACCTGTTGCTGCATCGACGACAAATAACTCTCCTGTCTTTTGAGTCACAAGCAGTTTTAACGACTCATCACCTTCTCTAGGAAGTGCAGTCATCGCCCAAGGCTCATTAAAAGTGGCAACTGTTTTGGTGGTAAAGGTAGGTTTCTCAGCATGTAAAAACTCATTGACGACCGAATTTTCTGCTTCTTGATATTTTGCCAAATCGCCATTGGTGTCAATGACTGACTGGTCAGAGCAAGCAGCCGTGCTAAACAACAATGACATTGCTGCTAATAATGGTGCCACGTGTTTTTTCAATATTTTATTTTTAGCGTTCTGAGCGGTATGCCTATCTATCGCCATTTTTATAATTGTCATACTAGCCATCCTTGTGTGCTTTTTTATAATATAACAAGGACTTTATCTATTCTGGTACAGGTTATGTTTGTCTATAGAAAAACCCCTTATCTGCTAAGGCAAATAAGGGGTTCAATGTAACGTTTAAAATAATAGCTAAAGTTTACTATTAGCTCATTCTAAGCTTATCAAAGGTTAGTTTATCATCAGCGCCAACATCGACTTTGATGATATCGCCAGCGACAAAGTCACCTGCTAGTAGCTTTAATGACAATGGGTTTTCAATCTCTTGCTGGATAGCACGTTTTAGCGGACGCGCACCATATACTGGATCATAACCGACCGCTACCAGTTTGTTCATCGCCTCAGATGACAGCTCGATATCCATCTCACGCTCTTGGATACGCTGACGTAAACGATCCAATTGAATATCGGCAATACCTGCCATTTGCGACATACCAAGCGGATGGAATACCACAATCTCATCAATACGGTTAACGAACTCTGGACGGAAATGCTGTCCAACTGAATCCATCACCTCAGCCTTGATATCCTCGTAACTTTCGCCGACCATCTCTTGAATCTTATGCGAACCTAAATTACTGGTCATGATAATAACGGTGTTTTTAAAGTCTACTACGCGACCTTGCGAATCCGTCAAACGACCATCGTCTAATACTTGCAATAAGATATTGAACACATCAGGATGCGCTTTCTCAACTTCATCAAACAGTAGCACGCTATAAGGCTTACGACGTACTGCTTCGGTCAAAGTACCGCCTTCTTCATAACCGACATAGCCTGGAGGCGCGCCCACCAAACGGCTGACGCTGTGCTTCTCCATATATTCACTCATGTCGATACGCACAATGGCGTCTTCACTATCAAACAAGAAGTTTGCCAGTGATTTGGTCAGCTCTGTTTTACCCACACCCGTAGGTCCTAAAAACAAGAACGAACCTGAAGGGCGGTTGGGGTCAGACAAGCCAGCGCGACTACGGCGTACAGCATTTGCCACGGCTTCGACCGCTTCGTCTTGACCGATGACGCGCTCATGGAGTTTTTCTTCCATCGCCAGCATTTTGTCACGCTCGCCTTGCATCATTTTACTGACCGGAATACCGGTCGCTGCGGCAACAACTTCGGCAATTTCATTATCGGTTACTTTATTACGTAGCAGCTTTATACCGCTATCTTCACCGCTCTGCTCTTTTTGCTCTGCCAGATCAGATTCATGAATACGGCGCTCTAGCTGCGGGATGGTCTCATATTGCAGCTTACTCATGGTTTCATAGTCGCCTTCGCGGCTGGCTTTATCATAAGCAATACGCGCTTTATCTAGCTCGTCTTTTAACTGCTGACTGCCTTTGACCAAAGCTTTTTCTGCTTGCCAAATCTCATTGAGATCTGCGTATTCTTTCTCTAATTCTTCGATTTGGCTATCAAGCACCTTACGCTCTGCTTGCGCGCCAGCATCTTCTTCGTTTTTGAGCACTTCGCGCTGCATTTTAAGTTGAATCAAACGGCTATCAAGCTTTCCTAACGATTCAGGCTTACTGTCCATTTCCATACGCAAGCGACTGGCTGCTTCATCAATTAAATCAATCGCCTTATCAGGCAATTTGCGATCAGTAATATAACGATGACTCATCCGCGCCGCCGCAATAATCGCACTGTCTTGGATATCGACACCGTGATGCAGCTCATAACGCTCTTTGAGCCCACGTAATATCGCAATGGTATCTTCGACCGTCGGTTCATCGACCAATACTTTTTGGAAACGACGCTCAAGCGCAGCATCTTTTTCGATAAATTGGCGATACTCATCCAATGTCGTCGCACCAACGCAGTGCAGCTCACCGCGAGCAAGCGCAGGTTTGAGCATATTACCGGCATCCATCGCCCCTTCCGATTTACCCGCACCGACCATGGTGTGCAGCTCATCGATAAATAAGATGACGTTACCTTCTTGCTTGGCTAAATCGCTCAGTACGCTTTTGAGCCGCTCTTCAAACTCACCGCGGAATTTTGCCCCTGCAATAAGCGCACCCAAGTCTAACGACAGCACTTCTTTACGGCGTAGACCTTCTGGCACATCACCGTTGATAATTTTTTGCGCCAAGCCTTCGACGATAGCGGTTTTACCCACACCTGGCTCACCGATGAGCACCGGATTATTTTTGGTACGACGCGACAACACTTGAATGGTACGGCGAATCTCTTCATCACGACCAATCACCGGATCAAGCTTGCCAAGTTCCGCCTGTTCAGTCAGGTTAATGGTATATTTATTCAACGCATCACGCTGATCTTCCGCATTTTGATTATTCACGGTGTCATCACCACGCAACTGCTCAATCACCGCTTTTAATTTGGTCGCGGTCACACCAGCACTTTCAAATATCTTTTTGGTTTCACCTTGCTCAGCAAGTGCTAATATCACCCATTCGGTGGCGATAAAATCATCGCCTTCTTTTTGTGCTTGACGATCTGCCAAGTTCAAAATTTTAACCGAGTTTGGATTTAGATTGACATCACCTGTCGGCTCGCTAATCGTCGCTTGATTGTCTAATGCTTTTGCCACGCCATTTTTCAACGCTGGAATAGACGCGCCCGCTTGCTGACAGATAGACAGGTTGGATTCATCTTGCAGTAATATCGCAAGCAAATGCACCGGATCGATACCGGTATGGTCACGACCTAGTGCCAGACTTTGTGCTTCTTGAATCGCTGATTGCAACTTTTGGGTAAATTTTTCGAACCTCATATTTGTGTCCTCTTATAATTTGCTTATATAACTAAGCCTATATAACTAAGTAATAGCTGCGGTTTTTTATAAGTATTTAACGTTACCGCAAGCTTTTGGTTGTTATCTATATAGGGTTTATTGAGTAATATTTCAATATCAATTTAACTGTGGTCAATAATAGCTAGTGTCTGATTGAAGTAAGCCAATATGAGCAAAAGCCCATGAGAAATAACACTTTTACATTAAACCTTACTATTAACAATGATATCGACTATAAAGTCTTAATAGGCACATTAGGCAAGTATTTCAAGAGAATAAATGAAAGAAATATGAGGGTTTAAGAAAGAGGAACGGGGGTTAAAAAACAAGATAAGTATAGACAGGGTATAGCCAGTCCTAAATAAAAGTATTATAACGCACTACTGGGATAGATTTTTTTCTTGCTTGCTGTGCCTGCGCTAACAGAGGCTACGAATAATTAATCCCAATAGCGCTGTACTATTTTAAAATGAATCTAGGGGCTGTATAAAGACCATTTACTCAACAATCTCAATAGGGGTACCAACCTTGACGGCTGCCATGATTTCATCCATCTCATCATTGGTAACCGCCATACAGCCTGCCGTCCAATCGCGTTGTTGGTTAAGCATTGCTAATGCACCAAAACCATTTTTTTGTCCATGAATCATAATCGCACCACCTGGGCTCACACCGCGTGATTTCGCCTTAGCCTTATCTACAGCATTGGGATAACTGACGTGCATAGAACGATAATATTGAGATTTTTCGTTTTTATAATCGAGTGTATACGACCCTATCGGTGTACGCTGATCGCCTTCTTGTTGCTTATGTCCAATCGGACTACCACCGAGTGCAATATGGTAAGACTTAATCACTTTGTCACCGCTCATTAACTGCAGACGACGCTCTGATTTATCGACAAAGACTTTATCGATAATGTCTTCATTGGGAATGGGCTGCGGATATTTCGCGGCATCCTTAGCAGCAGCGATAGCACTCGTGCCGATAATAGTAGCAAAACTAAGCCCTATCACGATAAACAACCAACTTGAATACTTACTAGAATTTGGGCGAAAAAATGACATAGACTTTAATCCTTATAATCAACGCGTAATAGCAATGAGTCATAATATATCAAAGCACTATGCCATGTTTGGTGGCTCAACTCTGTGCAAAAGTTATGGATAAGATAAAAATGAGTTCTGACAGTTGCTAAACTAAACCATACGAATAGCCCCATCAAGACGAATAACTTCACCATTTAAATAGGCATTATCAATGATATGCATGACCAGTTTGGCAAATTCATTGGGATTGCCCAAACGTTTAGGATAAGGAACGCCTGCCTCTAGCTGTTCGCGCGCTTTTTCTGGGATAGTCTCCATCATCGGAGTAGCAAAAACCCCCGGTGCAATCGTCATTACCCGAACACCATGGCGCGCCAGCTCACGAGCCAGTGGTAAAGTCAGACCGACCACGCCCGCTTTCGATGAAGCATAACTGGCTTGCCCTACTTGCCCATCAAAAGCAGCAATAGAGGCCGTGTTGATAATAATTCCGTTATCAGCATTGGCTTCATCTGATGGTTTAGCAGCCACACGCTTAGCGATACTGGCTGCGACCAGACGCGCGACATTGAAAGAGCCGACGAGGTTAATATTGACCCCACGGCTAAAATCATCAAGATCGGCTGGATTGTTTTCACGGTCTAAGAGCTTTTGTACCACCGCAATACCAGCACAGTTAATCGACCCTTGCAGACCACCAAACTCTTTTTCAGCCATAACGACAGCTGCTTGTACATCATCGCCACTGGTGATATCACAGCGTGCAAAACGGACATTGTCACCAAGCTCAGCAACCAATGCTTGCCCTGCTGACTCGTTAAGGTCAGCGATAACGGCTTTGCCACCTTTAGCGACAATAGCGCGAACCACTGCCTCACCCAAACCTGACGCTCCGCCAGTAACCAAAAAGCTGTATTGTTCAATTTGCATAACTATTCCTTGGTATTATTATTTAACTGTCTAATTTGTTATCTGATTAGGGGCTGTATAGAATTGGGAGATAGTTGAAAAAAATAAGCAACGCCTTACACTCTTGTTTACCACAACAAAGAGAA
>NZ_RRYW01000077.1 GCF_014861365.1 Psychrobacter sp. FME6
TTAGGGTTTAAAACGCCCAATCAGGTGTTCTATAATATAATTTAGCGTTGCACTTGGTGTGTTAATCTAAGTAATTAAAAGGGTGGCCAGGTTACTATTAAATCATCAAGCGCAGTTTTTTAATGGCTAAATTAAAAAACTGCACTGATAGATGGTAATTTATAGCTATTTATTTTAAAAATAGCTGATAGCCAACATTGTCATTGACAGCGGTACAGTCATAACCAATATCGAGTAGGGCGTCTTGTAATTGGCGAGAGTTACCCTCAGAAGCTTGCAGGCCAACTAATACACGGCCTTCGGCAGCACCATGATTACGATAATGGAACAAAGTGATATTAAAATCATTACCCAGTTTTTCTAAGAATGTCAGTAGTGCGCCAGGACGTTCTGGGAATACGACACTTAATAATTGCTCGTTTTCGACATGGGCATGACCGCCAATCAAATGACGGATATGCGACTTGGCGATATCATCATCGGTTAGGTCGTGAGCTTCATAACCATCAGCAGCCAATTGGTTGCTAATGGTTTGACGCTCTTTATCGCCTTCTTTTAGCGCGATGCCAACAAAAATCGCTGCAGGCTCCATGGAGTCTGGTGACTTTTTGCTATCGGCACGGTAATTAAACTCAGTGATATTACGCCCATGTAGGCTACGGCAGAAGTTTAAGAAAGCACCCGTTTGCTCAGGAATAGTGACGCCAAAGATGGCTTCTTTTTTCTCACCAATCTCAGTACGCTCAGCGATATAGCGCAGACGGTCAAAGTTCATATTGGCACCGCAAATGATACCAACGCAGTTTTTGCCTTGTAGGTTATGGGCCTCGATGTATTTTTTCATACCAGCAACGGGTAATGCGCCAGCGGGTTCGACGATACTGCGGTTTTCTTCAAAAATATCTTTGACGGCAGCGCAGACTTCATCATTGCTGCAGGTCACGACTTCAGGGTCGACGACAGGGCCTGATTTGTCACTCTTTTGCATACGCACGATGTCAAAAGGCAATTCGCCAATTTGAGCTACGGCCACACCATCGACGAACAGTCCGACTTGCTCAAGCTTAACGCGCTCATTTGCTGCAAGCGCGGCTTTAAGAGACGCTGATTGCTCCGCTTCTACCGCGATGACTTTTACATGCGGGGCCACTTCACCTAAGAATGCGGCCACGCCAGAAACCAGACCACCGCCGCCAACGGCGACGAAAACATAATCCATATTACGCCACTGCTGGGTCAGCTCAAGGCCGATAGTGCCTTGTCCCGCGATAACCAGCTCATCGTCATAAGGCGGAATAAAGGTCAAGCCTTCGGTCTCAGCGCGATTGATCGCATAGCGGTTGGCTTCATCAAAACTATCGCCATGTAAATCTACATTACCGCCAAGCGCTCTTACAGCATCGACTTTGATATCTGGGGTGGTGGTTGGCATGACGATGATATTATTGATGGCAAGCTTACGGGCAGAATAAGCAACGCCTTGTGCATGGTTACCCGCCGATGCGCAAATGACGCCGTGTGCTTTTTGCTCATCGCTTAATTGGCTAATACGGTTATAAGCACCGCGCAATTTAAAGGATTTGACTGGTTGCAAGTCTTCACGCTTAAATCGAATATCATTAGCAAAACGCTGGGTCAGCTTGGGTGCCGCTTCAAGTGGTGTTTGAATAGCAACGTCATAGACGGTGGCTTGTAAGATGGCTCGTACCCAGTGTGACAGCATAATGATTCCTAAACTAGAGTGTGTATGAATATAAAAAGTGCGGATGGTTATATAAGTGGCAATTGACAATAACCATTACCAAAAAGCGCAGATAAGTATAAAAATGAAATAGATTAGCCTATGCTGATTTTAACTATCTTGCAAGACACAATTGCAGTTTTTATATCGGCTTTAGTATTTTGACAGGGTTAATTGAAGTCGAGATAGATTTTTAGTGAGTTATTTATCTAAAAACTTGCCTAAAAATCTTGAATTATTTTGACCTGTCTGTATTATTGGACATATGGAAATAACTACTGCTATCGCCAGCTTTGCTGCGCTGTCTCAAGATACCCGTCTAAAAGCGTTTAGGTTGCTGGTTAATCAAGAGCCAGAAGGCTTAGCTGCGGGCGAAATAGCACGCCAACTGTCTGTGCCTCATAACACCATGTCAGCGCATCTAGCGATACTGGCACGTTCAGGTTGGGTGACATCAAAGCGCCACAGCCGCCAAATTATCTATCGAGCCTCCTTATCACATATGCAGGCAGTGATTCAGTTTTTACTGCAAGATTGCTGTGCAGGACATCCAGAATTATGTGCGTCGCTTATGGACAGCTTAAGTGGTTGTGAGATAAATAAAGCTGATAATTAAGATGTTCATTAAAATAGCCATTAAAAACAATCATTAGAATCATTATTCAGACAAAGTTAAGCTAAAAATTAACTTGATAAATATACTCATAAATAGGTAAACCTACTATGAAAACATTGATTTTCCACAACCCTAAATGTGGTACTTCTAGAAATACTTTAGCCATTATGCAAGCCTCAGGTGAGAATCCAGAGGTGATTGAATATCTTAAGACGCCGCCAAGCCGTGATTACTTAGTTGAGCTATTGGCAAAAATGAATACCTCACCGCGAGAATTGCTGCGTAGTAAAGAAGCCATCAATGATGAGTTAGGTTTAGATAATCTGGCACTGTCTGACGAGGTGATTATCGATTCTATGATTGCGCATCCTATTCTAATCAACCGTCCTATCGTGGTTACGGATAAAGGCGCGGCATTATGTCGACCCACAGAGCGAGTGTTTGAGCTTTTAGACAATCCAGTGAGCAGCTTTACTAAAGAAAATGGAGACGTTATTCACTATGCCAAGCGCTAAAGAAAATCAGCAAAATTTTGACTTTGATGATTTACCCAATATTGACCCAAGTAAGCTTCAACCTATCGATATTGAGTCTTTGATTGCAACAAATGACCCGCGTCATCCACCAAAAATATTGGTGTTATACGGCTCTTTGCGCGAACGCTCATTTTCTAGGCTGGCAGCTGAAGAAGCAAGCCGTCTATTGCGTTGGTACGGCTGTGAGGTGAAGATGTTTAACCCATCCGGTTTGCCACTACCTGACGATGCCGATATCGAGCATCCGAAAGTACAAGAGCTACGTGAACTTGCGCAGTGGTCAGAAGGCATGCTGTGGGTGAGTCCAGAACGTCATGGCAGTATGACCAGTATTATGAAAGCGCAAATTGATTGGATTCCGTTAGCATTAGGCGGCGTACGTCCGACCCAAGGCAAAACGTTGGCAGTGATGCAAGTAAGTGGCGGTAGTCAAAGCTTTAATACCGTCAATCAATTGCGTATTCTTGGGCGCTGGATGCGGATGATTACCATCCCCAATCAATCGTCTATTCCAAAAGCCTTTTTAGAGTTTAATGATGATAATCGCATGGATATGTCACCTTTATATCTGCGTCTCGTGGATGTTTGCGAAGAGCTGGTAAAGTTTACATGGCTCACACGCGGACGCTCAGCGTATCTGACTGATCGCTATTCAGAACGTGTCGAAAATACTGAACAAGTATCACAGCGAGTCAATCAAAAGTCGCTTTAATCTTCTGTACTACTAGGGCGTGTCCTCAATCTAAACGATAATACCTAAATGTGCTAAAAATGGCTAAATTTTGCTAAACATCGTCAAATAGTTGGCTAATATCCCGATATTATCTGCACTATTTTCCTTGTTTAACTGCAATTTAACTCATTTTTATCACCATTTTTAAAATGAGGACACGCCCTAGGCTGTTTCACTAGACTATATTAATTATTTTGTATTAAGCTATTTTATGTTAACTGGGCTAGATCAAATAGATGGCATCAAGTTTGCCTAAGTAACGTTAAGGTTATTTATGCTCGCACTCATTATCTTTATTGTGACCCTAACTTTGGTTATTTGGCAGCCTAAGGGCCTAGGCATTGGTTGGAGCGCAATAGGCGGCGCGTTGGTTGCTTTAGCTTTTGGTGTGGTGCAATTATCTGATGTTGGGGTCGTATGGGACATTGTCTGGGACGCGACCTTTACCTTTGTCGCGCTTATTATCATCTCGCTTGTTTTAGATAAAGCGGGTTTTTTTGGCTGGGCAGCACTGCATGTAGCCAAACTTGGTAATGGTCAAGGGCGTTTGCTATTTCCCATGATTGTAATGTTAGGCGCGTTTATATCGGCATTTTTTGCCAATGATGGTGCTGCATTATTATTGACACCGATTGTCATTGCGATATTGCTAAGGCTTAATTTTTCACCACCATCAGCTTTGGCATTTATCATCGCGACTGGTTTTATTGCCGATACCGCAAGTCTGCCATTGGTTACCTCCAATCTGGTGAATATCGTCAGTGCCAATTATTTTGATATTGGTTTTGGACGTTATGCTGCGGTTATGGTGCCAGTGAATATTGTCTCTGTGTTAGCAACGCTAGTTGTGCTATGGGTGGTCTATGCGCGCCATATTCCAAAACACTATTCAATTGCTAGTCTTAGCGCACCAGAGTCGGCTATCGAAGACCCGTTGGTTTTTAAAGCGGCTTTTCCGCTATTAGCATTGTTGCTTATGGCTTATTTTGCAACAGAACCGCTGGGTATTCCTATTTCTCTTGTCACTGGAGCTGCTGCGCTACTGCTCATGGCTATCGCAGGTCGCTTTTGGCAAGGTGGTCGTGGTGCTATTATTTCTGTATCCGATGTGGTACGTAAAGCCCCTTGGCAAATAGTTTTATTTTCAATTGGTATGTACTTGGTCGTTTATGGCTTGGGCAATGCCGGATTAACCGCCTATGGCGCTCAGGTTGTAGGCTGGCTTGGGCAACAAGGTACTGTTATAGCAACGTTAGGTACGGGTTTTCTCTCCGCTGTTGTCGCTTCTATTATGAATAATATGCCATCAACCTTAGTAGGCGCACTGGCTATCGATAGCGCACAAGTAACAGATACGACACGAGAATTGATGATTTATGCCAATATCATCGGTAATGATTTAGGGCCTAAATTTACGCCCATTGGTAGTTTGGCCACCTTATTATGGCTACACGTATTGGCCGAAAAGGACTATAAAATAAGTTGGGGGCAGTATATGAAAGTTGGTTTACTCATTACCCCGCCAGTATTATTGGTAACGCTATTGGCGCTAGCTTTTTGGCTGCCTGTGTTAAATGGGTGATAAAAATAAACTTAATATCTGATTATTAGAAGCACTATTACGCTGACATTCATCAAAGTCATCAGTTATAATAGCCCCGCATTTTGCCTCTTTTAGTCTTTTACTTCTTTTACAATGATACGTTTATTTTGCCAAGGATTTACGATGAGTGATCAGCAAGCCCAAAAGCAAGCCGCCGCCAAAGCCGCCATACGCTATATCGAAGATGACATGATACTTGGAGTGGGGACAGGCAGTACGGTTAACTGTTTAATTGAGTTGTTACCGACATTAAGGCTGGCTGGCGCGGTTGCAAGCTCGCAGGTCACAGAAGATAAACTTCGTGCATTGGGTATTGAGATAATTGATTTAAACTTTGCCGGTCAGCTTGATGTTTATATCGATGGTGCTGATGAAGTAAACGCAAATTTACAACTCATCAAAGGCGGCGGTGGGGCACTCACGCGTGAAAAAATTGTCGCAGCGGCTTCTAATCAGTTTGTTTGCATGGTTGATGAGAGTAAGGTTGTCGAGTTACTGGGTCGTGAGTTTCCCGTACCGATAGAAGTGTTGCCACAGGCGCGCTCATATGTCGCCAGGCAATTAGCGCGTATGGGCGGTGAACCCGTTTATCGTGAAGATTTTGTCACCGATTACGGTAATGTAATTTTAGATACTTATGATTTGGATGTTAGTAATCCGCTAGCACTTGAGCAGCAATTAAACAATATCGTTGGCGTGGTTTGTAATGGTGTCTTTGCTGCTAATCAAGCAGATGTTTTGTTAAAAGCCAGTAGTAATGGGGTTGAAGTATTGACTCGTTAATTATTCGTCATTTATCGACCGAATATTAAAAAGGCAGCGTACAATTTATGTACGCCGCCTTTTTTGCTATCTATTACTGTATAAACAGCTGATGAAAATATGTGCCTATAAAATAGATGCCTATAGCTTAATTTTGTCTTTTAATAAAAACTCCATTAATGCCTTTTGCGCATGTAAGCGGTTTTCGGCTTCATGCCACACGACCGAACGTGGATCATCTAGCATATCATGAGATATTTCTTCGCCGCGATGAGCTGGCAAGCAGTGCATAAACACCACTTCAGGGTCGGCTTTATCAAGCAGCGATGGTGTTACTTGATAAGAGGCAAATCGACGAGCACGGGTGTTTTGCTCAGATTCTTGACCCATACTTGCCCATACGTCAGTGACGATTAAGTTCGAATCTTTCGCCGCTTCTTGTACGTTTTCGACGATGCTTACGCAATGCGAAAAGCGTTTCATTAGCTCAGGGTCAGGCTCGAAACCATAGGGCGCTGCCACGCGTAGCTCAAAACCAAACTGATTGGCGGCTTGCATATAAGATGCGCACATATTATTACCATCACCAACCCAAGTGACGATTTTATTTTCGATACTACCGCGATGCTCATAGTAGGTTTGCATATCAGCAAGCAGCTGGCAAGGGTGGAAATCATCAGTGAGGGCGTTGATAATCGGCACACTAGAGTATTCAGCAAAGGTCTCGACTTTTTCGTGCCCAAAAGTACGTATCATGATGATATCGACCATGCTAGAGATAACGCGAGCTGAATCTTCTAGCGGCTCACCGCGTCCAAGCTGGGTGTCATTTGGCGATAAGAAAATAGCGCTACCACCAAACTGTCCCATACCAGTCTCAAACGAGATGCGCGTACGGGTTGATGACTTTTCAAATATCATGCCAAGCGTACGACCAACAAACGGCTGATATATCTCGCCTGCGTGTTGCATTTTTCGCAATTCGCTCGCGCGTTTAATGAGATTTTCTAGTTCTTGTTTGGTTAAATCAGATAGGGTCAAAAAATGGCGCAAACTCATAGTTATCCTAGCAATCGATCGCAGTCAGTGAAAAGTTATCAGTTTTCAATAGCATCGCATTAGTGCGTATACTGGGGTGACAACAAACTTTTAGTATAGCGCAATTACTCTCAATGTAAATGTTCAATTTTGCTCTAATGAAAGGGTGCTAATACTAATACTGAGACTGAGTAGCAAAATCAATGCTATTAACCTAGTGTCCGCTCTGGACGAGTACTTAGTCTGCACAGTAACTCGTAACCGATGGTACCCGCATGTGCTGCCACTTCATCAACGTGTGGCACACTACCCCAAAGTATTACTTTACTATTTATTGCCAAGTTTTTGGGTGTTGAGCTAATATCAATCACAATCATATCCATTGCGACCCTACCGCGAACTGGGCATGGATAGCTTTTATTGGTGGTCGCGTCGATTACGGAGACATAAGCGTCCTTGCTAATGATACGTGGATAGCCATCTCCATAGCCGATACTCACCAAAGCCGTTCTGGTTTCTGCTAATGCAATCCAGTGGCTACCATAACCAATAGCATCGCCCACTTTTATCGTTTGTAGGGCCATAATTTGTGCGCTAAAATCCATTGCTGGTTGTAACTCTAATTCCTGTGCACTTTGATCGATGACAGGCGCACTACCATATAACATAATGCCTGGACGCACCCAGTCATGATGATGCTCTGAGAAATTAACAATACCAGCTGAATTGCATAATGAGCCTTTAATATCTGCGCTGATGGTTTCTCGCAACGAGTTAAGCATGTTATTAAAACGTTGAATTTGAATAGCGTTTAGGGGATGGTTATGATCATCAGCATTGGCAAAGTGAGTGGTTAAAACCAGCTGATAACCTGCGTCATGCAGATGTTTCGCTGCTGGAATAATAGTATGGTCATTAAAACCTAAGCGATTCATACCGGTATTATATTTTATCCAAACTACTTTAGTGGCGCTATCAGCAGGCGGTATATGCTCTAGAGCCCAGTCTAATTGCGGTGCATGATGAATGACGCAACTAATATCATATTCAATCGCTTGTAGCCACTCATCGCTAGTAAATGCGCCTTCAATCAAACCAATGGTTTTATCCCAGCCCAGTTGCCTTGCTTCTAGTGCTTCTATTAAAGTAGCGACACCAACACCATCAGCGTGCTGGACCGCTGGCAAGACCGCCGCGACGCCATGACCATAGGCGTTGGCCTTTACCATGGCGAGAACCTTAGATTTTGGTGCTAGCGCTTTTACTCGATTCAGATTATGGGTGATGGCTGCTGGTTTGATAGTGATGGTGCGCATAATAGGCTTCTTTTTAGCAAAGTTATTTTATTAGTAAAGTGATGAAGTGATAAAGCCAGTGATTTATCATCGGCTGATAAATCACTGGCTATAGTCAATTCTAAATAAAAGAGATACATGAGGTTTTTACGCGAAACTGGAATAAATTTTTCTGGCTTGCTGTGCCTGCGCAGACAGAGGCTGCGAAAAATCAATTTCAGTTCCGCTGCATCGTTTTTATACTGGACTAACTATATTATTAATCAGTCATATTTTATAACGTTTCATAAATAATATTTCAATATTTATTTGAAACAGTCATTATTCATCATTCTCAAAACTGACATTTTGATAGTATTCTGGCGTCAGATTGATAAAGCGGGTAAATTGTCCTTCAAAGCCTAAACGTATGGTACCAATAGGGCCATTACGCTGTTTACCAATGATGATTTCAGCCACACCTTTGTGATCTGAGTTCTCATTATAAACCTCATCACGATAGATGAACATAATCAAATCGGCATCCTGCTCAATCGCTCCTGATTCACGCAAATCCGACATGATAGGGCGTTTATTAGGGCGGTTCTCTAGACTACGGTTAAGCTGCGATAAGGCAATGACAGGACACTCAAGCTCGCGTGCCAAGGCTTTTAAGCTACGTGAAATCTCAGAGATTTCTCCAACACGGTTACCATCGAGATTAGGTACTTTCATCAACTGCAGGTAATCGACGATGATAGCGCCAAGCTTGCCGTCATGGTTTTTAGCGATACGGCGACAGCGTGAGCGTAGCTCAGATGGCGGCAGAGCGGTACTGTCATCAATATAAAGGTGCTTTGATTGCAGATGCTGAATGGCATTCATCATTTTTGCCCATTCATCTTCGTTCATTTGTCCTGAACGTAAATGGGTCTGATTAATTGCGCCCCACGATGATAATAGACGCATGACGATAGATTCTGCGGGCATCTCCATTGAAAATACAACCACTGGTAAATCTTCGTTAAACAAAATTCCTTCCGCCAAGTTCATGGCAAAGGTGGTTTTACCCATCGATGGACGAGCGGCAACAATGACTAAATCGCCTGCTTGTAAACCTTGAGTTTTATTGTTTAGCTCAACAAATGGCGTTTGCAGACCAATCATGCCATCAGGGTTCGATTTAAGCTCTTGAATCTTATCGATGACATTAGTCAATACTGAAGTAATACCAACTGGCCCACGCTGCTCAGCGCGTTTATTATGCTGCTCATTGATACTAAATATTTTTGCTTCGACGTTGTCTAATATGTCGCTGACCGTTTGATCTTTAGGATTATAGGCAAGGGTCAACATGTCATTGCCAGTGGTAATCAACTGACGTAGAGTAGACAACTCACGCACGCGCTGGGCATAGGCGGTTAGGTTAAACAACGTAGCAGGGCTTTGACTCAAAATATCCGCCAAATAACTGTCGCCGCCGGCACTTTTAAGCAGTTTTTGCGCCTCTAACCAATCGTGTACCATGACCGTATCGTAAGGCTCGTTGACGGCAGCCAAATGGGCGATGGCGTCAAAAATATATTGATGCCGTCCTGCGTAGAAATCATCTTTGGTGACGATATCTGCGATTTTGTCATATGCCTCTTCAATACTCATCAAAGACGCCAGTAGTGCCTTTTCAATATCGATATTGTGCGGCGGTGTCTGATTGAGTAAGTCGTCGGTTTTTTCGTTGTCTGCCATGAGTGCCCAATATTTTAAAAGTCGGTTTTAAAAGTCAGTTGCAAAAGTTGCTATAAAGTATTCAGTAGAGGTTTTTTCTATAAGGGTATGAAAGGCTTGTTGAGAATTCCATTATTTGAAAATCTCACTATAAACAAGCTTGTCATACTCCTACGATATGAGTACCAAAATGCGGTCTTAGTATTTGCTTATAAATGCTAAAATGAAAAGCGAAAGTTTAACACATTATGTGGTTTTTTCGGTCGCTATAAATAATTATCTATCCTAGATTAGGGTTGTAAAAGTTCGAGAAATCATTTATACAATGCGACTATCAATATTTATTTTTTTATCAAAAAATATAATAAAATTAAATGCTTAATATAATAATAGGGTCTTATTACTATGCAAGATATACAAAAAAAATTTCCATTGTTAATCACAACCGGTGAACCTGCTGGTATCGGGATGGACGTCGTACTACTATTGGCAGCCGAAGGCAAACTGCAGGATTTTAAGCGGCCAATCTGGGTCACTGCTGAAGCTGAAGCCATGCAAGCGCGGGCTGATAAATTGGTCGCTGCGGGCGTGTTAACCACTTGTCCATCTTGGCAAACAATCGCGCCACAAGTGGATGCTGATGATTTTGTAAAGCAAATTGCACAGCAGACTTCTGCTTCCAATAATGATAATAAATGTACGTTTGTTTTACTTGATATGCCTTGTGGTGCACCTATAGTCGCAGGCCATATCGATATTAATAATGCCCTAATGGTGGCGCGACAGTTAGAGATTGCTCATAAACTGGCAGCCAATCATACGGTTGCTGCTATTGTCACCGGCCCATTGCAAAAATCTGCATTGATAGATGCTGGTATTAAACTGCTCGATGGCACCATGTTTAGCGGTCATACTGAGTTTTTCATGCAGCAAAGTGGCTGTGATAAAGTGGTAATGATGCTCGCTAATGAAGCGATGAAAGTAGCGCTTGTTACCACTCATTTGGCATTAAAAGACGTACCTGCCGCCATCACTGCCGATAATGTGCGCCAAACGGTACAGATTGTCATTGATGATATGCGTGAGAAGTTTGGTTTAACCCAGCCGCGTATTTTGGTCTGCGGTCTCAATCCACATGCGGGCGAGGGTGGACATTTGGGTGTGGAAGAGATTGAAATTATTAATCCCGTGCTGCAAGAGTTTATCGATGCAGGCGTTGATATCTCGGAGGCAATGCCAGCAGATACCTTGTTTACCCCAAGGCATTTAGCCAATTGTGATGCGGTCATTGCTATGTACCACGATCAAGGTTTGCCAGTACTGAAATCACACGGCTTTGGCGATACAGTCAATCTAACCTTAGGATTGCCATACATTCGTACATCAGTCGATCACGGGACTGCGCTTGATTTGGCAGGACGTGGCGGCGCAAGTGCTACCAGTTTGTATCAAGCATTAACCATGGCAAACGAGATGGCGGATAAATCGCTTGTTAACAGACCTCTTCTATAAGTCTATGCCTTGGCGAGATCTGTAACTCAGTATTGGATAGCATTAGTGTGAATAATGCCTATTTATAAGTCATCAAACACGCCCTAATATAAGTAGTTCCACTGTAGTAGTCTATTTTGAGTGGTCTATTAATAAGTTTAAAGGGTGAAATAACTGGTTCCACTGGGGTATACCTAAATGAAACCAGTGAAAACTGACTTCTTCCACCGAAAGTCATTTACCATAATCTGCCTATCACTAGTCCATCAAAATACTATTATGAGACAATTATATAAAAACTCTATTGCCCGTCATCCAAACAAAGAACATGGAGGAGGTTTTGGTAATTAGATCACTTATACCACTTTTGTTTTTTTGCTTAGCAGCGGCTTGTAGCAGTGAAGTAAAACAACCATTCAGTTTGGATTATCTATACAGTGCAGATCCTACAGCTGATGCTCTGAAAGCAATTTCGAAGGGTGATTTACACGTTTATGCCACTTACAGTGGTGGTCCCTACACTCCCGAAATAAAGCGAGGGTGCGTTAGCGATGAAAATATTGTTCCAATAATAGGAACTACACATGGATATGAAAATTATAAGCAGCATCAATTCAATACTTCAGCGGATTTATACGCTAAATATTATAATTTTCAAATTAAAGCTTATCTCATTAGAAACGGAGATAAATGTTTGAGCTGGGTAGACTAGGTTTAACTTAGATTAAACACTTACTGATACGTTCATTAAACATAGTCACTCATTTATATGAATAAGCGCGGCTCCCTAGTGAGGACTTGAGACTTATCCTGTAGGATCATGGTATCAATGGTTTGAGAACAAAAAAAGACACTGTGTCGGTTGCGCTAAGGTATGGGTGATTTATCAATAAAATGTCTCAAAGATACTGGGCAATTATGAGCTGTGCTATAATTTATCATTATAAAATTAGCAAATAAAAGCAGCACATTGTTGCCATAGCGCTATCGTCCATTTAACTTCTATCCATTAAGACTTTTTTATGTCCAAAACTTCGTTTGATGCTCAATCTATTTCTAACAGCCTACGCGCTGCCAAACACCAGCCGCGGAAGCGCTTTGGTCAAAACTTCTTGCACGATGGCAGTGTTATTCGCCAAATAGTTGACAGTATTCGCCTAGAACGCGACGATAATCTCATTGAGATTGGGCCAGGGATGGGCGCGCTGACGGAGCCGTTATTGGCAGAAGTGGATGCGATGACCGTGGTCGAGCTAGATCGTGATTTGGCAGATAGCCTACGTATTCGTATTGGCGCCAATAGTCACCCAAACTTTACGATTATCAAAGAAAATGCCATGCATGTGGATTATCGTGAGCTGTATAGCCCTGAACGCGGTAAGCTACGGGTAGTGGGTAATCTACCATACAATATTTCTACGCCTATATTGTTTCATTTGCTCAGCTATGCCGATGTGATTCAAGACATGCACTTTATGCTACAAAAAGAAGTCGTTGAGCGGATCACTGCCGATGTCGGTAGCAAAACTTACGGCCGCTTGTCTGTCATCATGCAGTATCATTGCGATACAGATTATCTGCTGACCGTACCTCGCGGTGCATTCAATCCGCCACCCAAAGTAACCAGCGCTGTTTTTCGCTTGACGCCGCACATTGATAAACCGGTCGTGGCAGAGGATGAAGAACATTTTGCGATTGTGGTACGCGAAACCTTTAATCATCGTCGTAAAACGCTGCGGGCGATATTTAAAAAATCGACACTATTGCCAACATTGAGCGAAGACGACTTTGCGGCTTGCGGTATTGATCCACAAGCACGTCCTGAAACATTAACTGTGAAAGACTTTGTAAATTTGAGCAATCAGGCGCGGCAGATAGCGGTTTAAATCAAACAGTGCTTATTACCATTCAAAAACATTTATATAGTGACGATTAAACGTCATTATATAAATGTGGCTATATTAGACGGAGCTATGTTGAAGCAACTGTAGTACCAAACTTGATAAACTAAGTGGATTAACAACAGTTAATCATGATTAAGAAAGGTTTTTAGGCATATCGAAGAATGAACTGATATATCGCCAAGACTATAAAATAAGATTTGAAGTCGTCAATGATGTCACTAAGTATATTGAGCTTGAGTACAATGGGATCTGTGCTCGCAGTGATATTAGTATAATCCGTCTGATTTCTCAACAAAATATCACTGTAGCCCATTATGATGCTTAAACCTCTATTCGTACCGCTGTTTATATTACCGCTATTTGCCTTGACTGCTTGCGCTAAAGAGCCTGCGACTTCGACGGACAGTAACGGCATTCCACAAACCCGTAGTAATCTAAGCGATGATGAACAGCAGCAACTGGATAACTTCTTAGCGCAGCAAAAAGAAAACATGCAATTTATTGAGGGGGGGTAGCTATGAGATGGGTGACTTTGGTCCTAAGCTCGATTGGACTGAAGGAATGCCGATCTCTAGCGGTGGTGATAATAAGGCTTTACATAAGGTCACGCTGGATAGTTTTAGTATGAATGCTTATAAGGCGACCTATGGTGACTTTGATATCTATA
>NZ_RRYW01000078.1 GCF_014861365.1 Psychrobacter sp. FME6
CTAATCAGGTGTTCTATAATATCAATTAGCGTTGCACTTGGTATGTTAATCTAAGAGTTTATATAAAAAAATACCTTGCCGCGATAAACACGGTAAGGTATTTTTTCATCAATAGCTTTAAATGTAGGGTGCGCCCAGCGCATCGATATAGTCAGTGAGAAGTAATATCGCTACATCACGTACTGCAGGTACCGTTTTTTCTTGCTTGCTGTGCCTACGCAGACAGAGGCTGCAAAAAAACTATACCCGCAGTATCGTAGCGTTTTTAAAGTATTTTAACTATAGTATCGCTATTTCTTGAAACTGGTGCGTGGGACGCACCCTACTCGTACTTGGCTTTTTTGTTATATCAATTCAATAATATAAAATATTTACCTATAACATAGGTGCCAAACTTGGTGTCATATAAAAGAGGACTGCCTCATTATGTTCCACTCCACACTATGGATGATTGGAGCGCTCATCTCATTTTGTTTAATGGCTGTTGGTGCTCGTGAGCTAAACGGTCAAATTGGTATCTTTCAGATATTATTTTTTCGAAGTATTGTAGGGTTATTGGTATTATTGCCTATAATATTGTTATCAAACTCTTTTTCAAAGAAGGATCATTTTTTATTTCCCAAACGTCTCAAATTACATGTAGTAAGAAATCTATTTCATTTTGCAGGACAATACGGTTGGTTCTTAGGCATAGGGCTACTGCCCTTAGCGACCGTTTTTGCTATTGAATTCACTGTCCCTTTTTGGACGATAATTATATCGTATCTTTTCTTAAAAGAATCTATAACTGTCAAAAAAGTTGCTGCCGTACTATTAGGTATTCTAGGGGTAATAGTCATCGTACAACCTAATACAGAGGGCGCCAACTATGCGTCACTAATCGTTCTGGGTGCAGCTATTTGCTATGCCTTTTCTCATGTTTCCACAAAATCATTATCTAATAGCGAAAGCCCAATAACCATCATTTTTATGATGTGTCTGCTTCAAGCGCCTTTAGGATTACTTTTATTTATAGAAGGCTGGACAACGCCGTTAGATATTCAGTGGCTATGGCTTATAATTATAGGAGTGACAGCCCTATCAGCACATTATTGTATGACCAAAGCCATGCAACATGCAGAGGTCACATTCGTTGTAACCATGGATATGTTTAGATTACCGCTAATCTCAATCATTGGTGTGCTGTTATATTCTGAAAGTTTTAGCGTGGCCTTAGTCATCGGTATAATACTGATAATGGCTGGTAATTCATTAAATATATACTCTAAGAATACAGATAAAGTAAGACAATAGATAAAGACAGTATTGCCCGATAGCGAACTTAAGTATATTTAATCAGTTTAACGTCCTCTAAGAATCGAAAGAACAAAAAAAGACCTCGCCACATTAGATGACAAGGTCTTTTATTAAGTCAAAGTATCAACTTTAAAAACTTGAGTTGTAAGGAAGACAAACGCAAGCACTACTAATTGTAGGCTCAGCTTGTATAACAATGCTAATCAGGTTTTTAGATTGATATTAAGAAGGATGCACCATATCTGCAGGCGTTACCCACTCATCAAACTGCGCTTCAGTTAACAGCTCTAACTCAACCGCAACTTGCTTCAAGGTTTTGTTTTCTTTATAAGCCGTCTTAGCGATTTTTGCTACCTTTCTCGTAGCCACAACACGGGTATTAAGCATACTCAATAGGCTCAATCTTATCTAAAAAGTGTAAGTCATCAGATTCAACTAAACGTAATTCATAAGTGGATTGTAGATTTAGCCAGAACTGAGCATTACCACCAAAATACTTGGCTAAGCGCAATGCTGTGTCTGCGGTAACGCCTCGCTTCTCACGTACGATCTCATTAACACGCGCAGGCGTAACGCCCAGCTGGTTTGCAAGCGCAGTGGCGCTCATATCGAGCGGCTCAAGAAAATCTTCTCTTAATACTTCACCAGGATGAATTGGGCGCATACCATTCTTAATCATGAGTTTCTCTCCCTCTCTTATTGTTCAGCTAGATTAATGATAATCGATAATTTCTATATCTGTAGCACCCTGCTCTGTCCAAACAAAGCATAATCTCCATTGAGCATTAATTCGTATACTGTGCTGACCTTCTCTATCGCCATGCAAAGCTTCTAATCGATTGCCCGGTGGTGCTCTTAAATCTTCAAGCACAGTTGCATTGTCTAACAGTAGTAACTTACGTTCTGCAACATTTTTTATTGCAGACCATCGCTTTGTCTTTCCAGTAGAAAAAAGAGTTTGGGTGTCACTACATTTAAAATTAACGATCATACAAATCTCAACACCTTTATATTTATTATTAGTTTGTAGAAAATTAATATATTTTTATATTGTATATCGATAAGCGATATATATCAATGGTAAAACCTGAATCATAGAAAACCTCATTTTACACACCAATTAGATATTTATACGTTGGCGTTGCTGTATGGGCCGCTCTGGCTTAAGTTATCATAATAGAAAAGACCTTGCCACATTAGATGACAAGGTCTTTTATTAAGTCAAAGTATCAACTTTAAAAGCTTGAGTTATAAGGAATACAAATCAGACTTATAGATTGATATTAAGAAGGATGTACCATATCAGCTGGCGTTACCCACTCATCAAACTGCGCTTCTGTTAATAGCTCTAATTCAACCGCTACTTGCTTCAAGGTTTTGTTTTCTTTATAAGCAGTCTTAGCGATTTTCGCCGCATTTTCATAACCAACATGACGGTTCAATGCAGTCACTAGCATCAGTGAGTTATGCAAGAAGTCATCGATTTTATCTTTCACTGGCTCGATACCAGCCGCACAATTGTCGTTAAAACTATTGCACGCATCACCAAGTAGCTTGATAGATTGCAATAAGTTAAAGGCGATCACTGGCTTATAGACGTTTAGCTCAAAGTTACCTGACGCGCCAGCCATACTGATAGTGACATCGTTACCCATCACTTGCGCCACAACCATGGTCATCGCTTCTGACTGGGTTGGGTTTACTTTACCTGGCATGATAGAAGAGCCTGGCTCATTTTCAGGAATCGTCAACTCACCCAAACCACAACGAGGACCTGATGCCAACCAACGTACGTCGTTAGCGATTTTATTTAAGCTACCTGCTAGGGTTTTTAAGGCACCAGAAGCAAATACTTCGGCATCACGAGCGGCTAGTGCTTCAAATTTATTCGGTGAGGTCACAAAAGGCAGACCAGACAATGTTGCCAATTGCTCAGCGGCTTTTACCGCATAATCAGGATGGGCGTTTAGACCTGTACCAACTGCCGTTCCACCTAGTGGCAATTCATACAGGCCTTGTAGCGCGTTATCGATACGCGTTAGCGAGTGGTCAAGTTGGCTGACATAACCACTGAACTCTTGACCTAATGTCAAAGGCGTGGCGTCTTGCAGATGCGTACGACCGATTTTAACAATGCTATCAAACTCTTTGGCTTTAGCATCTAGTGTATCGCGCAATGCTTTTACCGCTGGAATCAATAAGCCATTAATTTCACGCGCTGCCGCCACACGAATTGCGGTTGGGAAGCTGTCGTTAGTAGATTGAGCATGGTTGACGTGGTCGTTTGGGTGAATCGGCGTGTAGCTGCCGCGCTCATTACCAGCGATTTCGTTGGCACGATTGGCCAATACTTCGTTCATGTTCATGTTTGACTGGGTGCCAGAACCGGTCTGCCAGACAACCAATGGAAACTGATCCGTTAGACCACCGTCGATGATTTCATCAGCGGCTTGAACGATTAAATCGCGTTTATCACCTTCGATACGCTCAAGGCCAGCATTGGTAATCGCAGCGGCTTTTTTGACCAGTGCCATCGCTTCAATCATCGGTCGCGGCAAGGTTTCACCACCAATCTTGAAGTTCTCGCGGCTACGCTGGGTTTGTGCACCCCAATATGCATCAGCTGGGACTTCCACGTTGCCCATGGTATCTTTTTCGGTACGAGTTGCCTGATTCTGTGTCGACATAACTACCCTCTTCGATGGTTTGTTGATAAATGGTTTGTTGATAAATGCTTGAGCATAAAATACAACAGCGGTTACACATAAAGAAAAACACGATATAAAGTGGCGTTATGATAGCATGACTAGGCCGTGTTGAATATTGACAAATAGCCACTACCGCTATCTAAAAGCGCCAGCCACCATCAATTCCCTACGTTACTGGATACTCTACTTATGCATCCTGACATAAATAATACTGAGAAAAATGCATTAAAAACAAGCAATCCGCCAAGACGACATTTTACTCGCCAGCGCCGTCAGTTAAGCGAAAGTGAACGCAGGCAGCTTGCCCATTCTGCCAGCTTGCATTTAATCAAGCTGCAACAGCGCCTGCCAGCCAACGCTCGTATTGGCTTGTATTATGATGGTTTTGGCGAGCTACCGACTCAACCACTACTAGACTGGATAACTCGCTTAAATTATCAGCCGTATCTGCCAGTGGTTGGCTCGCTCGGTCGTAATGATGATAAACGCTTGCGCTTTGTGCCTATTTATCACAACAAATTAATCAACGTCCCGACACGTATCCATAGCTTAGGTATGAAACAAAACCATCATCGCCGGTTGCTATGGGCGGCAGAATTAGATGTCATTATCTGTCCATTGACAGCGGTTGATAGTAATGGCAATCGCATGGGTATGGGTGGTGGGTTTTATGATACGACGCTTGCTAAAAGCTATCAATCAAGGGCAAAAAAGCCGTTAAAAATTGGCTGGAGTTATGATTTTCAAGTGGTGGAACAGTTGGCGCTTCAACCGTGGGATGTGCCATTAGATGGTTTGATTACCCCTAGTGGGATACGGTGGTTTTGATGAAAGATAACTCTAAAAGTAATAGTGACGATAAATCTAGCGCAGATAGCGTTGCCGATTATCTGCAAACGTTAGCTAATAAAGAGGGAGAACGTGAGCAGCTATATTATAGTCAAGAGCAAGAGTTTAATTCTGATGAGTTGGCACGGGTTATCAATGAAACGCGCTTAAATGAGCTATTGGTGCAAAGTGATGAGTTTTTGCGCAGTTTGGGTGTTGAGATTGAGGGTTTTGAAGATTAACGATCTTCTTTAATATTCAATACACACTTCTACACACAGAAATATAGCATTAATTATAAATTATGTGTAATAATACACACATCCAATTAGTATCCTTGAGGAGAATCCATGAAAAGTGGTGAACTAATCAAGTTGCTTAAAGAGGATGGTTGGATAGTTGATAGAGTTAAAGGAAGTCATCATATTTTGAGAAAGGAAGGCGTTGATAGCATTATTTCAATCAGTCATCCTGAAAAAGATGTGTCTCGGCATCAATTGGCTCAAGCAAGACGTATTTCTGGTTTGAAACTTTAAGCAACTCCAACCTTTTAACAAAGGTTGGTTTTTACTCTTCATAAAAACTTTCTCTATCCTATTTAAATTTATTAATAAGATAATATTCATAGGGGGTTATATGTTAAATTATCCCATCGCTATATTCAAAGACGAAGGCATGGACAACTATGCAGCTATTGTTCCTGATATTGACGGCTGTTTCCCTTTAGGAGATACCATCGATGACACAGTGCAAGAAGCGCAGTCCTTAATTTACGATCATATCGAATATATGGTAGATAAAGGAATGAGTTTTGACTTTCATACTAGTGATATAGAAACATTAAGAATGAATGCAGATTTTCAAGATGCTTTGGCTTGGGCTATTGTAAATATTGATGAAAGCAAGTTTTCAACTAAGCAAGTACGCTTTAATGTTAGTTGGCCTGAATATTTATTACAGCGTGTTGACAGTTATGCTGAAAAAAACCACGAAACTCGCTCTGGGTTTTTAGCAAAAGCAGTACAAAAAGCTTTAGTATGAAATTATCGATTTGAAATAAAAAAGCTACCTATTCGGTAGCTTTTTTTATGGAGTATAGTTCTATAAAACACAACCTACAACACCATCGCCGCAATCCAACCAAATACCAATAGTGGAATGTTGTAATGCAAGAATGTCGGTACCACGCTGTCCTTGATATGGTCATGTTGACCGTCAACGTTGAGACCAGAAGTGGGTCCAAGCGTCGAATCTGATGCTGGAGAACCTGCATCACCAAGCGCGCCAGCCGTACCAATAATCGCAACCGTAGCTAGTGGTGAAAAGCCTAACGAGATACATAGCGGCACGTAAATAGCGGCAATAATTGGAATGGTTGAGAACGATGAACCAATACCCATCGTAACGACTAAACCTATGCTTAACATCACTAAAGCAGCAATGGCCTTATTACCCGCAAACAAGTTCGTCGCCCCATCAATCAGCGGTGCGATTTCACCAGTCGCTTTCATCACTTCGGCAAAGCCCTGCGCGGTAATCATAATAAAGCCAATCATCGCCATCAGCTTGATACCGTCATTAAACACCGTATCGGCATCACGCCACTTGACCACGCCCGTCGCCATAAACACCCCAAAACCAAACATCGAGCCAAGCAATAGCGAATCAGTATAAAGCTGCACTACAAAGGCTGTCACAATCGCAGCAATCGCCACCAGTGTTTTAAGCTTACTTTGTGTTTGTGCATCTGCCGCTGTTTTGCTTAATGCATCACCTTCTACGACCGCATCGCGAGCGTCTTTATCAATGGTTAATTGGGCATACTGGCGCGGTTTACGATAGCTGATAAATACGGCAACCAGTAAACCTACAAACATGCCCAGTGCTGGAATCGCCATCGCTTTGGTGACGGAGATATTTGCCACATCAATGCCCGCTTCGCCAACATTTTTTAGCATGATTTGATTGAGATAAATATCACCAAATCCATAAGGAATAAACATATAAGTGGTGACCAGTCCAAAAGTAATCAGACACGCAATCAAACGTCTATCAATCTGCATCCGGTTAAATGCCAATAGTAAAGGCGGCACTAATAGAGGAATAAAGGCGATATGTATGGGAATTAAATTTTGGCTAAAGCAGCTCATCATAACGAGGCCTGCAAACAGCATATATTTAATCATGCCACTGGTGCCGCCAGCATCAATACGTTTAATCACTGCACCTGCCAGAGATTGCGGCAAGCCAGAATGCGCAATGGCCACCGCAAAAGCCCCAAGTAACGCATAAGACAGCGCAATTTGTGCTCCATTACGGATACCTTCTTGAAAGGCGTTCAAAGTATCGGTCACACCAAGACCAGCGATGAGTCCACCTGCCAGCGCACCGATTAACAAGCTGAGTACCACGTGTACCCGCGCCAAAGACAGCCCTAGCATGATGACGACTGCCAGTAGCACCGCATTGATGGTCATTTTTTGCCCCTTGCTCTCTGTTTTGTGGCCCACTCTCGACCTTTTATTGACCTATTTTTTCGCCGCAGTCTGTTAATCCACACAGCCGTTATACGTGCGTAGCGGTTAAGATGCGCGTCAGTTTACCTGATTTTGTACAGAAATCCCACGCGTAGAACCTAGCAGACATAACCGAACGCGCAAATAAACCCACAATATTACCTTTACTGTTAGCGAATAAGCCTTGCAATTTTGTATAGCAGCACCATTTATCTAAACATGAGACACTAACTTGACTTTACAAGTCTGGTGAACGAGGAAAGAATATATGAGTGAACATAAAATTGCCCAAGACAATATCGACATCGATGTCGACGTTTCATCTAGCGTTGCTGATGATAATGCATTAGAAAAAGAGCTAGATGCGACGTCTGATACTGATAACGTTGACAACACTGAAAAAAATGATAGCGAAAATAGCAGTATTTCAGACGATGATGCTGCAGATGACAATGCTATTAAAGATGACGGCTCTGAAAACTATCTGCCGCTACTAGCGTTGCGAGATGTCGTGGTCTATCCGCACATGCAAATTGCTTTATTTGTCGGTCGTGCACCATCGGTAAAAGCCGTTGAATTGGCACAAGCCGAGTACGGCAATAAAGTATTGGTCGTTGCCCAAAAAGACTCGCTGACCGAAGATATTGATCAAGACAACTTATACCAGTACGGTACGGTCTGCCGTATCGTTAGCACCATGCCGCACGACAGCGATGAAAACTGCATCAAAGTATTGATTGAAGGTCAGTACCGCGCACGTGTTGATAACATCGAAAATCACGACGAGTTGTTAATGGCCAGCTTTGATCGCGCTGACCTCGATGTCAGCATGGACGAAAGCCAGCAGAAAAATACCATTCAAGCCTTAACCACCCTATTTGAAAGCTACGCCGATGCGCGCTTGCGTAATGCTCGTGAGCTAACGCGCGTGGCGCAGCGTATCGATGATTTGCTTGAGTTGGTCTACTTTATCTCAACGCGTGTCTCGATGGACCTTGATGTGAAACAGTCGTTCTTAGAAGAAAACGACATCAAAACCCACATCAATACCTTGACTGAATATTTGGTCAAGCAAAGCGCTGAGCAAAATATCGAACAAGACATCCAAGATGCCGTCCGTCTGCAAATGGAAGACAATCAGCGCGAATACTTCTTAAACGAGAAGATGAAGGCCATTAAAAACGAGCTGTCAGATATGAGTGACGGTGCGTTCGATGGTGAAGATGACGTGGCTGAGCTTGAGCAGCGCTTAGAAGAAGCTGATTTGCCAGAAGATGTGCGCAAAAAAGCCGAGCAAGAATTAAAAAAGCTCAAAATGATGCCGCCTGCCTCATCAGAATCATCAGTGGTGCGTAATTATATTGAGTGGATTTTGGACACGCCGTGGAATGCGACGACCAAAGTTTCTATCAATTTAGACAAAGCCAAAACCGTGTTGGACGAAGATCATTACGGCTTGCAAGATGTGAAAGACCGCATCTTAGAATACCTCGCCGTACAATCACGGGTGAAAAAACTGCGTGGTCCTATTCTTTGCTTAGTCGGCCCTCCTGGTGTCGGTAAAACCTCATTAGGCGAATCGATTGCGCGGGCTACTGGTCGTAAATTTGTGCGTATGGCACTGGGCGGCGTCCGTGATGAAGCCGAAATTCGTGGTCATCGCCGTACCTATATCGGCGCAATGCCGGGTAAAATCGTGCAATCATTGGCAAAAGTTGAAGTCAAAAACCCGCTATTCTTACTAGATGAAGTTGATAAGATGGCGCAAGACTTCCGTGGTGATCCTGCGTCAGCGTTGCTTGAAGTGCTAGATCCGTCACAGAACGATACTTTTAACGACCATTATTTAGATATGGACTTAGATTTATCGCAAGTGATGTTCATCTGTACAGCGAACAGTATGGATATTCCACCAGCGCTACTTGACCGTATGGAAGTCATTCGTCTACCGGGTTATACCGAAGAAGAAAAGGTCAATATTGCCCAGAAGTATTTGGTGCCAAAATCGATTAAAAATAACGGTCTCAAAGAAGGCGAGATTGAGATTGTCGAAGCAGCATTACATAGCATCGTGCGTAGCTATACCCGTGAAGCCGGTGTGCGTAACCTTGAGCGCGAAGTCAATAAAATCTGCCGTAAAGTAGTTCGTAATTCGGTTGAAAGTCATGGCGCTCGCGCTCCGAAAAAAGCAGAACGTCAGCTGGTTGTGGTCGATGACAAAAACATCGATGATTATCTAGGCGTGCATCAGTATGACTATGGTCTGGCGGAAGAAGAGCCTGAGATTGGTCGTATTACTGGTCTTGCTTGGACACAAGTCGGTGGTGAGCTACTGACTATTGAAGCGGTGGCAATGAAAGGTAAAGGCGAGCTGAGCTTTACTGGTTCACTCGGTGATGTGATGAAAGAATCGATTCGTGCCGCTATGAGCGTGGTTCGTGCCCGTGGTGACAGCTTAGGTATCGACTACGAAACCTTTAAAACGACTGATATCCATGTGCATATGCCAGAAGGTGCGACGCCGAAAGATGGTCCATCGGCTGGTGGAGCACTGACCACAGCGCTGGTATCTGCTTTGACTGGTATTGCCATTCGTCCAGATATCGCCATGACAGGTGAGATTACTCTGCGTGGTAAAATCCTACGTATCGGCGGACTGAAAGAGAAGCTACTCGCGGCGCATCGCGGCGGCATCAAGCATGTGTTGATTCCAGCGACCAACGAGCGTGACTTGGCTGATATCCCTGATAACGTCAAAGAAGGCTTAACCATTCAGCCAGTCGCGACGATTGATGAGATATTAAAAGTGGCTTTGGTCAGTATGCCAACACCAATTAAGCCTGCTAAAGTGACGGTTGATAAAACCAAAGGCAAAGCACTGCATAATTAATTAAACCGTCAGTAATTTAGCCTTAGCAATTAAAAAGCCGCTTACAGCAATGTAGGCGGCTTTTTTTGGCAATAATTTTTGGTAATAATAAGCAACAATCTAAATAAAACCTTGTGCTATATTTTAGACAAATGTTTATTTGGTAATAAAAATGAATTTAAATCGATTGGCTACTTTATCATTACTTGTAGGCTCATTATCGTCAGTGGCTTTAGTAGGCTGTCAGTCTACTAAACTGAGCCATTCAAACAAAATTGGTGCCGTTAATTCCGACACAAATAATGAAGACTGGTCAACCTCTATCCAGCAACCTTATCTTCTTCAAACTTTGACTAAGTATGACTGGCAATTAACGCAAGTGACTGGTATGAACAATAAAGGCCAACCTTTCAGGCATAAACCACCATTAATTATGGATATTCGTCCAAGTAGTTTATTATTTAAAGAAGGTTGTCATCGTTACAAATTATTTATTGAGAATGCCTATCCCACGCCATACCCCTACTCAATATCTCACCTTGTGGACTCTACTAATGACTGTGACACACAGAGTAACGTAGCGAGCAAAGGTGCTATCCAACAAAGCCTAGAGACCATATTTTCACCGAGATCAAATTTATACTTTAATTTTGAGCCAGTAACTCTTAAATCTAATTTTTTTATACCAAATTCATCAAAACAACTGGCATTAAATATAAATAATGATATGACACTTATATTTACTGGAATGCGTAAGCCTGAACAAAAAACATCAGGACTGCCTATTACTAATGAAATATTAGAGCGCTATCAATGGCAAATTATCAGTGCGACTGATAAACAAAACGACCCAATCAGCAATTTTAATAATCCAGACGTGCCTATTATTGCAAGGTTCTACACTGATTCACACAGACGAACTGCGGGTTTTTCTGTAGGATGCAACGGTGTAAGTGGCACTTATGCACTAGCAGTTAATCAAAATTTACTCATAGGTAGTAGTCCTCAGACTATGATTGGCTGCGGTGATTTACTCAATAAAATTGAATCAAACCTCAGTCGAACCATGCTAAATAGTGTTAGCCAATTAACACTAAATCTTCAAGAAGACACGGCAACGTCTGAAAACTCTACTCAAGCAATGCTTAACTATTTACTTACTCAGCAATTAGATACTGGTGAGACTTTTATTTGGCAGAACGAAATAAAAGATACGCCTTAACGATATCTAAATCATTTATACGGATATAAATTTAATATAAAAATGGACAAACATTATGACCCTTTCATGCCATTTATTAATACCAGCTCGTACGTTTACTTTAATAAGCATGTTTGGCGTGGCAGGCTTAGTCGGCTGTCAAACCATAAACGATAACACTTTTATACCAATAACCGCTAAAGCACCAAAACCAGTAGATACTGATGAAAGAATCATCACTTTTCCACAAAGTGATGATAATGAATACATTGGCTCATGGAAGTTGCCTGAACTACCCGTTGAAAGCCTCAATCGCTTTGATTGGAAACTGGTGCGCTGGATAGATAATGAAGATGTAGTCACCTATATTGATCCTGACTCTTATACTGGAGGCTATACTATACCGCCACTAATGCTTGATGTGCGCCCAAGCAATCTAGTATTTAAATACGACTGCCAGCGTTATCGCCTGCATCACGACGGTTATCATAATTATACTTATAGCTCTTATGGCGTAACCACCACCACGCCCGCATCCTGTAAAATAAAGGATAAGCAGGCGGCAAGCGATATCTCAGATTATTTGACCCAACTATTCCCCAAATATGGCCGAGGTCGTTTTAACCTTAAACTCATTTCAACGCCAAAACAGTCGTCATCTTTCCTAAATAAAATTACTTCGAAAAAACCAATCCCTTATGAATTGGCATTGAATGCCCAAGATAAGCAGTTTATCTTTGCAGGTACGCCTAAAACACCACAGCCAACATCTGGGCTTCCAATTAATTATGAGCTGTTAAAAACCTATCAATGGCGACTCGTTAGCGCGGTCGATAGTGATAATAAAGCCATTATTGAGATTAGTCGTCCAGGCTTTCCCGTCAGCGCCTATTTTGGTTATCCCGTATACAATGAGGAGCATCAAGTGGGGTTTGGCTCAGACTGTAATGGCGTTGGTGGACCATACATTTTGACTGCTGATAACATGCTATTAATCGGCTCAGGGGCACAATCTATGATGGGCTGTGGCCCGAAACGTGAAGCTGCCGAAGATAAAATCCGTGAGCTTGAACAACTAAGTAAAAGTCAATTAGCCTTACAACGGCTCCCAAATACCAATACTGATAATCCAAGCCTGCCCTATTATCTACTCACCCAAAAGCTCGATACAGGTGAAATATTGATTTGGAAAAATCAAAAGACGGTTACTCGTTAATCTTATTTTAAGACACAAAAAAGCCAAGCATCAAACGCTTGGCTTTTTTTATTAAAAACTAACCATTACTTAATCGTCACCGTCATATAATATGGCTTTGGTGTATTGCCTTCGCGAGCTTGATTGCGTGGTTGTAACACACGAATAGTATGCTCGCCTGTCTTATCCAATGCCACCGTCTCAGTACTAATATCTGGCGAATTGGTGCCATAAAGTACAGGATATAAGTCGTTGCTACCGACGATTGTCGCGCTTACTTTTTGACCTTTTTTGGCATAAAACTGATATTCACAGAATTTATCGCCTTTAATAGCACCGGCACGATTGACATCATAGCTGCCCTTTGCCATGCGCAGCTCTTTGACACCGCAATCGGCATTATAGTGCAAATCGCCTGTTTGTGATGCGGCTTGCGCCGTCATGGTCCCCGCGCTCATCATACCTAAAACTAATACTGTGCTTCCTACTAACTTAGTCAATGTACTCATATAAAACCTCACATAAATTATTATTAAAATTCTAATTATAGAAACTGATATCTCTTACCACTGCTATTTTGCATTACCGCTCACCGATTCATCGTTTTATTTCGTCATCTTATCTTATCATCGCGTTATGTTAACTTAAGCAAATGTTAAGCTCATCTAATTATATGTTTTATATAGGACTTACATATATTAACGCTTTGTTGCGCTTTTAATGAATATCTAGCGATACAGCTTAGCTATACTAGTGGCGAGATTAAGAAAACTCGTTAAATTCTAAATACAAATGGAGATAATAATGAATAAGACAATGCTTGCAAGTGCTTTATTATGTGGTTCAGCGTTAGCGATGACTGGCTGTCAGACAGTAGAGGGCCAAATGCAAACAGGAAATCCACTTAACCAACCCACATTAAAATCAACCATTAATGCGGTCGATGGCAAAAAAAGTGAAGTGGGTCAAGTTTTTCTACGTCCAGTTGATGGCGGTGTACAAGTTTACGGTAAGCTCATGAATTTGCAGCCGGGTAAGACTGTATCACTACATATCCATGAAACGGGCAGCTGCGATGCTATGGGTAAAGCGGCAGGTGGTCATTTCAACCCAGACAACAATCCTCATTCTAACCCAGATGACATGGATGGCCATGCTGGTGATCTGCCTAACCTAACCGCCAACGACGATGGCGTGGCTACGATCAACTATGTGAATAAAAAAATCTCTGCCGCTGAAGGTGGTAAATATAGTGTCAACCGCCTAGCCTTTATCGTTCATGGCGGCGTTGATGACTATACCAGCCAGCCAGCAGGTGATTCAGGCGATCGCGTCGCTTGTGGTATCATTAAAAAAAGCTAGGGCGTGTTGAACATTCATAATTTCAGCCAGATATAAGCGCAAGCGAGTGCGACCGTATTCTCATAACTCTGCTTGAGCTTATCAAATCTGGTGGCAACTGCCC
>NZ_RRYW01000007.1 GCF_014861365.1 Psychrobacter sp. FME6
TCGCTCTTGCTTGTGCTTATATCTGGCTCAAATTATGAATGTTCAACACGCCCTAGTATGATTAGTATTATAAGCAGTGGCGGCGTCTCCTAACTATGGAACGCTGCCATTGCTTTTTTTTGGCAATCAGTCCAGTAGCTTAGAAGGGAACAGACTCTAATATTTAGGGTGAAACGTTACCTTAACCTTAGACGCTAACCTTAGACGCTTGTCTTTTTACAATTGTCAGCAAACAATAAGGTTGCTTAACCAAATTCAGGTTGAGTATGCCAAGGCCAAGTTGTTAAGGTTGATGACTGATAACGATTCTGTATATCTATAGTGAAGTCATTTTAAAAACGATACCGTACTATGGCTATAATTTTTCTTGCTTGCTGTTCGCAGGCGTGACAGAGGCTACAAAAATTTATAGCCGTAGCACGTCACTACCATCGTATCGCTTTTATTTCGGACTGACTATATATCAATAATAAAAATGATCAGCGACTTTTATCTATCCACCTAAAAAATAAATAAAGGAAATTCTTATGCGTAGCGCAACTTATAATAATTTTGGTAAACCTTCAGAAGTCCTAAGCGTAACCGATAGCCCTACTCCAGAACCGAAGGGTAATGAGGTTCGTATCAAGACTATCTTATCCTCCATCCACAATCATGACCTAGTGACTATTAAAGGTGAATACGGTAATAAACCTAAGCTACCTGCGACTGGCGGCTCTGAGGCGGTGGGTACTATTGACCTGCTTGGTAAAGACGTAGCAAGCTTTAAAAAAGGTCAGCGCGTGGTCGTTTCTGGTGTAGAGGGCACGTGGGCGGAGTATTTTATTGCGCCAGCCCAACGTATCATTCCGATACCAGACGCCATCGACGATGAAATGGCGGCTCAACTCATCGCTATGCCTATGAGTGCGCTGTTACTGATTGAATTCTTAAACATCGAACCCGGCCAATGGATCATCCAAAACGCTGCTAACGGTGCAGTCGGTGAATCTATGGCGATGCTTGCGCCCGAGCGCAATATTAATACGATTAATTTAGTGCGCAGTAAAGAGTCAGAAAAAGAGCTGATTGAGCTTGGTATCACCAAAAATAACGTGGTAACCGATGATGACGACTGGAAAGAACAAGTACAAAAAATCGTTGGTGATGCCAAAATAAACGGTGCAGTCGATGCGGTTGGTGGTAAGTCTGGTGGTGAGCTCCTATCGCTACTAGGTAAACACGGTGCGATGGCCTCCTTAGGTTCTATGTCTGGCGAACCGCTGATGATTAACCCCAGTCATCTGATTTTTAATTTGAGCAAAGTAAAAGGCTTTTGGGCCAGCGATCTGATGCAAGAGATCAGTGACGATGATATGCAGCGCTTAACGAAAGAGCTGATCGAACGCGCGGCTAGCGGTACATTAAAACTGCCTACTGGTGGCGTTTATAATTTAGCCGATATTCAAAAAGCGGTCTCTGAAAAAGTACAATCTGAGAAAAAAGGCAAAGTATTGATTAAACCTTAAGCTGCTCTTTTAAGATCCCTTTAATATAAAAGTATAGTCGATACAATTTAAAAACGATACAGTGCTGCTGGTATCAATTTTTTGCAGCCTCTGTCACGCCTGCGAACAGCATGCAAGAAAAACTGATACCAGTGGCACGTTGTTATCTACAGCTCTCTTTTATTGTGAGCTGACTATAATAAAAAAGGAATAATATAATGTCTAATAATAAAACCTTTAAAGCCTTGGTCGTCGAAGAAACCAGCGATGACAAATTCGATAAAAGTATCCAAACGCGTAATGTCAGTGATTTACCTAAAAATGATTTATTAATCGAAGTACATTATTCATCGTTAAACTTCAAAGATGCCATGTCGGCATCGGGCAATAAAAGAATTACTAAAAACTATCCGCATACGCCCGGTATCGATGCAGCAGGCGTCGTGGTTAGTGATAAATCTGGTACTTTTAAAGCAGGTCAAGAGGTTGTGGTCTTCGGTTATGATTTGGGTATGGATACCGATGGCGGTTTGAGTCAAATGATTTCTATTCCAGCCGATTGGGCGCTACCCTGCCCAGAAATGCTGACGTTAAAAGAGGCGATGATTTACGGTACCGGCGGTCTCACCGCAGCGTTAAGTGTGCAAAAGTTAGAAAAAATGGGCGCAAAACCAAGCGATGGACCAGTCGCTGTCACCGGCGCAACTGGTGGCGTCGGTAGTATCAGCATCGCTATATTAAAGCAGCTGGGCTACGAGGTCATTGCCTTTTCTGGTAAACCTGAACAAAGCGAGCATCTGAAAGAATTAGGCGCGAGTGAAGTGCGTCATCGCGATACCATCAATGAAATCGGTAATAAACCTATTGGCCGTGAACTATGGGCAAATGCTATCGATACGATAGGCGGCGATTACTTAGCAAACTTGCTCAAACAGACCAAAGCGGGCGGCGCGGTGACTAGTTGTGGCTTAGCAGGTGGTGCTGAGTTTTCGATGTCGGTCATGCCTTTTATCACTAGAGCCGTCTCTTTATTGGGTATCGATTCGGTCTATATTCCACTGGCTGACAAAAAAGCGATTTGGCAGCGTGTCGCCACTGATATGAAGCTGCCCAATCTTGAGAAATATTGTGAAGAGATTACCTTAGCGCAAACGCCTGAGTACTTAGAGCGATTTATAGAGAGTAAAACCGTGGGACGTTATGTGGTGAATGTGCGGGGTTAGAGTTTAGAACTCGAAATTTATGAAAGGTAGCGGTGCTCTTTACTTTAAGAAGCGCCGCTATTTTTTGATCTTGAGAGTAGCAGAAAAAATTTTAGTCAAGGAGTAATTATGTTTATAGTAAATATTGAATATCCAGGAACTTGGTTAGAATTGCCAGACGGAGAAGATGTATCTGAGCTAACAAGCATTATTTCATCGATGGAAACAACAATAACAGATATGGCTATTACTCTTACAATGTTCACAGATTGCCAGCAGAAATCTTATTTGGAACATACATCAGATAATACGGAGGATTTATGGGAGCGCGATAGGCAGTTACGCATGCATATAGAAAAAAATTATCGTGATGGGTTAGATGATGAAAATGATTTTTATACTAATCATGAGTATCATCGAGCTGAAACTGAAAGACTCTACAGACAGGAAAAGTTAAATTCGGGCGAAGTACCAAGAAGTTATAAGAACCGCTTTTCATTCATCCATGCCCATAGCTTTTTATCCTTAGTAGATTCATTTTACAAATATTTGTCTGTAATTTCAGATGAAACAAATCTTGGACATGTTAAAAGTATAAAAGAACAGTTTGAAGAGGCATTTCCTCTACTCTCCAAAGTAAGAAATAGTGCACAGCACTCTGAAGACCGTATCAGGGGCTATGGTAGAAGTAAGAAAAAGAAAATGGATTTGCAAGGTGGGTTCCTTGGGCTCAGTAACTTAAATGGAGATTTGTTAGGATATACTATAGATGATGGTACATATCAAGAATTTTCAATTAGTCATGACACTCTTATCAGAGTATCTAAATTATTTCAGAACTTGTTAAATGGCTTTTCTTGGACAGGTTCTATAAGGTTTAGCCCGTACATATAAAGATTATGATATCAATACCATACAAGGTCTTGTAAGTTTACAAGCATCAAAAAAAACACCCAGCTAAGTTGAGTGTTCTTTATTTATATACTAAGCCAATTTGATCAGCTCAACGTTATCAACAATTAGCCACAAGCCCAGTCAAACTGATTATTCAACAAATCGATTTGACCATTACCACCACCCATATTGGCATCACCAAGTGCTTCTTCAAACTCAATATAAAAAGGACTAAATGCTGGCATCGCTTGAATGGGATTGGCCGTACCACCAAAATGACTTTTTGCATGAAACCTATCAAGCTTTAATATGGTACCTTTTGTAGAAAACATAGGGGTATAAGCATTCTCATCATCTTCATCTGGCCACTCATCGAGCATCTTGCCGACATTAGGATCATCTGTTCGGACAACGTGCTTAATAAACTGAGCGGGTTCATCTTTGACCAAGCAAGTGCTACTCCACTCTTCGACTTCATAGTCTGGATAGATACTATTTTCTTTTTTAGGCAGTGCTGTCGCTTCACCTTCAAACTCCTCCTTGGTTAGCCAAATTAATGCCCAGCCACCACCAATAATATCTTCAAGATAGATTTCTTGAGGGTGACGATGGTTGGCATAGCGACTCAGTGACGCCCAAAAAGCCACAGCGTCTGTATGATTCACCTCGGTGAGGTTAGTAATCATATCTTCAACACCGTCTACCGTGTCTTCAACATGATCATCCGCCTGAAAAAGCGATATTGCCATGAGATCTTTCTCTTTTACGCGATACGCTTCAGGCACCAATATAGTCCATAAGTGTGCCATCGGTAGACCATTGATCCTACTTCGTGGCCATTGATCCGTGGTAATACCGATAGGGCGACCAAAGGCCCAGCCTTGCCCATGATTTTCATCCGTTAGTTCCAAATCGTATGCTTGTTTTAATGACTCCATCGCTCTTTTCTCGCTTCCTTAGATTAACCTTATTTATTAGACGTACTACACCAACCAAAACCAATCAGGCGCAAATAAATAGGACATACCCATAGATAGTAATACTGATAATATGCTACCCACGATGGCGCCAACCCACGATGTACCACCCTTTGCCACTAACTCCTGTTCGACCGTCGCTGGGTCAGCTGTATTACTCATGACTTTATCGATATTTTTAACGCTGTAGCTGAAATAAAAGTAATTCCCTAAAAGTCCTGTTAATACTGCCCATGCGACAAAAAAGCTGGTTTGACCTATAGAGCTATACGTTTCCATACCGAGCAGATGCATTAAGACTAAATCAACTGCATTAATGCCAAGTACAATAAAAAAAGCGACTAGATACATTTTACGATAGCACAACCAAGACGTTCCCAAGAGAAGTCCAGCCAAATTAAAACTGTGTATACTAGAGCCATCATTATTAACCTCTAAGCGTGGCTCGCTGTCCTTAAACCATTTATCACGATAAAAGCTGTCATACTTGTCGCCGACGAAGGCCGCTAGCAAAGTATCAGCATTTTCAGAGCTGGAAATCGACTGGCTTTGTGTGCTTTGCGCATCTTTAGAAATATTAACCGCTGTTAACGGTGGTGGTGTTTGTGCTTTAACATCAAAGAATTGATGTCCACAGTTTGAACAAACGACTGCCTCACTTGCGTTTTCTTGATTACAGCTATTACAAAGCATCTTATCCCTTAATTTTACTGAACACTGATCATTTTATAATTTTACCTACACTTTAATAATAAGAAAACCAATTAAAGTTGGCACTATTATAGTTAATAAAAACAAATGTTCAATAAAAAACTGGGTCATTTTCGAGTGGCTGTTTTTTCGACCAAAAAAAACACCCAACCAAGTTGAGTGTTTTTTGCTATCGCTACGCTAAACCGAACGAATAAAAAATAAACCATATATCAATGCAAAAAATTTGAGTAGCTAGGAAAACGGGTGCTAGCGCTCCAACATTAACCCACTACTTCTTCTTTTCGGCACGTTTTTTCTCGATTAATGCTTGAGCTGTCGCATTTTGCTCCCACCACCCTCCCATTTCTTGCCAGTATAAATATGCCTGCTCTTTACCACCGATTTCTATACCATAACTATTATCAATACCACGTGGTTTAGGATGGCGTTTTTTGAGTATTTCATGAGCCACTTCAGGTAAGTTATCTTGCGCGATAACCCATTCTTTTTCAGCTTTGTCCAGCTTATCTTGATAGCAGTAAGCCAATACTTTTCCAAAAGCAATATTGGCCAGCATATCCTCTGGATAATCGTCACAGATTTGAATGATTTTTTGGTATTGCTTGGTAAGCATATACAGCTCTACCAAGCGTTCGCGTATGCCCAAATTGTCATTAGGGCACACTTGTAATAGCTTTTCGCCCTCTGCGCAGGCCAACTCAAAACTACCATTATCGGCATATACATTGGTTGATTGAAACAGTGCACGCAAAAAGGGACGGTTTTCCATGATGCCCCAAGGCAGCTTACTTTTTTGCCAATTGAATTTTTTGGGAAAGTATTCTAAATAAAGTCGCATACATTCACGGCTACTTAGTAAGGCTAAAAAGCTATCGTCATGCTCCTCACATAAAAAAGCCAAGTTAAAGTAAGCATCAGGGTCATTTATACTTTCTAATACTAGAAATTGCGCAATCTCACGAGCCACTTCATAACCATCACGCTCCAAAGTCATTTGAATAACCTGAAATGAGGTCGGCGGCTGGTCATCAAAGTCTTGCATAATTTCATCTTGAAACTTGGTCATCACTTCGTGCATGATGTCATCAATATCGCGACCTGCTTTTATTTCTGCGTCAACGAAATTTTTTACTTGGTTTTTTAAGTGGCTACTTTCATTATCGTTAGCTGATTTATTTTTAGGAAATTCAATAATCGACTCTTCAAACATCCATTCATCTTGACCGACATGAACTAATTTCATAGCTTATTGCTCCTTTTTGCATCCTATTTTTATATCACATTACAAAGATGTGAGCTATTCCCACTCAATAGTAGCAGGCGGCTTGCTCGACACATCATAAGTCACGCGTGATACTTCGGCAATTTCATTCATAATACGATTCGATACCGTTTCAATCAAATCATACGGCAGATGGGCAAAGCGCGCAGTCATAAAGTCTACCGTTTCAACCGCACGTAGCGCAATCACCCACGCATAGCGGCGACCATCACCGACCACACCGACCGATTTAATCGGTTGGAAGACCGCAAACGCTTGCGCGGTCTTCTCATACCAGCCTGATTTTTCTAACTCTTCCATAAAGATAGCATCGGCAGCACGTAAGATATCGGCAAACTCTTTGGTCACTTCACCAAGGATACGCACGCCTAAACCCGGTCCTGGGAACGGATGGCGGTTGATCATTTTTGCTGGTAAACCAAGGGTAATACCCAGTTTACGCACTTCATCTTTAAACAAATCGCGTAATGGCTCAACCAATTCAAAGGCCAAATCATCTGGCAAACCGCCAACATTATGATGGCTCTTAATCACGTGAGCTTTACCTTGATGCGACTTCGCTGATTCGATAACGTCAGGATAAATAGTGCCTTGTGCTAAAAACTCGATGACTTTGCCATCGCTTTGCTCGCTGACTTCACGCGCACTGTTAGCAAAGACGTCGATAAAGGTTTTACCAATGATTTTACGTTTGGCCTCAGGATCAGACTCGCCAGCCAATGCATTCAAGAATAACTCTTCGGCATCAACGCGGATGACTTTTACACCCATATTTTCGGCGAAGATTTGCATCACCTGATCGCCTTCGTGTAGACGCAGCAACCCAGTATCGACAAACACACAAGTCAGCTGATCGCCGATGGCTTTATGCAATAATGCCGCCACGACGGAGCTATCCACCCCGCCTGAGAGACCGAGCAATACTTGCTTGTCACCGATTTGTTTTTGTAATTGTTCGATACGCATATCGATGATGTTATCAGGCGTCCAGCTGCCCGCGCAGTCACAGATTTGATGGACAAAACGTCCTAGCAATGCCTGACCTTGGGCGGTATGGGTGACTTCAGGATGGAACTGGAGACCATAATATTGCTTGTCATCATTGGCCATAATGGCAATCGGACAGCTTGGTGTACTGGCAACGATGTCGAAGCCTTCAGGCGCATCAATCACTTTATCGCCATGACTCATCCACACATTGAGCTTACCTGCTGCGTCTTCGATACCGTCTATAAGGGTAGATTTGCCGTCGATATTAATGGTCGCTGCACCAAACTCATGGACATTACTGGCGTGAACTTGCCCGCCAAAACGCTCTGCCATTGCTTGCATACCGTAGCAGATACCTAATACCGGTACGCCTAAGTCAAATACGGCGTCATTGATACGTGGGCTGTTTTCTGCATGCACGCTCTCAGGACCACCCGATAAGATGATACCTTTTGCGCCAAAATCTTTGATGCGTTGGGTGTCGATATCAAACGGGAACATCTCACAGAATACGCCTGAATCGCGTACACGGCGGGCGATTAGTTGGCTATATTGTGAGCCAAAATCAAGAATTAAGATGCGATCTTCTTTGATAGTAGGTATTGCAGGAGTGGCAGCGGCAGTGGTCATAAATCGATGTCCATCAAGAAAAAATTAGTGCCCTATTTTAACAAGTTTCGGCAGTCTATTGGTTATAAAAATACGCTAATCTACCAACTAACCCAAAATCGTCTCAATAAATTATTCTAAAAACCTACTTTATTTCACTTTCATCGCTCTTTGTTTTATATTGCTCTCTAAGTGAGAAATATAAACTTGTAAAATTGAGGCAGTACACCAATCGTCGTTGACTAATGTACAGAAAACAGTTACTTATACTGTGATACGTTAAACAAGTAACCCGGTAATTTTGGATACTGCACTGACCATCAAATGGTCGGTATTCAAAGTGTTTCTAGTTCAAGCACAGTTATAATCATAATAAATCGACAGGTATGTCCCTATGAGCAAAATCAAATCTCTTATTCGTAAAAACGCTAAGCCTGCCAATACCAACAATCCTATATTAGATAACGTCGCAAAAAGTGATGCGTCCATTAACATGACCGCCAACACGCCGATAGAGCAAACGCGTTGGAATGGTTGGGGCAATGTCAATATCAATAAAAAAGTGTCGTCACACGGTGCCAAGCTGATTAAATCCCACATTGGTAAAACCAAGAAACTAAACTCTGTCAGCTTGCAAGAGGTACTCAAAACCGTACCCAAGTCACGCTTGCCTGCTGCCATGACTAAGCTAGATACAGTATCTATCGATAATGAGGTCAGACTCAGACATGCGCGTGGACAAAGCTTTCCTGACTGGATAGCCATGCACGGTGGCGACTTTGAAGTCTTCCCTGATGGCGTCGCGCATCCGCAATCGACCGCTGATGTCGAGACCTTATTGAAACTGGCTCACGACCACGACCTTATTGTTATTCCCTTTGGCGGTGGTACTTCAGTAGTTGGTCATATTAATCCACAAAAGGGGTCACGCCCCGTATTAACCATCGCCATGAGCAAGATGGATCAGCTTATTGATTTAGATAACGAGAGCCAAATTGCTACCTTTGGCGCAGGCACACAAGGACCAGCGGTCGAAGCACAATTGGACGCACACGGTTATCGCTTGGGACATTACCCGCAGTCTTGGGAGCTATCGACCCTCGGCGGCTGGATTGCCGCGCGCTCTAGTGGTCAGCAGTCATTAGGCTATGGGCGTATCGAGCAAATGTTTGCTGGTGGGACACTTGTGACGCCAAAAGGTGTCATTACTATCGCTGATATTCCTGCCTCATCAGCAGGCCCTGATTTGCGTGAAATGATGATGGGCACTGAAGGCCGCGCTGGTATTTTTACCGAAGTCAAAATGCGCGTGCAACCGCAGCCTGAAGAAGAGGTTTTCAAAGTGGTGTTTTTACCGAATTGGGAAGCGGGTAAAGAAGTGCTCAGACAAGCGGTGCAGAGTAATATTCGCCTGTCTATGCTACGTTTAAGTAATGCGGTCGAAACCGACGCCCATCTACATTTAGGTACGACGCCTAGTCAGTTTTTAGCGATTAGTACTTATCTTAAAGCGCGCGGACTCAGCTCAGAAAAAGTCATGCTCACTTATGGCGTTTCAGGCGATAAAGCGCAGAATAAATTAGCACTTACCCAGTTTAAAAAACTGTTAAAACAGCAAGGCAGTGTTACTGGTAAGCTGACCGATGTCATGGGCAGTATATGGGCGCACGGGCGTTTTAAATTCCCTTATCTGCGCGGCACCTTATGGGAAAAAGGCATCATGGTCGATACCTTTGAGACTGCGACCAATTGGAATAATATCGACGAGCAGGTGCAGCAGATGCAACAAGCTGTTCAAACGGCTTTGGCAGATGAAAATGAGCACGTCATGGCCTTTACTCACATCTCGCATGTATATAAACAAGGCGCCAGTCTTTATACCACCTACTTCTTTAGAGCCGCAAAAGACCATGCTAGTACCTTAAGCCGCTGGCAAAAAATCAAACATGCCGCCAGTTTAAGTCTGGCTAATGGCAAATCGACAATATCGCATCAGCACGGTGTCGGTCGTGACCATGCGCCTTACCTTGCTGCCGAAAAGGGTCAGCTAGGTATTCAGGTAACCAGCGATATGCTCAAAAGCTTAGACCCTGAACAGCGTATGAATCCGGGTGTTTTAATCGAAGATTAGTTCTAGTAAACAATAGGTTTTAAAGTCAGGGCTTATTTGCAGTCTTAGCTGAGGTATGTTTAATTTAATATAAGTGCTATACAGCGCGGCTGATATTTATTTTGCGCAGCCTCTGTCGGCGTAGGCACAGCACGCAAGGAAAATTAATACCAGCCGCGCGTCATAATAAAACGCAACTATATTTTAAATAACGCCTATAAATTAAGCAGTTTAGATAGTCTACTTAGCTGAAACTAAATAACCATTAAAATGAGTCTTCTATGAATCAAGCCACGCAACGCCAACAAGCCTTAGCACCTTTATCTCGCCGCTCGTCTCAAGAAGTGCCTTGGGATATGCTGATCATCGGTGGCGGTATTACTGGCGCGGGGATTGCTCGTGAAGCAGCAAGGCGCGGCTTAGCGGTATTGTTAATTGAGCAAAAAGACTTTGCTTGGGGAACTTCTAGCCGATCTAGCAAAATGGTACATGGCGGGCTGCGCTATATTGCCTCAGGTGATTATAAAACTACTCTACTTAGCGTCCGCGAGCGTGAGCGCATGCTCAATGAAGCCGGCGGCTTGGTCAATGAGATGCATTACGTCATGCCACATTATAAAGGCAAGTTTCCACCGCCATGGATATTTAATACCTTACTCAGGGTATACGATAAGCTGGCAGGCAAACGCTACTTTAAATACTTTAAAAAAGATGCCTTTCTAAACCTAAATCCTGGTATCAAGCAAGAGAAGTTTTTGGGTGCCAGCCAGTTTAGTGACGCGGTGACTGATGACTCACGCTTAGTGATGCGGGTGCTAGACGAAGCGATCCATGACGGCGCGTGCGCGATTAATTACCTTAAAGCCGAATCATTAATTACCAATGAGCAAGGCTTGGTCGTGGGTGCTCACCTAGCAGATACCGCATCTGATGATAGCAATAATACTTACGATGTTTATGCCAAAGTAGTGGTCAGCGCGACTGGCGCTTGGGCTGACACCTTACGGATGCAAGCTAGCCAACAGACGGAGCGAACCTTTCATAAGCAAATTCGTCCGTCGCGCGGTAGCCATTTGGTGGTTAGTCAAGAGCGTCTGCCTCTGACGCAAGCCTATACCTTTTTGCATCCTGTCGATAAAAGAGCGGTGTTTGTTTTCCCTTGGGAGAACCGCTCAGTTCTGGGAACCACCGATTTGGATAATCCTCCTTTAGGTGAAGAAGAAGTTGGCATTACTAGCGCAGAGGTGGATTATCTATTAGCAGCGACCAACGATCTCTTTAATCATGCCAACCTAAGCCGAGAGGATGTCATCAGTACTTGGGCGGGCGTGCGTCCGCTGATTTCTGAAGGCGGTGATGGTAAACGCGTCAGCCCTAGTAAAGAAAAGCGCGACCATAGCGTTTGGCTCGATAATAATTTGGTCACCGTCAGTGGCGGCAAGCTGACCACCTTTCGCCTGATTGCCCTTGATGTGCTAAAGGTTTGCCAACAAGTGCTTGCGTTTGATGATGTGGATACTAAAGATCTTAGCTCGTTTAATAGCGAAGTTTTTAGCAATCAAACACCAACCAATACCAAGTTTGCTACCCTACCTGCATCGCTACAACAGCGCTTACAAGGGTTTTATGGTTTACAACTTGATGCCTTATTAGCATTAGCACATGACGATGATTTGGCTTATGTGACCGACAGCAATACTATCTGGGCGGAGATTCGCTTTGCCGCACGTTTCGAGCAAGTCATTCATTTAGATGATTTATTATTACGGCGTACGCGCTTGGGATTGATACTGCCGCATGGTGCAATGACGCCGTTGATTAGTGATAGGCTGAAGCAAATCTGCCAGCAGGAACTGGGCTGGGACGAGCAAAAATGGCAGCAAGAAGTCGATCGCTATCAAGAGTTATGGCAACGCTATTATCATTTACCAGCGGCTTAGCGCTTTTTTATAGGATATTAATAACAAGTGCTACTGGGGTGCTTACTTTGAAAATATAAGTTCCGTAGCCCCTGTCTGCGTAGGTACAGCAAGCAAGGAAAACTTATACCAGTAGCACACTATAATTATAGTATTTTTATTGAGCTATATATCTATTTCCACATAGTTAAGGATGACTATGACCCATAACCTTGATGCCCCTATTTATTTCTTAACCATCGATAATGGTACACAAAGCGTCAGGGCGCTTATCTTTGATCAATTTGGCACCGAGATTGCCAAAGCCCGCGTCCCTATCGAGCCGTACTTTTCAACTGAGCCTAATTTTGCTGAGCAGCATGCCGATTACTATTGGCAAAAATTAAGCGAGGCCTGCCAGCAATTATGGCAAACCTGCGACATTACGCCAGCGCAAATCGCTGGTGTCAGTCTCGCTACTCAGCGCTACACCATGATATGTTTGGATAAAAATAAACAGCCGCTACGCCCAGCTATTGTATGGATGGATTTGCGCCGAGGAGAGCCCCATGACATAGGCTTTCTTAATCCACTCACCAAGGTAATTGGCATGGGCGATCTAGTTAATGAAGCGCAGCAAAAAGCACGCTGTAATTGGCTCGCTCATCATGAGCCGGAGATATGGGCTAAAACAGCCTATTACGTCAATTTATCAGCGTACTTAACCTATCAGCTCATTGATGAACTTATCGACTCCTCTGGTCACGCGCTAGGCTACCTGCCTTATGATTATAAGGCGCAAGCGTGGTTTAAGCCCAATAACATCAAATGGCGACTATTTAATTGCCGATTAGAGCAAATGCCCAAACTCATGCCACCTGGGCAGCACCTTGGTCATATTACTGCTGAAGCTGCTGCCGCCACTGGTATTCTTGAAGGCACAGCAATGATTGCTGCTGCCAGCGATAAAGCCTGTGAAGCTTTGGGTTCCGCTGGACTGGCCGCCGATACCGCTTGCTTAAGCTTTGGCACTACCGCGACCATCAATACCACCTCAACAAATTATGTTGAGATACTCAAGCACATGCCCGCTTATACCGCTGCTGCACCGAATTATTATAATCACGAGTATATGATATATCGTGGTTTTTGGATGGTTAGCTGGTTTAAAGAGCAGTTTGCTCAATATGAAGAACAGTTAGCAAAAACGCAGGGTATCGATACCGAAAAGCTCCTCGATCAAGCGGTCAAAGATATTCCAGCAGGCTGTATGGGGCTAATGATGCAGCCATATTGGTCGCCTGGCGTTCGTCATCCGGGTCTTGAAGGCAAGGGCGCGCTCATTGGTTTTGGCGATGTACACACACGGGCGCACGTTTACCGTGCTATCTTAGAGGGACTGGCTTACGAGCTTAAGCTTGGTTTTGATACGATTGAGAAGCGTACGGGAAAAACTATCAAACACTTGCGCATCTCTGGTGGCGGCTCCCAAAGCGACTCCGCGATGCAGCTGACGGCAGATATCTTTGGCATGCCTGCTTATCGCCCGCATACTTATGAAGCCTCAGGATTAGGCGCTGCCATCAACTGCGCGGTGGGGCTCGGCGTTTATCCCGACCATTTAGCCGCTACTGAAGCGATGACCCATTTGGGTGATGAATTCTTGCCTATTGAGGCCAACGTTCAGCTATATAAACGCCTATATAATGAAGTTTATCTTAAGATGTATGAGCGCTTAAAACCTTTATACCAAAGCATTCAAGATATTACCGGTTACCCAGCTAAATAATATAGTCGATTCAATATAAAAGAGGTACTTTAAAAATAGCGTTATGCTGGGATAAACTTTCCTCACTTGCTGTGCACTTCGCACTCCAAAGGCTTCGCAAAATTTATCCCAGCAGCACTTTATTCTTTTTAAATTGAATCGACTGTATTAAAAGTATCGTCATTTAAGGCAGTGTGCATACGATTCAATCCTTCTATCAATATCGTTTTAGGACACGCCACATTAAAGCGCATTTTTAGATGCCCCTCAGTTCCGTATTTAATCCCTGCACTCAGCTCAACCTTAGCAGCTCTAAGCGCATCATAAAGCATTTGATCGTCTTGACCATAGGCTGAGCAATCTAGCCATATTAGATACGAAGCTTCTGGGCGCATAACCTTAATTTTAGGCAGGTGCTCCTCTAAAAACTGTAGCGTTAATTCAATATTGGCTTCGATATAAGCGAGCGCCTGTGCCAACCACTCACCACCTTGCTCATAAGCGCTACGCATCGCCGTATAAGCAAATAAATTGAGCTCATGCTCGTCACTTAAGCGCTGCTGCTGGTCAATTTTACTCAGTAATGCGCTGTCTTTAGCAAATATCATCGAGCCTTTGATACCGGCAATATTAAAAGTTTTGGTCATCGAGGTTAGGCTCACAACTTTATGCTCATAGTCTTTTGCTAGAGTTAAAAAAGGAATGAATTTGTGACCGCTCAAGGTTAAATCTTGATGAATCTCATCACTAACAATCGCTACATTATGCTTTTTGCAGATGAAAAGTAACGCTTTAAGCTCATCTACTGTCCATACACGCCCGCCCGGATTATGCGGATTACACAACAAATACAGCTTAACTTTATGCTCGACAATCTTAGCTTCTATATCAGCTAAATCCAGATGATATTTACCATCTATTTCCTTTAATGCAGAAGTCACAAGCTGACGATTATTATCCAAAACCTTGGTCATAAAAGGCGTATAAATAGGATCGTTGATGAGTACTGCATCCCCTGCTTCGGTAAATACTTTCATCATCAGCACCAAACTTGGCACTACGCCCGGTGAGAAAAGAATATTCTGCTTATCCAGCCACAAGCCATAACGACTGCCATGCCAATCGATAATCGCTTGATACAACGGCTCGGTCGGAACGGTGTAACCCAATATGCCATGCTGCGCTACTTGCTCAATCGCCGCTAAAATAGGCTGAGCGGTCTTAAAGTCCATATCTGCGACCCATAGCGGAATCGTGTCATCGGTATAATGCCATTTAAACGATCCCGTATGTCGTCTGTCTATTATTTCATCAAAGTTATACAGCACTAGTTTTTTCCTAGAAAATGGTTTTGGCTTAATATATTCAATATAACAAAGTCGTTCTTAACTGTGCAATCAGTCAGCAAAACTATATTACAGACAACCTGCATATAAGCTTCGAAAAACCGACTCAGTAAATACGTGAATGTTATTTAATATAAAACAACTGATTACGAACTTATTAAAGAGTTATTTAGAACTCTCTACTGTCCTTTAAATTCAGCTTCCCTTCTTTCAACCATCGCCATCGCACCCTCTTTCGCATCTTCTGAATGAAACAAATGCGGCAGATAGCCATGAATATTGGCGAGAGCTGCTTTTGCGCCATTACGACTGGCATCTTGCGCTGAGGACAGTAATCCTTGCACGCCAAGTGGCGCGGCTTTGCAAATCTGTTGGGCGATAGTTAGCGCGCGCTTATATTCTTCACCATTTGGCACGACTTCACTGACCAGATTTAGCCTATCAGCGGTTTGCGCATCAAAGTTTTTACCCGTTAATAGATACGGCATGGCTTTTTGCCAACCAGCAGCAGCGACAAAGCGTACCGTCGCACCACCAAACGGCATGATACCGCGCTGCACTTCCATTTGTGCAAAGTTGCAATTGCTACTGGCGATAACCACATCACTATTGAGCATCAGCTCAATCCCAGCGGTAAAGCAAGTCCCTTGTACCGCAACGACAACGGGTTTGCTGCGCAATTTTCCACCAATACCCCACGGATCTATTTCGTCGGCAGCGAACTCAAATGCGCCTTTATCCCATTTATCCTGTAGCTCCATTAAATCTAGCCCAGCGGTGAAGTGCTCACCATGAGCGAATATCAGCGCACAGCGAAGATTGGCATCGTTTTCATAATTAGTGAGTGCCTCAGACAGTTGCTTAATCATATGACTGTCAAAGGCATTGCGCTTATCGGCGCGATTCAGTCCGATTAGACAGATATAGCCATCGGTTTTATAAGTAATGCGATTGTTCGTATCACTGTTAATAGCGTTGTCAGTAATATTATTAACCATATTGTGAGCAGTCATAACTTTATCCTTGTTACAGTATTGATTATCAGTCTGCTTTTAATATAGACATCTCCGCTCTATAACACAAGCCGCGACATCGCCACTATTTTCAGTTGACCTCATTTACGATAATGTGCAACTATTATCCAAATCAAGACATCACTCAGAGCACTTTATGGAATTTTGGCACGGTTTTTTGCTTATCACTAGCGTTCATCTACTCGCTGCCGCCTCCCCTGGCCCTGATTTTGTTTTGGTCTCGCAGCAAACGTTAGCAAAAGGCCGACGCACTGGTTTGATCTGTAGTCTCGGTATTACTTTTGGTTTAGCCGTACATATTATCTATTCGGTGCTAGGACTGGCAACGTTGATTGCCCATTCGCAGCCACTACTGACCGCTATTAAATGGTTGGGCGGCAGTTATCTTATTTATCTGGGGTGGCAAGGTATTCAAGCCAAACCTAAAAAACCAGCAGAGCTAGAAATTCCAGCAGAGCCAATAGATTCAAGCGTTAACGTTTCACCAGACATAATTAACGATCGAACCACGAGTGCTGGTAAAAATAGCGCTAATAAAAAGCTGCCTACTGACACTGAATCGACCGCGGCTATTCTGCGCCGTGGCTTTTTTTGCAATGTCTTTAATCCAAAAGCACCAGTATATTTTGTGGCGATATTCACCCTTGTACTATCACCCAGTATTCCGCTTTGGCAGCTGGCGATTTATGGCGTTTGGATGATGGTTTTACAAATGGCCTGGTTCAGCACGGTGGTGATGTTGCTTTCTATCCCTGCCATTCATCGACGATTTCAGCGTTTTGAGCATTGGATAGACCGCGTATTGGGTACAGCAATGATAGTACTGGGATTAAATCTTATTTTACGTAGTCGATAAGACGTTAGTCACTGGTGAAATCTGCTAAACTGGTTGATTATATTCAAACATCAAAGCCCGATACTATGACCAGTAAGCCTATGAACCGTCGCCCGACCGCCAATAATCACAGAAATCGCTCGCCTGAGACTGCCAAAAAACTCGGCCAGCTGCATCCGCGTAATCCGCATCAGGGTCGCTATGACTTTGCGGTATTGACTCGCGCTCTGCCAGAGCTTGCTAAGCATACCATTACCAATCCTAAAGGCGAGTCGACGATTAACTTCTCGGATCATCAAGCGGTACGTGTGCTCAATCAAGCACTACTGGCGCATTATTATGGTATTAAGTTTTGGGATATTCCAGAAGGTTATCTATGTCCACCGATTCCTGGACGTGCTGATTATATTCACTACATTGCCGACTTATTGGCGCAGACCACCCATGTGAATGCCGATAATACCCCGCCAAAAGGTAAAGAAATCCACGCCCTCGATATAGGTACTGGCGCTAGTGCTATTTACCCTATTATTGGCAGCCAAAGCTATGGCTGGCGCTTTACTGCTAGTGACATCGACCCTATTTCTGTCAACACTGCTGCACTTATTTGCGAATCCAATCCCAAGCTAAAAGCTGCGATCAAAGTAAAATTACAACCTGAGCCTAAGCGTATTTTTGCTAATATCATCGGTCGTCAAGATTACTTTGATGTGGTCGTTTGCAACCCACCGTTTCATGCTTCATTAGAAGAAGCGATGGAAGCCAATAGTCGCAAGCAGCATAATCTGCAAAGACATCGCGGTAAGAACGAAAACGAACAAATCAGTCGACGCTCAACCAAGGCTGGTAATGCTGCGCAAAATCTAAACTTCGGTGGTCAGCACAAGGAACTATGGTCTGAGGGTGGCGAGATTGCTTTTTTAACGAAGATGATAAAAGAAAGTCAGGATTTTGCAGAGCACGTCGGCTGGTTTACCAGCTTAGTGTCGAAGTCTGAAAACGTCAAACCGTTGCAACTGCTATTAAAGCAGCTCGATGTCACGCAAATGCGTATTATTGAAATGAGTCAGGGTCAAAAGAACACCCGTGTGTTGGCATGGCGCTTTGATACTGACGAAGAATAATCAATAAAAACCTTATTAATCGAAGTTTCACGTGAAACAAAAAAGCAGCGCTATAACTCTTATAGCGCTGCTTTTTATTAGGAAAATGAGTTGAAATACGGTAGTTATACCATTCACAAAAATTAGAGTATAGTTAAAATACTTTAAAAAACGCTACGATACTGCTGGTATAGTTTTTTTGTAGCCTCTGTCTGCGTAGGCACAGCAAGCTATAAAAAACTGTACTAGCAGTACGTGATGTATCGATTTTACTTTTCACTGACTATAGTAAGGGAAACGAGTGTAAGTACTAAGCCTTGTAGACTAAACGAGTTTGAAGGGTTTAATCTTACTTTTTGGATTTGGTATTCATTAGCTAAAAAACATCACTTTTAAGCCAATCAAAATAAGCACCAAGCCACCTAATGCTTCCGCTTTATCCTCTAACCACGTACCAGAACGCCAGCCCAAATAAACACCAAACAGCCCAAAAATAGCAGTCACTAGCGCGATAATCAAACAAGCCAACCATGCATTAAGCGCCAACAAATTAAGCGTAAAACCTGCTGCCATCGCATCAATACTGGTTGCTATTGCAAGGGTAAATAGGGTGCGATGATTGATATTGTTGTTTCTATTATTTATGGCGTTAACAGCATCATCTGTGTCGGCTTTTAGGTGCAGCGCACTATCTACCGCATCTTCCCCATCAGCAGTAAACACCTCATAAAGCATTTTACCACCGAGGCTGATAAGTATCATGCCGCCAATCCAAGGCGCAGCAGCAGCCAACCAGCCTAACAGTGCTGCGCCCAATAAATATCCAATTAGTGGCATTACACCCTGCGCGATACCAAAATACAAACCAGCATAAATGGCTAAACGTAGCAAATACTGCTTACTCTGTTTTTTCGATTTAGCCCCTAGCCCAATCGCAACAGCAAATGCATCCATTGCCAAAGCTATAGCAAGTAGTATGACTTCGATCATTTCATTCTTCGCTTCTTTTTGCTTATTGTCATAAGTTTCACGTGAAACGCTACATCAATCTAATCGTTTACCTTTTCCCAAAAACTACGCTTTTTACCATGCTTATCTTTAAGCGTAATGACGTATTCGTTATGAGTCGCAAGTTCATTATAAAGCTTAGAGGATTTACTAATAATCGTATCAAGCTTTGTTAGACGATTGAAGTAGCGAGCTGCGTGACCATAAGCCTTGCTGCGAGAGCTGTCTAGAATATCGTTAAGCAAACTGCGATAAATAACAACTTGAAGTAAATCTGTCTCAGCTGGCAAATCCTTTAACATGCCTGCTAGATCTGTATAATGCACATCAGCAAACTGGCAATGACGGGCAACTGCGACCTCATTGGCAAGCTCAATCTCTCCTATCTCTAGCAGTAGCGATGTTGCGATAAATACATTTTCTTGTTGGTCTGCCAGCTCATAAGCTCTTTTTCGCCACTGAGCTTGCAGAGCAGGACTGGCCGCAGCCATGATAGCTTTTAGCCGCGAAGGGGTTGGTTGTAGCTCAAACGCCTCGCCTAGCACCTCCATGAGCGCATCGGTATCTTTTTGCATGTGGTGTAGGTTACTCAGCCAATCCAAGCGTCTGATCTTATCCATCAAACCATCGCTTTGCCACTCTTCATTTAAGTAGTGTAGTGCCTTATCAAAAGCTCTTTGATTTAGCAAAAATGTTAGCAACTCTTCTAATCTTCGAGGATGAACCGGTCTAGTCTCTTGCATCTCAAAAAAGCTGGTTTCAAAAAAACTCACATCACCTAGCGCCCTTGTTAGATTTTTTATGGCGATCTCAATTACCATTTTTTCATAGTTAATTGAAAAAGCATCATCGCTTAAAGGGCTGTTTTGCCTTTCATTGAGTGTATCTTCATTTGCCTTTTTTGTTTGGATAATCCCGCGCTCTTGTTGGTAATCAGCGATCAATCCACGTATCTCAGGCTCAGATAACAGCTGACCAATATTTTCTAATAAATTATCTTTAGTACCATACTCATTATCATCAGCCAGCGCTTTTACTTTCTTTACCCAAGCGTGACTGAGTATATCGCGCTCATCAACAGCGATGTCCTGCTTTTCTTGCTCATAGCAAGTGTTAGCAACTGTCAACCAAGACAAGGTTAACCTTCTATACACGTCACCAATATAACCGTTCGAGTCATCAGCACGTTCTAAGCTAGCATTAGTAGACTCTATAAATAACTCAAGTAACGTCAAGCATTCTTGTGGTTGCTCAGGATAAAGGCTCATTATGTCACTGGCTAAGTGCTGAAGCTCAGTAGCAAATTCGCTAGACTCCCAGTAATCTACAAACTTCCTTCGTCTTCTAAGTCCTTTTAGGGTAGTGGTTAACTTTTTTATGAGCTTAGGCTTATCTGACTGTAATAGCAGACGCTCAATTTTTTTATCTAGCATTTTATCTACACCATACACATCAGCGACAAAATCAACTAAGGCTGTTTTTGGTAGTTGTGATAAATACTTCTTTTGTTCTGTGTTTAGCATGGTATTTTCCTCACTATCTTATTTACTTTGTTTCACATGAAACAAAAAAAGTCATCCTGCTAGCAGGATGACTTTATAGAATAAACAGGCTAATTTCAAATATTAAATATCCAGATTAGATACCGTCAATGCATTCTCTTCGATGAAAATACGGCGCGGCTCGACATGATCGCCCATTAGACAGGTAAACATATGGTCAGCGGCAATCGCGTCTTCAATCGTCACGCGTAGCATACGACGGTTTTCAGGATCCATCGTCGTATCCCAAAGCTGATCCGCGTTCATCTCACCCAGCCCTTTATAACGCTGCACAGATAGACCTCGACGCGCATCCATCATCATCTGCTGCCATAGATAATCAAAATCACGTACTGGAATATCTTTGGTCGTACCCGCCGATGCTTCACGGCGGATAAAGGCATCCTCTGCAAGCAAGGTATTCCACTCGCTCGATAAGCGCAGCAGCTTGCTGTATTCGCCTGAATTAATAAAGCTAGCATCCAACAAATAATGATGGGCCAACTGATGCACATAAACAGTAATACGTGGGAGCCACTGTGCTTTAGTGGTTAACGTTTCACCATCTACCGCTACTTCAGCCTCTACTTCTGGTTTCATACCCAACAAATCAGCAGCGGCGGCATCCATATTTTTTGGCTGCGGCGCATGAATATTAACCAACTCAATCTCAGGGTTTAAGTCACTACCGAAGCGCTCAAGCTGGGTTTGCATGGCTTCTTTCCATGCTTGCATCGCTGACTTGTCATAAGTCATGTCGGTGCTAAGCTTCGGCGTATGCGTCAAGGCATCTAAAACCACCGCCGGAAAACGAATCTGCAAACGTGCTTTTATCAGCTGCGTTTGGTTATAATCATTGAGTAGTGTTTCTAACGCTTGGCCAGTGATGGCAGGCGCGTCAGCACTGATATGTAGCTTAGTGCTATCAATCGTCGATGACAACAAATACGCTTTTAGCGCTTCATCGTCTTTTAGATACAATTCTTGACGGCCTTTTTTTACCTTATAAAGCGGTGGCTGAGCGATATAAATGTAACCGCGCTCAATGAGCTCAGGCGTTTGACGGAAGAAAAACGTCAATAGAAGGGTGCGAATATGTGAACCATCGACGTCCGCATCGGTCATGATGATGATTTTATGATAGCGCACTTTATCAGGATTATATTCATCTGGGCCGATACCGCAGCCAAGTGCGGTAATCAGGTTACCGACTTCAGCAGAAGACAGCATTTTGTCAAAACGGGCACGCTCAACGTTGAGGATTTTACCTTTTAATGGCAAAATCGCTTGGGTCTTACGGCTACGACCTTGCTTAGCACTACCGCCTGCAGAGTCACCCTCCACTATGTATAGCTCGGATAATGCAGGGTCTTTTTCTTGGCAATCTGCTAACTTGCCCGGTAAACCAGCAATATCCAAAGTAGTCTTACGGCGAGTCATCTCACGTGCCTTACGCGCCGCATCACGCGCACGTGCCGCATCGATAATCTTACCGGCGATTGCTTTACCAGCGCTTGGGTTTTCAAGCAGATAATCATTAAACTTATCATGCATCGCTGATTCGACAGCCGATTTCACTTCGCTTGAGACCAGCTTATCTTTAGTCTGACTCGAGAACTTTGGATCTGGGACTTTAACAGAGACAATAGCGGTCAAGCCTTCACGGGCATCATCGCCGGTTGCGACGACTTTTTCTTTTTTGAATAAGTTTTCACGATCCATATAGCTGTTTAAACCACGGGTCAATGCCGAACGGAAGCCAGATAAATGCGTCCCACCATCGCGCTGCGGGATATTATTGGTGAAACAAAGTACTTTTTCGTTATAAGTATCGGTCCATTGCAACGCCACTTCGACACTGATGCCATCATCTTGTTCACTGACAAAATGAAAGACCTCGTTAATGCCATCTTTGCCAGCATTGATGTAACTGACAAATTCTGACAAACCACCTTTATGCTCAAACTCATGACGCTTATCGATACGCTCATCGGTTAGGACGATACGCACACCAGAGTTGAGGAATGATAATTCACGTAAGCGTTTGGCTAAAATATCGTACTCAAAGATGGTGCCAGTAAATACGTCATTACTGGGGTAAAAGCGGATTTGCGTACCAGTTTGCTCGGTCGCTTCCATCTGTTGAATTTCGCTGTCAGGGACACCATCAGTATAAGTCTGATTGTAATGATAACCTTCACGCCAGATATTCATCTCAAGCGTTTTGGATAGCGCATTAACCACCGAAACACCGACACCATGTAAGCCGCCCGAAACTTTATAGCTATTATCATCGAACTTACCACCTGCGTGCAGTACGGTCATAATAACCTGCGCCGCAGACACGCCTTCTTCTGGATGGATATCGACGGGAACACCGCGACCATTATCCATCACACTGACAGATTCGTCTTCATGGATAATGATATCAATTTGATCACAATGACCAGCGAGCGCCTCGTCAATAGAGTTGTCCACCACCTCAAAGACCATATGATGTAGACCCGTACCGTCATCGGTATCACCGATATACATACCAGGGCGCACGCGTACTGCTTCTAACCCACGCAATACACGAATATCTTTGGAGCTATAATCAGACGGTAACCCTTCAGAAACCACATCTGGTGCAGTAGTTGCTGCCACGTGGTCTGTCGTTAATTGCTCGTGGTCGGTAGGTAATGAATCACTCATGTGCATTCCTTAATCTAGCCGTAATCAGCCGTTTGTTATGAGCGCACCACTACGATGACGCTTTATAACGTTATTTTGGACTTAAATACTTGAGACTTAAATATTGTAGTCAAAACCTTTGATATGCATTATTGGTTAAAACAGGGTTAACCAAAAAATTTGAGTGTTGATATCGACTTAAAAGCAACTTAAGTTCCAGCGTTTCACCTGTCTAACATTGGCTTCTTTTTTTTAAACATTATCAAAGCCAATGGAGTAAATGAAACGTATAACTATCAACTACTTATAAAATTACGGACAATAAAAATCATCCATATAATGCCATCAAATAACTTACTGAAAACAGGACAAAAATAAAGCTCTATTTTAGCATTTTTTTGCCTCTAAGTCACTGTTTACTGAGAGCTTTATCAATACTAAGCGCCCTTTTTAAAATAGTGATTGTTTTGATAAAAAGATGAGATGAAGAACCATAGATTTGAAGGTTTTATAGAAAGAGAAGTGAGCAATGAGAATGCTGATGGTAAAAAACTCTATCAAAAAAACAAAGTACTTATAAAGCTAAAATATCACCCTGTTTCACATGAAACACTTTAGGTTCTGACCATAACTGTTGCACCAAAGGCACAATATCATCGGTCAAACTGGTCATGAATACTTGACACGGCAGCCGTGCTAAAGCCGATAGTAGAATCTGTATCGCCCGACCATCTAATTCTGCGGTGATATCGTCTAATAATACGACTGGTGTGGCTTTTAATTTTGAGTCATTGCTCGGTAAACCCGTATCGCTTTCAGCATTAAGTAACAATGGTAACTGTGACAAGCGTAATGCCGTGATGAGTAACTTTTTTTCACCACGAGACAATACATTAGCGGCCTGCTCTTTTAGGATGGGCAACTTAGTACTTACCTCATTTTTTAACGGCGCACTCGTCTGTGTGTGCTCACGACTCATGTCAACTGCCTCATTCGAGCGCCAATGCACATGAACATCAGCACGATGATTGCCGATACGGGTATAGCCCAATTGCAAATCCTGCTCTAGACGCTCGTTGAGCTGTACGTCAAGCGCAACATTGGTATCATAGCCAGCGTTATAGCTCAGACTCAATTGCTCAGCATAAGCTGGCAATAATTGCACAATGCTTTCAGAAAAATAAGGCTGCCACTCTGTAAATATACGCTCACGATAATGATGGATAAGCGCTGCATGATTACTAAGCCCTCTATCCCATGATTTTAGCTCAGCGAGTTGCACTTGGGTTAAATGACGGGTCTTTTTTAGCAAACTATTGCGCTGTTTTAGCAGTCGTTGATACGCTACCCATTGCGGATGAAAGCCTTGTTTCATGTGAAACACCAACCAATCTAATAGCTGGCGACGACTGGCACTACCCTGCTCTAACATATCCATGGTCGATGGATCTATCAGTAGTGTTGGCAGTTGCTCGGTTAGGATGCTTTGGTTATAAACGGTGGTTTGATTAAGACGTAGAATGGTCGTCGCATCGATTTGCTTTTGAATGGCTAAGGTACTGCCATCAATGAGCTTAGCATAGACGATGGCTGCTGGTTGATGATGCTGAACATAGCGCTTTGGTTGACTATGCCGAAAGCTTTTACCACGGGATAATAAGAATATAGCTTCAAGTAACGAGGTTTTCCCACTACCATTGGCACCGATAATGACATTGCAAGCAGCTGATGATAAGTTGACATAGGTTAAGTTGCGAAGATGAGATATTTGCAGACGTTCAATCATAGTACCGACAGCCGCCTAGTGAGATTGCTGTTTTAATAACAGGCAAAAGTTTGATAAACCAGTTAAATATAGAAGGTTATATTATATAATATAGCACTCGATTTAAGAGTGCTTATATTTATATATAGGGCGTGTTTGATCCTTCGGCGATGGCACTAACAGAGACTGCAAAAGATTTATAACCAATACACTGTATCGTCTTTATAGTGAATCTACTATATACGCATCGGCATAATGACATATTGATGAAACTCATCATTCAGTTGATTGACCAAAACGGAAGCATTTGATTGGCTCATGTGCATTTGCAAATCGCCTTGGATGACACCCAATACATCTTGCAGATATGCAGCATTAAACGATAGCTCCATTGGCTCACCTTGATATTTTGCCTGAATCATCTCCACCGCTTCATCTTGCTCAGCGTTGTTGGCACGTACTTCTACCATGCCATCACTGGCAAAATTAAACACCACACCGCGAGATTTTTCATTACTTAAAATTGCTACACGGCGCAGCACATCGGTCATTTTTTCTTGATTGAATAACGCCAGTTTATCCGTATTGCTTGGCATAACGCGGCGATAATCAGGGAATTTGCCATCTATCAAACGCGCGGTAAAGGTCACCATCAGATTTTCACTGACCTGCCCTGCACTATCCACATCGCCGAACGGCAAACTTACTTGCAAAAACTCACGCCCGAAGCTCAGTGTCACTGCGTTGTCTTGATCACCAAGCATTTTACCTAGCTCAGCGGCCAAGCGTTCAAGCTCAATCACCGCTTTACGCGGCAAGATAGCCTGCATATTTAAATCAGCATTCACATCGATAACACTGCGCGCCAAAGCCAATCGGTGCCCATCGGTCGCGACCGTCGTCAATTGCTGCTGTGACACATCAAACAACATACCAGTGAGGTAATAACGCACATCTTGAATCGCCATCGCAAACTGGGTCTTATGAATCAAATCCGTCAGGCGGCTACGACTGATGGTCAAGGGTGTGATGTTTTCAGGATTGCCCAAACTTGGATAGTCTTCGCTAGGTAATGTCCCCAAGGTGAAGCGGCTTTTGCCACTGGTCAGCAAACAGCGTTCATTTTCTTGAGTGGCGAGATTGACTTGCGCTTGAGCAGGCAGCGACTTACAGATATCTTTCAATTTCGTCGCCGGCAAAGTTGTTGTACCCGCTTCGATACAAGCACCCGCAGGCAATTTCAACGTCGATGTCAGCTCTACTTCTAAGTCAGATGCCGTCAAAATAAGCGCTGACTCAGACAGCTGTAACTTAATATTGCCCAAGATGACCATATTGTGGCGCTTATCCGCCGCCTTGGCTATCAAGTTAATGGCTTTTAGTAACGACTCTCGATTAATCGATAATTGCATGCTTAGTTACTCTTGTTTAAAGGGTTTTCTTGTTTAGATGACTTTTTGAATGGTTATTTTTATAAAATTTAAAATAATGGCTTAATAATACCTTGTCTACTCACTATAATCCATCAATGTCTATGCGCTCGATATGGTCAATATTATAAACCATATCGAGCGACTAAAACACAGCCGTAGCAAAGGCTGCTAACCCGCTTGTAACATCAATGCAAGCGTTTTGTAATCCTTGTCAAACGCTGGATCCGCTGCTCGCAACTCATTAACTTTATCACAAGCATGCATCACCGTCGTGTGATCGCGTCCACCAAATGACTGTCCAATCTCAGGAAAACTATCGCCAGTTAGCTCTCGTGAGAGTGTCATTGCTATTTGACGCGGTCTGGCAATACTGCGCGTACGTTTACGACCCATAATATCTTTGACCGTTACATCATAATATTCAGCGACCACCTTACGAATATTATCCATATTAACGGCCTGTACCCGCATCGCTACGATGTCTTTTAGCGCATATTGCACCATCTCTAGTGTAATTTGTGCGCCCGTCAAGTTAGCGTTGGCAAATACTTGATTTAACGCCCCTTCAAGACGCCTGACATTAGAAACCACATTTTGAGCAATGAATAGGGCGCACTCTTTAGGCAATGTCATGCCATACGAAGCCGCTTTTTTCTGCAGAATTTGTACGCGAGTATCAATTTCAGGTGGATCGACAGCGACCGTTAAGCCCCAAGAAAACCGCGATCTAAAACGTTCATCAAACTCCGTCATTTGTGATGGATGACGATCAGAAGCCAAAATCAGCTGTTTGTCACCACTAGTAAAATCAGCAAATAATGTCAAAAACTCATTACTGCTTTTAGTCTTTCCTGCTAATACATGAATATCATCTACAATTAATAAATCTACTTTTTTTATTTTCTTTTTAAAATCTTCTATTTTATTATTTCTTAAAGAATAAACTAATTGATTAATAAATTTTTCAGAAGTGAAATAATAAAAACTTTGATTATTTTTTAAATAGCGATGTGCTACAGAATGCATTAAATGCGTTTTCCCCAACCCAGAAGGCCCGTATATAAATAGTGGATTGTGGCGATTTTTTGATTGGCGCTTACCAAGCTCATAACAGGCTTTGTAGGCCAGGTTATTGGACTTACCAGTGACAAATGTCTCAAAAGTAAAATCAGGGTTTAGATAGCTTAAAGATTTGGCATCAGCAGAGTCGATTAACTCTGCATGCCGCATATTGGCATCAATATCTGCTTTTGCATTGTTATGATGAATGGTTTCAAATTTATGATCAGCAGGGGGAGGGGAGGGCTTATCCTCTGTAAACAAAGACCCTGACTGTGGTTGGCTATTATCGCCTGTGTCACGTCCAGCGTTATCGACGCGAACCACAACTTCTTCGATACTTCCTTGACTGTGCTTAGCGACCAACTGCTGAATATCTTGCAAATGATTTTTTTTAATATAAGTCACAAAGTAATCATTAGGAGCAAGAATAATAAGAGTTTGTGCTTCTTGATGGGCAGACAAAGGTCTCAACCACATGGTAAATACATTGTCTTTGACGTTGTAACGCAAGTCGTTTAGACATCTATCCCAAATATTTGCTGTGTCTATCATGAAAAATACTAACCCTATAAACTAAAATAATAGATGTGCCTAAGTGGTATAAACCTCTTATCTAACACTAAATACTGCCCATCATTATTCAGCCAAAACTACCTTGGCAAAATGATAAAAAACCATAGAGTGGGCAGGGGTTAATCTAACACAGAAGCCTGTGGATAACACCTTGTTTTTTGTGGATAAGGCTGTGGATAGTTTTGTGGATAAGTTTATTACTCGAGTTATCCATATTTAGCCCACAGGTTATCCACAGGCTTACCCATAGTCTAGTCTTTTGATAATAAAAAGAAATTTAGACTTAACCACAGATAATAAGCCTCCCAATAACAACAATATCTATATATATTAATCAATTATTATTATGGATTTCGTTAAATTCTGTGGATAACTTTCAAGAAGTCGATAAAAAGTAACTAAGATGAACCGATAACTACAAGCAATAAATATCAAATAAAAATAAAGAGTGTGGAACAAACTTACTTCTAGCAGAGTAAAAACACACATCAACAAACAAATCCAATTCGTTTATTGACCAATATATTATGGAATGGTATAATCCTCCGCTATTACGAATTTAGTCCATTATTTTGACAGGTGAGTTATGAAACGTACATTCCAACCAAGCGTGATCAAGCGTAAACGTACTCACGGTTTCCGTGCACGTATGGCAACTAAAAAAGGCCGTCAGGTCTTAGCTCGTCGCCGCGCTAAAGGACGTCATCGTCTTACTGTATAATCAGTAGATTGCGATAAGCATGGCTAGTAGTGCTTGTTGTGTATCTATTGTTTATTGGTAGATTGCGATAGTCAATCATCACAACTGACACGTAGCCATATATCAAAAGCGCCCACATAGGCGCTTTTTTTGTCTCTATATTTTGCTATTATTCTAATATTGTTATTAGCTTTCATACTAGGTTGTACTATGTCCAATACTGTCTCAGCGATACCTACCGCCCGCTTCACTAAAGAGCAACGCTTGCTAACGCCTAACGCCTTTCGTGAGGTGTTTGATGCGCCTGAGCGTAAGCTGCATCAAAGCCATCTCATGGCCTTTGTACGAACCAATACGCATGACCAACCACGAGTAGGTATGGCTATCACTAAGCGTAAAGTACCTACCGCGGTCGCTCGAAATCTCATTAAACGGCAGATACGTGAGCAGTTTCGAATAAAATCTTCTATCTTAGAAAATAAAGATATTGTTTTCATTGTTAAAAAATCTATAAAAGAGTTAGACAATAAAGAATTGAAAAAACAAATAAATAATATTTTTAAAAAAATAGAAATTAAATAAAATGAAAGTTTTATTAAAAGATAAAAATAATTTTTTAAATAAGTCTATTGTTTATTTGATTATCTTTTATCAAAGAGTAATAAGTCCAGTAATACCTGCTCGTTGTCGTTATTACCCAACATGCTCGAATTATGGCAAACAAGCTTTGGCATGGCACGGTGTTCGAGCGGGGGGTTGGTTGTTATTAAAGCGTATTGGTAGCTGCCACCCTTTAGGTGGACATGGCGTTGATTTTGTGCCGCTACCTTTAGCTTCTTATGTTTATCAATACGTACCTTTTACTACTTCATTAAATATGAGTCTTCAAGGTATTGGTGTTTATCGAGACAACAAAAGCTATGTTTCACGGCTAAATTATTTGATGAGTTTGACATAATGGTAAGAGTCTCATGGCGCTGGTATCAGGTCTATTAAGTTACCCACAAGTTATCCACACTCTTGGTATCATTTAAGGCAGAATTTTAGTAAAATAATGCACATTTTATGTAAATGACTAGCAATATAGTTGTCAGATATCAAGATAACTTTGTTGTATGGTCACGACACATGCCCTAATTTTTCATTCCCTAATTTTTTAATCTAGGAAAGGTTTATGCAAAAGATATTTCGGGTGATGATCATCATTGCGATGCTAATCACCGCTTATCTGCTGATTTTGGCATGGCGAGATGATTATGCCGATGCGCCAGCGGTAGATGCAGTGCCAGAAACCACCTCTTCAGTAGGTGCTGACATTCCTTCTACCACCGGTGCAGCAGGTGATATTCCGTCACAGACGCTACCTGTTGATAATGGTGCAGTCGATATTGGTACGGTGACGGCTACTCCTGCTAAAGATGCAGGTCTCATCACGGTAACCACCGATCGCTATGATATAAAAATTAATCCAGAAGGCGGTGATATTGTTTATGCTGCTCTCAAGCAGTATGACGCGACACTCGATAGTGATAAACCTTTTGTATTGTTAGAAAATAACAGCAATCGTGTGTACGTGGCTCAATCTGGTCTAATCGGTCAAAATGGTATCGATACGGCAGAAGGCCGTGCTAATTATAGCCATACTGCTAATAATTACGTGATGGAAGAAGGTCAACAAACGTTGTCTGTACCGCTTACTTATAAAAAAGATGGCGTGACAATTACCAAGACCTTTACCTTTACTGAAAATAAATATCCGATTGATATTAGCTACCAAATTCAAAACGCTTCTACCAACGCGTGGCAAGGTCAGATGTTTGCGCAGCTAAAACGCGATGACAGTAAAGACCCTGGCATGTCAGATAAAGGCGCACTGAGCATGGCGACTTATTTAGGCGGCGCTTGGGGTACACCTGACGATCCTTATAATAAGCTAAAATTTGGCAAGTTCAGCGATAGTGGATTGGCCACGTCCAGTGATAAGGGTTGGGTCGGCATCGTACAGCACTATTTTGTCTCTGCATGGACGCCTGAAAACTTTACGGGTAAATTCTTTAGTCGTGAAACGGGAAATGATTACTTTATTGGCTTTAATAGCGAAGTAGTCAATGTAGCTCCAAGCAAGCAAATGACGTTAAACGCGACACTGTATGCCGGTCCAAAGGTACAGTCTGAGCTAAAAGATGTGGCAGTCGGCCTTAATAAGACCGTCGATTATGGCTTGTTATGGCCAATATCGAAGATATTATTTGCTATCTTGGATGGTATTCATAAGGTTATCGGTAACTGGGGTTGGTCAATTATTGGACTGACTGTTTTAGTGAAAATTGCCTTAATGTGGTTTTCGAATAAAAGCTACTACTCAATGGCGAAGATGCGGGCTATCGCACCTCGTCTAGCAGCGCTAAAAGAAGAGCATGGCGACGATCGTATGAAGATGTCGCAAGAGATGATGGGCATTTATAAAGAAGAAAAGGTCAATCCGATGGCGGGTTGTTTACCAATTCTTATGCAGATGCCAATATTCTTAGCGCTTTATTGGGTGCTGGTTGAGAGTGTTGAGCTACGTCATGCACCATGGATATTATGGATTCAGGATCTATCAGCGATGGATCCGTGGTTTATCTTGCCACTGCTTATGGGTGCATCGATGTTTACACAGCAGCAGCTTAACCCGCAGCCAGCTGATCCAATGCAAGCAAAAGTGATGAAGTTTTTACCTATTATCTTTACCGCATTTATGCTGTTCTTCCCAGCTGGTTTGGTACTATACTGGACAGTGAATAACTTGTTTAGTATGACCCAGCAGTATATTGTTAATAAGAAAGTTGAAGAAGAACAAAAGCGTCGTACCGTCAAGGTAGTCGATTAACCAGTCTTCAAATAGAACCAGCATTGATAAAACCATCGCGTCAGCGGTGGTTTTTTTATAGCTGGTCTATATGTACTATGGTTGACACTAAATACATTTTTTTTGACGCGTGACTGGTATTAATTTTTGTTGCTTGCTGTATCTACGCTGACAGAGGCTGCAAAAAATTAATACCAATCGCACTGTATTTTTCTATATCGAATTGACTATATAGTCAGCTCAAAATAAAAACGATGCGCTTGTAGTAAAGTAATAAAGTAAATAGTAACGTGCTGTTGCTATCCAAAGTTTGCTTTGTCAGTCTGCGTCCAGCCGTCTATAATGGAGTTTTTAGCTAGTGAGAGTAATTGTGGATTCTTTAGAGAAGCCGTCGACTGCACCTAATTCATCTGAACAGCCCAACGCATCTGGATTGGCCACGATTGCTGCTATTGCAACACCGCTTGGGCGTGGTGGTGTCGGCGTTATACGGCTATCAGGCGCACGCGCACATGACATCGCGTGTAAGCTCACCGGTAAGTCAGAATTTAAACCACGTATGGCCAGTTTTTGCCGTTTTTATCAGGCTGATGGTACGGTCATTGACGAGGGTTTGGTGCTGTATTTTAAGGGACCAAACTCATTCACAGGCGAAGATGTGATTGAACTGCAAGGGCATGGCGGGATGATTTTACAAAACCAGCTGCTAGCACGTGTCTTTGAATTGGGGGCAAAACAAGCGAGTGCCGGAGAGTTTTCTTACCGCGCTTTTGATAATGATAAACTGGATTTGGTACAGGCAGAGGCAATCGCTGACGCTATCGATGCGACCAGCGCTGCTGCTGCAAGTAGTGCGATTCGATCGCTTAGCGGTGAGTTTTCACAAAAGATTAATCAGCTGCTTGAGCAGTTAATTCACCTGCGACTCCATGTAGAAGCGGCTATTGATTTTCCTGATGAGGAGGATGTGGACTTCTTATCTGATGGGGTTATACAAACTCAGCTGGAGCAAACACAAGCCAAGATACAGCAAGTACTAGCAACGGCAAAACAAGGACAGCTGTTACGCGATGGTATTCACGTGGTGTTGGCGGGCAGACCTAACGCGGGTAAATCAAGCTTATTGAATCGTTTGGCAGGACAAGAGCGTGCTATCGTCACCGACGTAGCAGGCACCACTCGCGATACGCTGCAAGAGACAGTGGTTCTCAATGGTTTAACGCTGCATTTGACTGACACCGCTGGTTTGCGCGAGACAGAAGATACGGTTGAGCGCATTGGCATTGAGCGTGCTAGAACAGCAATTACTCAGGCTGATATGCTGCTGATGGTTTATGATGTCACCCGTGATCTTGAAGAGGAAATCACACCCTTACAGCTCGCTGAGCAGCTATTTGGTGAGCTGCCAGAAGCCAAGCGCTTATTAATTATTGCCAATAAAAGTGATCTATTAAGGGACAGTAGTGGCGCACAAATCGACTCTGATTCGCAACTTGAAATAGAAAATCGTGGCTACGAACAAGTTAATGTTTCATGTGAAACAGGCGTAGGTATCGATAATTTAGTCGAAACCTTGTGCGCTAAAGTAGGTTTCCATCCCCCAGAAAACAGCCTAATCGCTCGCACACGGCATATAGATGCACTCAGACGGACGGCGGATTGTTTGGCAGAGGCGCATGAGCAGTTGACCGTCTTTCAAGCAGGAGAATTGGTTGCCGAAAGCTTACGCCAAGCTCAACAAAGCTTAGGCGAGATAACAGGTGAGTTCAGTGCTGATGATTTGTTAGGTAAAATATTTGGTAGCTTTTGCATTGGTAAATAACCCGTTGTATGCTCCATCTTAAAATAAGGAAAATGCTATGCACTGCCCATATTGTAATGCGTCAGAGACCAAGGTTATTGACTCACGGCTTGCCGCGGAAGGTGCTCAAGTGCGCCGCCGCCGCTCATGTAATAGTTGCCAAGAGCGTTTTACTACTTTTGAGATGGTAGAGGTGGTAATGCCTAGAATTATCAAATCGAGCAGCAAAATTGAGCCGTACGATAATGAAAAGCTGCGCCGCTCTATCTTACTACCATTACAAAAGCGTCCTATCACTATTGATGAGCAAGAGGCGATGATTAGCCGTATAGAAAAGCGTGTTAGACAAATGGGAGAGCGTGAAGTAAGCAGCAAGGTTTTGGGTGAAATCATCATGAGTGAGCTCAAAACTTTGGATGATGTCGCTTATGTACGCTTCGCAAGCGTCTATCGTGATTTTCAAGACATTGATGCTTTTCATCAAGAAATCGCCAATATTCGACCCAATGAAAAATAAGCTGAATCCTTTATTTTCTTAGATATAGTAGCTCCACTATAGAATAAACAACGATTACTGGATAAGTTTTGCGCCGCCTCTTTCTGCATAGCTTCTGATAGCTTCTGTCAGTGCCATGGCTGAATGTTCAACACGCCCTAATAACTCTCACTCATTGATTAAGTTAACCCCTATGTCAATTCAAAACCATTCTCAAGACTCGCAAGACCGCTACTTTATGATGCTTGCTATCGAACAAGCCAAGCAAGGCTTGTATACGACTAGACCCAACCCAGCAGTGGGCTGTGTCATCGTCCAAGCAGCAGAGATCGTTGGTCAAGGGTATCATCCTAAAGCGGGAGAGCCGCATGCAGAAGTGTTTGCGCTCACAGATGCTGGAGAGCGGGCAGTAGAGGCAACTGCTTATGTGACCTTAGAGCCATGTAGCCATACGGGGCGCACACCGCCCTGTGCGTTAGCCCTTGTGAATGCTGGGGTGAAACGTGTGGTGATTGCAGGGCTCGATCCGAATCCACAAGTTGCAGGACACGGGGTGAGGGTATTAGAGCAAGCTGGTATTGAGGTAACGGTTGGTGTATTAACCGAGCAAGCAGAAGCATTAAATCGTGGGTTTTTAAAGGCAATGCGCACCCAAATGCCTTATGTGAGGCTCAAGATTGCCACCAGTCTTGATGGTCGCACAGCGATGGCAACTGGGGAATCTAAGTGGATTACCTCCGCTGCTGCCCGTGAAGACGTACAGAAGTTACGGGCGCAAAGTGGCGCTATTATTACGGGTAGCGAAACTGTCATGGCTGATAATCCCCAGCTTAATGTTCGCTCCCATCAACTAGGTATCACCCCCGAGCAAGTTCCCGCTCCCAAGATAGTGGTACTCGATAGACGTCAACGCTTAGCGTATAGTCCACAATCTAACTATCAGTTGTGTCGCAGTACCGAGACGCTGTATTGGCGTGAAGACAATTTAAACGACTTACTTACCGTTTTGGTCAATGAACATAAGTGTTATGACGTGTTGATAGAAGCCGGTGCTAGCGTGGCAGGCAGTTTTTTAAGTCAGCAACTGGTAGACGAGCTGATTGTGTACCAAGCGCCTTGTTTGTTAGGGTCTCAAGCGCGGCCAATGGTGGAGTTTAATCCACTATCTTTGGCTCAACAGCTGCGCTTCGATATTCACCGCCATGAGCAGCTAAGTTCTGACCTAAAAATTACTTTATTACCGCTATAAACCTGTTAGTTATAAACAACTTACTCACAGCTTGGGCATAATGTGGGTTGAATGTGGATAACTAAAAATGCTTAATCAAGGTTTCACATGAAACTGTGCATAACTTTGTTCCACATGAAACAATCGTATCTAGATTTCCATTAAAGATAATAATTTTAATATAAAAATCAGTTACTTAGTCTGATTTTTTAAAGTATGGAGTTTTTAGCTAGAAAAATACTTGTTGTGGATAACTTTACGTAAACCAAGGTTTTAGGGTGCCTTGGGTTGTTTTACGATTACTTATCCACAACTTATCCTATGATAAGCATAAGATAAGCAGACGTTTCACCAAGAAATAGACCATATGCGAACGCTGATAAGAGTTTTAGGGGCTGTATAGAATTCAGCTAAGGAACTGACAGAGACTATTTTTTAGGCAATTCGACGCCAAAAATAGTAAGTTTAGTCATTCTAAGCGCGATAGTTTTGGCTATGAAGTGGCAAAAAATAGTCCTGTTCCTTCGGACTGATGCTAAAATCGGCCCAGACGTTGTTGTAAATCTAGCTAAGGTCTCGACATTACCTTCGATTTACGCCTAGTCTGGAATTATTTTAGCGATCAGCAGTCCTAATAGATGAATTCTATACAGCCCCTAATCAATTAAAATATATTGTTTATAGCAACAATATAACCATGAGATGAGGTCAATATGTTTACTGGAATTATAGAAGGTGTTGGAAAGGTTAAGTCTATGCAGCCTATGGGCGGTGACATACGCTTAACGATAGAGTCTGATGAATTGGATTTTGGCGATGTAAAGTTAGGAGATTCTATTGCCTCAAACGGTATTTGCTTGACCGTCGTCCAACTTGGTAGCGACTATTACTCTGTTGATGTTTCACGTGAAACTATCGCTCGTACCGCCCTAGAAACGTTAAAATCGGGTCATATTGTTAATTTAGAAAAAGCGATGCTACCGACCACGCGTTTTGGTGGTCACATTGTCGCCGGTCACGTAGATGGAGTAGGCGTAGTTAGCAAGCTACAACAGGATGCGCGTTCTATTCATATCGAAATCACCATACCATCAGAGCTGGCGCATTATACAGCCACTAAAGGTTCTATTACGGTCGATGGTATTAGCCTGACGACCAATCTGGTACGTGACAATATTGTCTCTCTAAACATCATCCCGCATACCGCTAAAGTGACCAATATTGCCAAGCATTGGCTGGTAGGCAGCAAGGTTAATATCGAAGTCGATATCGTCGCGCGCTATTTAGAGCGTTTATTAAATAAATCGCAAACGAGTGGTATGAATGCACCAAACCCACAAAGTCAGTTATCTGAGGCATTTTTAGCAGATAATGGCTTTATGAAGTAGATATTGGAGAGATATAAAAACAGGTTATTAGGTCGTGATTAAACTATCGGCAGAACAGATTTTTTCTGTATAAAGTGTTTAGAGGTAGGCAGTTCTAAATAAAATCTGTACGTTGTTAGCCACGTGCTACTGGAGTAAGTTTTTCTTACTTGCTGTTCGCAAGCGTGACAGAGGCTGCGAAAAATTCATTCCAGTAGCACTCGTATTTGTTTTAAAGTAAATTAACTATACAAGCAGCCGCTGCATAAGTTGTGGTTAAGCTTCTATAAAACTCTGTAAAACGACCTCCAATTGCTTTTTATCGATAGGTTTAGCTAAAAAATCATCCATTCCTACTTGGATACAGGCATCGCGATCCTCTTGGGTATTATTGGCAGTTAAGGCGACGATAGGAATATCGTCGCCTTGGGCGCGAATAGCTTGGGTGGCTTGTAGGCCGTCCATGACAGGCATTCGGCAGTCCATCAAAATAAGTGAAATCTCCTGCCGCTGCGTTTCCAATACCTCTAATGCTTGCTGCCCATCTTCTGCCACGATGCTACGATAACCGAGCTTGCTTAGTATTTTGCAGGCGATTTTTTGATTGGTTGGGCTGTCCTCTACTACTAATATAAGGGGTAAGGCTGTTTCAGGGTTAACCGATGGGTTAGCTGATGGGTTGGTTGGTTTACTAACCTCGGCTTTGACAGTTTGTGCTTGTGCCAGTACTTGCCTGACGGGCAAGGTCAAGCGCATCAACTCGGAGATCAGCAAGGCGCTGTCCAAAGGTTTTGTCAAAAAGCCATCGCATTTATCCAACAGTATAGAGGGGATACGGCGTTCGGGTTTCATGCTAAACAGTAGCTTGGGTAATAATATATCAGCAAGCAGCTGATTTAGTATTGGCTGACTGTCGTCACTGGCTGTCGTTTGCTTATTATTACCGGGTTGTGTTTGTACCAACTTGAGCTCGTCTGATTTTGACGCGTCATCTACTGTGATGGCACGGGTGTCACGATATTCGTAATCTAATAGTAATATAGGCGCCAGTGTTTGCACATTTTTCTCAAACTGCTGTATTAACTCTGGTAGGGACGCTAAATCTACAGAAGTATAGATAGTCGCTGTGATAGACAAATGGCTGCACAAGGATTGTAAGTATTCGGCAACCAGTGGCTGACTGACGACTGCCATAAGATGAATGTGGGTCAAATGCGGACTGTGGTGATATACCGATTGATAATTTGGATGACGACAAGGAAGATAAAGGTCAAAACTGCTGCCTTTATCGACAGTACTTTTTAGTTCAATAAAACCGCCTAATAACCGAGCAAAATTATTGACGTTATTTAGGCCCAGTCCAGTTTCGATAGCCTCTTGTTCTACTTGATTCATATCTTGATTGTAATTATGACTGTGATCAAAATAATGAAGCAGCTGACTTTGCTTAATTGCTGTGATGCCGACCCCTGTGTCCTGTACGCTAAAACGCACCCAATAATGGGGTTGGTCTTTTGCTACATTCTCATTGAGAGCGGGTAAGCTATTTTTACCGAGTTGTGGTACTTGATCTTGGCTAATGGTCTCGATAATCAACGCCACGTAGCCAGTAGTGGTAAAGTTGATGGCATTATGTAATAAATTAAGCAAAATTTGACGTAAGCGCACATCATCAGTGTCAATGTAACGCGGGCAGTTGGGGGTAAAAAAGTAAATCAGCTCAAGCCCCTGCTGCCGCGTTTTATCGATGATTAAAGCGTTAACTTCTTGCCCAAGCTTATAGATATCGACAGGTTGGATACTCAGGCGAGTTTTTCTTACCTCAATCTCTTCGATATCCAATATATCGTACAGCGTGGTTAGCATACGCTGACTATTTTTAACCAACACACTCAAAGTCTTATTCTGCTGGATAGACAATGTCTGAGGATCGATCGGTTCAAGCGTGTCGATCATAGTCTCTAGCGGTATGCGTAGTTTATGACCGATGACAGAGTTTAATCCTTTGAATTCCTCAATTCGCTGTTGAAGCTGTTGGTTCTGTTGTTGCAACTGCTCAATTTGATTGGCGAACTCATGAATGCTGTTAAGAAGTACGGTAAAGCCATGAACTTGTCCGTGCTCACCGAACCATGGCGTGATATGCAGCTGGTATGACTGTTGGTTTTGTAATCCGTAGACGGTCACTGTGCGAGTGACACGTAAGTTTGACAATGTTTTTAGCAGTAATTGGGTGGATTCATCCTTACCAGCGAAAAAATCTGTCAATTCATAATGGTGGTGATTTTCAGGTAAGCCTATAAATATTTGCTCAAAGCGTTGGTTAAAAAAGCTGATTTGTCCATGGCGCATAATCATAAGCATCGGTAATGGCGCTTGCTCAACCAAACGCTCCAGACGGTGTTTGAGGGTTTTAATACGTCGATGGTTGTTATGCAACTGATAACTGATACGACTCAGTGCATGACCTAAGCGCAAAAACTCAGCAGTCGACTTATCCGCCATAAATGGTGGTGGCGTGTAAGCTTCCTTTGCCTGACTACCCAAGTTATCGGTATAAAGTAACAACTGCTCCCAGTTGGTTCGGCGGTTTAGCATATAAAGTAAAGCGACGATAAAAAACATTATTGCGGTCATCAGTGGTAGCCAGTAGCGATAAGATAACCAGTCAATATCAAGGGCTTTATGGCGCAGTATAATATGAAGTTTATGCCCACTTTTAAATACAATCGTACCTGCTAAGTTATAGGCAGTCAGTGTATAAGCGCTGTTATTAGAGGTGTTAGAGGGTAACGAGGTGATAACTTTAGGGAAGGTAATGGTTGAAAATGTCGCTTCATTAGGGCGAGTATGGCGGTGGATATAAGTCTGCCCCGATGGCAGCATAAAAACCAACTGATAACTGATACCCTCAAACGTCGGTTTTTCTAGAATTTTTGTGATTTCACTGTTTAAGGGGTTAGCATGCTCAGTGATGTCGTGCTGTAAAGCATAAAAAGTATCAATACTCTGTTGTTCACTGTTCTGTTTCATCTCATGAAACAGCGCAACATAATATAGCAACAGCATGACTGTCAACGTCAAGGTGTAAAATATGAGTAAGCGCTGTAAGGACTGAAACTGTTGCATGAAAACTTGGTCCTATGTCGACATAAAAAATATAGTGGAGTTATAAATATTTTGTCGGAGTAGCTGGCTTGCTGATCTGACTGTGGTTTGTGTACTGTGTTTCTTATGTGGCCTACTTTCTATTATAAAGACAAATGTGGTCATTAGTAACTCCGATTGACGCGGTTACAATCATGGCACAACGTCGTAAACTCACCTATAATGAGTCAATTAACCCTATATAATGCATGATTATGACTACAATTGCTTCTGCCTCTACGCTATCCGCGCCGTCTACTACCAATAACCTTTCTTCTAGCAAGCGTCTAAGGGTTGTGTTTGCGGGCACACCTGAGTTTGCTGCTATCAGTCTTGAGACATTAATCAAGCAGCAAGAGTCACTCAATATAGACATCGTTGCGGTGTATACGCAACCGGATCGCAAGGCAGGTCGCGGTCAAAAACTGGCAGCGTCAGCGGTTAAGCAAGTGGCATTAACTCATGATATCGCTGTTGAACAACCAGTTACCTTTAAAAAATCCAGTACAGAAGGAATGGCGGCGCGGCAGACGTTGCGTAGTTATCAGCCAGATGTGATGATTGTCGCCGCTTATGGGCTGATTTTGCCTATTGGCGTATTGACCACACCGACGCTAGGCTGCCTAAATATTCACGCCTCATTATTACCACGCTGGCGCGGTGCAGCACCGATTCATCGTGCGCTATTGGCGGGCGATGACGAGACTGGTATTACCATTATGCAGATGGACAAAGGGCTAGATACAGGCGACATGCTTTATAAGGTGAGCGCTAATATTGAGCCTGATGATACTGCTGCCAGCCTGCATGATAAGATGGCGGCTCTAGGAGCGACGGCCATTACTACGGTGTTGCAGGACTTGCCAATCTATCAAGCGCAGGCTAGCGCTCAAGATGATAGCCAAGCCAATTACGCTGAAAAGCTGGTCAAAACTGAAGGCGCAATTGACTGGGCACAATCAGCTGCTGATATTGAACGCCAAATCCGTGGACTGACACCGTGGCCGGGTGCTTATACTTTTTTAGCAGGGCAGCGGGTCAAAATTTTAGCCAGCTTGCCTATCAACGCATCACAGCAAACCAATGAGCCTGCTGGTACGGTCATCAGTGTTGGACGCAACGCGATTTTAGTCGCTTGCGGTACTGATAGTACAACGGCTGGTGACAAAGAAACGGCTGGAACTTTAGCCATAACTGACTTACAGTTTGCCGGTGGTAAGCCGATGACTGCCGAGCAAATCTGCCACGGCAATCAGCTAAACGATGGTGATCAATTCACTATAGATACAAAATAATTTAACCTATTCTGTCAACAAACTAACTCGCACAAGACGCCATTTATCATACGTCAAGGAAACCCAATTTAATGAGACAAACCAGCACTGCGCCTAGAAATAATAAGCTCAAACCGTCAAGCAACCTTATTATGAATGGTAGCGTCCGCGTCCGTGTGATTCGTACTTTATTGGCTATTCAAAACGGTCAGTCGCTCGCAAGCGTCCTTGATCCGTTATTAAATAGTTTACATGATGGTGATAAAGGGTTTGCTCATGCGCTATTGCTAACGACATTGCGCCAATGGCATGCGCTTGCGCGTTTACTTGATACGCTAGCGGATAACCCTATTGATGAAGTTGAGGTGCGTACTACCATTCAAGTGGGTTTGGTGCAGTTGCTGTATTTGGAAGTGGCTGACCATGCGGCGATTCATGAAACGGTCGAAGCGGCGAAAGAGATTGAGTTCGCCCATGCGACTGGTTTAATCAATGCCATCTTGCGTAAAGTTGCCAAGAACCCTAGTAAGTTCCGTAAAAAGTGTGATAAAAAACACAGCTTGCCTAATTGGCTTGCCTATCAGCTCAAGCAAGATTGGAGTGAGCAGTATGACGATTTGATGCAGGGCCTACGTCAACCTGCGCCAATGTTTTTACGAGTGAATACAGCAGTTACCTCGGTAGCTGACTATCAGCAAGCACTGGATGGGGCAGAGATTGACGCGGATTTGGTTGAGCTAACGAGTGGTTTCAACTTATCTAACTCGTCGGATACAGCCTCATCTAATAGCATATTAACCAAAGGGCTAAGATTACATCAGAGCACTGCAGTGAATGCCTTACCGCAATTTTCTGAAGGAGCTGCTAGCGTACAAGATATGCATGCGCAACTTGCAGCGCCGCTTATCCATAGCGCGTTACTCAATAAGCTGAGTATTAAAAACGATGATGTAGACGTCGATACAGACACGAATAATAATAACAACGAGGTCCGTATTTTAGACGCTTGTGCGGCGCCGGGTGGTAAATTGGCTCATTGGTTAGAATTAATCAGCTCAAATGATTCAACCTTGTTTCACGTGAAACAAAACGACGAATCAGTACCTTTAGTTTCGAAAGTGAAGCTGACTGCGATAGATAATGAAGCGCCGCGTATCGAGCGTATTCATACTAATTTACAGCGCTTGAATCTAAGTCAGCACGACTTGCAGCAAGCTGAAAAGAATGTCGAGCTCAATATCGTCTGTGCTGACGCGACGACATGGCAAGGGGCAGGCAAGAAAAAGAGTAAACTTGTATTTGACGCTATATTACTAGATTCACCTTGTACCGCGACGGGCGTGATTCGTCGTCATCCTGATATCAGTATCCTGCGTACCGAAGAAGACGTCGAGCAAACCACTTTGCTACAAGCGGATATCTTGCACAATTTATGGCCACAACTTAAAGTTGGTGGTTATCTGTTATATGTCACTTGCTCTATTTTAAAGCAAGAAAACGTCGAGCAGATGCAGGATTTCATGACTTACTATAATAATATAACAGCCGTTGAATTTAGCGATGATTGCAATTGGGGTATCGAGCAGGCTATCGGTCGTCAGTGCTTACCGATTGATAGCGAGAGTGGCGATGGTTTTTATTATGCGTTGCTGCAAAAAACTGCTGAATAAACCGTTTTAAATATTGAATAACCTCATTATAGACAGGACAATCTAATGAAATATATCAGTACCCGTGGTCAGACAGCACCGATGGATTTTAGTGATGTGCTATTGATGGGTCTTGCGCCAGACGGTGGTTTGATGCTACCTGAGAGCTATCCAAATATTGATAGTGCGACGCTTGATAAGTGGCGCACGCTGAGCTACCCACAGCTAGCGATGGCGATCATGCAGCGCTTTGCTACCGATATCCCTACCGCTGATTTGCAAGATATTATTGAGCGTACTTATACCGCAGAGATATTTGGTAGTGCCGAAATTGTCCCTGTGCGTAAGCTTGAAGACAATTTATACGTTTTAGGCTTATCAAATGGTCCAACGCTGGCATTTAAAGACGTTGCCATGCAGTTTTTGGGCAATGCTTTTGAATACGTACTTAAAAGAAAAGATGCACGTATTACTATCATTGGCGCGACCAGCGGCGATACGGGCAGTGCAGCAGAATATGCACTACGCGGTAAAGAAAACATCGAAGTCTTTATGTTGTCACCGCATGGCAAAATGAGCGAATTTCAGCGCGCGCAGATGTATAGCTTAACGGATGACAATATCCACAATATCGCCATCGATGGTATGTTTGATGATTGCCAAGATATTGTTAAAGCATTACAACAAGATGCAGAATTTAAAGCAGCTTATAACTTAGGTACCGTAAACTCAATCAACTGGGGTCGAATACTGGCGCAAATCGTTTATTACTTTAAAGCTTACTTTGCCGTGACTGATAGTAATGACGAAAAAATCAGCTTTAGCGTGCCATCAGGTAACTTCGGTAATATTTGTGCCGGTCATATCGCGCGTGAGATGGGCTTGCCAATTGAGCGTTTAATTGTCGCCACCAATGAAAACGATGTATTAAATGACTTCTTTAACCAAGGTGCTTATCAGCCGCGTCCAACAGAAAAAACCTATGTGACTTCAAGTCCATCGATGGATATCTCCAAAGCGTCTAACTTTGAGCGTTTTGTTTATCTATTGCTTGATAAAGACAGCGCCCGCGTCCATGAGTTGTTTGAAGGGGTCAAATCTGGACAAGGTTTTGATTTACCTGAACTAATGGAAGCGGTTAACACACGTTATGGTTTTGCTGCCGGCAAATCTACCCATAGTGACCGTCTACAAACCATCAAAGCGCTTTATGAACAGCATGGTGAATTGGTCGATCCGCATACCGCTGATGGTATCAAGGTCGCCAAAGAGTTGCAGCGAGAAGGTGAGGTGATTGTTTGTGCCGAAACGGCGCTACCCGTTAAGTTTGCAGACACCATCGTCGAGGCGATTGGTCAAATAGATATTGCTCGCCCAGCCCATACCGAGGGTTTGGAGAGCTTGCCGCAACATGTGGTCGTTTTAGACAACAACGCTGAGTTGGTTGCTGAACAAATTCGCGATTATGTTACACCAAATCCAGCATAAAGCGCTAATAGCCCTGAGCTCATATCTAAAGGAGAAATAAAAGAAGGTTTCCACATAAAGGTTACACTATTGTAATAAAGTGTTTATGATTGTGTTATGGTAGATATAATTGTAATATTAGGAACGGCGTCGGCGAATCAGCAATGTGCTAGACGCTTTTTAGGAATAATACCAGCCAATTACTGAACAGCTGCCCTCTAAACGTCATCATAAACAACTTGTTAAGTCCGTAAAGTGCTTGATGCTTTATTACTGCTTGCTCAAACAAGTACAAAGCCTCGAGATTAATCGACTTAAGTAAGCGTTATTGTGGCGATAATAGCGGTACATATTGTGGATATAACAATGAAGATGAGCTTAAAAAAAATAGCAAAAGCGCTGTTGATCACGACGTTTAGCAGTGCCATGCTAATGAATGCTGCCCACGCTAATAATCCACCCCCAACCATTAAAGCAGATGCACCCAATCGCTACATCGTCAAAAAAGGCGATACTCTGTGGGATATCTCAGGCCGTTATTTAGACAGTCCGTGGCGCTGGAAAGAGATTTGGGCAACCAATAAGCAAATCAAAAACCCCAATCTTATTTATCCCAATGACATTCTTATTTTATGTGTGATTCAAGGCAAAACACTCATTGGAGTAGATACTGGCGAGGGCTGTGCTGGGGTTGAAAAACAACTCACTGGCGATGTGGTGGCTAGCACAGTAGCCGTTACCTCCACTGCCAACAGTATACCGCCGATTCCATGGTCTGCTATTCAGCACTGGTTGGATAAGACGATCATCGTCAATCCAGAAGATTTCAACACCACGCCATATATTTTAGCTTCCAAAAACCGCAACTTAATCACCGCAAGTGGCGATAAGATTTATGCCAAAGGCGTCCCACTTATCGTCGGTCAGCGCTATGGTATCTACCGCGAGGGCGAGCTATATGTTGATCCTAAAACGCAAGAAGTGATCGGTTTAGAAGTCACGCAAGTGGCGACTGGTTTGGTTACCTCGACAGAAACCAACGGTGTCACCAGTTTGCAGCTTACGGATAGTTATGGCAAAGAAGTACGTGAAGGTGATCGCGTATTTGTCGAGCTAGATAACTCTATCCCGCCAGTATTTTATCCAGCACCTGCGTCGGTTAGCCGTGGTGGTATGATTGTCCGTGTCATGGACTCAATCAGTTCAGCGGCAAAAGGCAGTGTGGTTGCTATCAATCTAGGTAGTACGCATGGCGCGAAGCCTGGTGATGTATTGATGGTTTATCAAAAAGGGCCATTGGTGCGCGATATCCGCGATAATGATACGCCTGTACGCTTGCCAAATGAGCAAAGTGGTATGGTGATGGTGTTTAATACTTTTGATCATATTAGTTATGCTTATGTGCTAAATTCTGAGTTGCCGTTAAACGTCGGCGATAAGCTGTTACCACCGCCTTATCTATAAGCTCATACAAGGTTTTTTTAAATTGACCACACTCAGCCCGCCCAAACGAGACAAACGACGATGACAGCAGTCACCTCTTCTTTATCAGACGATCAGCGCGCCATACTGGCGCTGTGGTATGAGGTGAATGCGTCATTATCTGCGTATCATAAGCTGATTACTGTTTTTGGTGGTGCACCACTGGCTTGGGTTGCTGGCGTAGAAGCATGGCGACAATTGGGTATTCACCATACCCATCTGGCCCGTCATGAACAGCCAGAGCAAACGCGTGCCAATATTGATAAAATCCAGCAAGCATTGCTAGATAAAAAATACGGTCTGTTATTCGCCGATCAGCCTGACTATCCTGCACAACTCTCGCAAATCTACGACCCACCGCCATTATTATTTTATCGTGGCAATAAATCTCGTCTGCATCAAGCGCAAATCGCTATCGTTGGTAGTCGAAAACCCACCGCACATGCACAAAAAACCACCTTTGATATGGCACAGTATTTAGCACAAGCGGGTTATATAATCACCAGTGGTCTTGCGATGGGTGTGGATAAACGGGCACATTTAGGCGCGCTAGCACAGGCTGAGTCTGAATACCAAGGTCGTACTATTGGCGTCATGGGTACGGGTATCGATGTCAATTATCCCAATCATCATGATAAGTTGTTTAGCCAGATTATCGAGCAAGGCGGTTGTATCATTAGTGAGTTGTTGCCGCACACGCTGCCGCACAAGCACACATTTCCGCGGCGCAATCGTTTGGTCGCTGGACTAAGCCTCGCAACGATTGTGACCGAAGCGACCATTCAAAGCGGTTCGCTGATTACCGCTCGCTTAACTTCTGAGCAAGGCAAGCAAGTCTTTGCGATTCCTAGCCATATTGATAATAGCAATGCAGAAGGTTGTCATCACTTGATACGTGAAGGCGCGACTTTGGTTTATCATCCGCAGCAGGTGCTCGAGGACGTCAATGCTCAGTTGGGTTATGAAAGTTATTCTCATGAATCAAAAGATACTGTGGATAGTATAGATACTACCGAATCTAATAGCTCTCAAACGAATCATAGCCAAACTGCTAAACATACCAATAAAGATAAAAGTACCGCCATAGTCGCTAACCTGCCACCACCTTCTAATATCAAATCTGCTCCTAAACCTATCGTTGTACCTGAGCATTTAACCCTCGTTTATGAACAGCTTGATTGGCATGGGCAGGATTTGGATGCGCTTATCGTAACTACTAAGCTTGCGCCACCACAATTAATTGGACAGCTGATGGAGCTTGAGTTACTGGGTACGATCAGTGTGCAGGGCGGACGCTATCTGCGGGTCTAAAGCCACATCCTCTCTAACTTTTCATTTTTTTGCTTATCATTTCTGAGTATTTAAGCCCAGCACAATGTTGGTATAGTTGAGTCACTTTAAAACTGATTCAGGTGCTACTGGAATAAGTTTTTTGCAGCCTTAGCTATCCTAGTCTTTCTTTATCCTGTGTTATTATAAGCGCTTACACTTTATCTTTCTAAACATTCAAATTATGAGCCAATCTGCACCATTCATCACGGATTCCGTCATTCAAGCTGCTAAGTGGCTCAAAGAAGGGCAGCTGCTCGCTTATCCAACCGAAAGCGTCTGGGGTGTCGGTTGTGACGCTTATGATAAAGAAGCAGTTCAGCGTATTTTAGCCATTAAACAGCGCCCACAAGCCAAAGGTATGATTGTTATTACCGATAGTGTAGAGCGGCTGGCACCTTTATTAGACCCGTTAAATGAGGCGCAACTCAAACCTATTCTAAAAAGCTGGCAGATAGATAGTGAGCATATAGATCTAAAATATAAGCAAGCCCATACGTGGTTGTTACCTATCCCGCAGATACTGACGACCATTATTCCTCCTTGGATAATGGGGCAGCACCAGACGATAGCCGTGAGAGTGATCGCTCATCCTATTATCCGTCAACTGTGTCAACAGCTAGTCAGTACTCAGAACCCATTCGGGTTGCTGATCTCGACGAGCTGTAATCCATCAAGTGAACCGCCTGCGATGACTTTTTCTGAAGCGTATTCTTATTTTGGCGAGCAAATCAGCTACTTGCAAGCTGAGACATTAGGCTATACCTTACCGAGCCAAATTCGTGACGCAACCACTGGTTTAATTGTTCGTTAGAGCACAGCAATCCACTAAGCAATAAATATTATTCTTTTATTTCTGTCTTGACAGAAATAAAAGAATAGCGCAGTATGAATGATTAGGGCGTGTCCTCATTTTAAAAATGGTGATAAAAATGAGTTAAATTGCAGTTAAACAAGGAAAATAGTGCAGATAATATCGGGATACTAGCCAACTATTTGACGATGTTTAGCCATTTTTAGCCCATTTAGGTATTATCGTTTAGATTGAGGACACGCCCTAAGATAACCAAATTATTCAAGATAGTGAGTAAATAATAATCATGAAACTAAATCCTGTGACCGAAAAATTTATCTTACATTGGGGCGAAATGGGCTCGCAGTGGGGGGTCAATCGCACCATGTCACAGATTCACGCGCTGTTATTTATTATCGGTAAACCGCTAAATGCTGAAGAAATAACCGAAACACTTGGCGTTGCGCGCTCTAATGTTTCAAACAGTATTAAAGAACTACAGCACTGGGGATTAGTACAAAAGATCTCGATATTGGGTGACCGTCGTGATCACTTTACGACCAATACCGACGTTTGGGAGTTGGCGCGTATCATCGTCGTTGAAAGGCAAAAACGTGAACTGGAGCCAACGGTACAGTTTTTACAAGAGTTGATGGACAGCCCTGAGTTTGAGCATGAGAATAGTGAAGTCAAAGCACGCATTCGTGAGACGCAAGAATTCGTTGAGACCGTGACTACTTGGTCTTCTGAGATGCTTAGACTACCGACAAGCGCACTCAAAAAGGTATTGAAGTTGGGCGCTAGCATTAAAAAGGTCTTACGTTAGTGGTGCGTTAATAGTGCCATAGCTTATTTAAAAGAAAAAATTTATAAATTTATTTCTGTTATGACAGAAATTTATGTAACAGATTGAGGTTTTATTAGCTCTTTTCATAGTAATAACAAATGGATGTGGCATATGAAAGCGAATAACACACAGGGTAATAAAAGCATAGCGATTAAAGATGCGATCAATGCAGTGCAGTGGCAAGACTTGCGCCAGCTAACTCGCGGTCAAATTGCCTATAATATTATTTTGCCTTATCCATTTTTATTGCTGTCATGGTGGTTTGCCAGTCAGTCTTGGTATGTACTAGCGTGCGGCGCGTCTTATTTATTCTTTGCCACGGCTTTTCGCCAAGCTCATGATGGCTATCATCATAGTTTGGGTACAGGAAAACGTACGACGACTGCCATACTATTATTGCTTAGCGTGCTGTTGATGACCAGCTTGCACAGCATTCGAGCCACCCATATGGAGCATCATCGTGACCCATTGGGCGACAATGACATTGAGGGCAGTCTGGCAAAAATGTCGTGGTGGCGAGCGATGTTAGGTGGTGTCACGTATCGACTAAATATCTATCGTCAAGGTTTACGTCTGAGCAGTCGCCGTAATCAGCGTATTGCGTATTTAGAGTTTGGTTTGATTGCTGTGGTCGTCTTGGTTGCTCTTGTATTGACCGCATTTACTATTCCTGCTCTTGCTATGTTGGCGCAAATATTGATCTATCACCTACTGACCATGACATTGGCCAATGCCAGCGTCGGTATCATTGCGGTGTGGGGTGTGCATCATGATTGTGATGAGACCATCGCCCGCACCGAGCGTAATCCATTAGTCAACTTGCTGACCTTCAATTTACTCTATCATGTAGAGCACCATCTATTTCCTGCTGTGCCATCCAATCATTTACCGGAGCTTGCCAAGCGTTTAGATGCGGCAGCGCCACACCTGACCAAAGCGCACGTATTGCCAAACATGGCTACTGTCATGGAATTTATTAATAATCGTTGGAATAAATTAAAAGACAAATATCAAAATAATAACAATAGTGACTGTCCTATTCGTAAGCATTTTGCTTAGAGTAATAAGCAGAATAGACAAAGTCAAAATACTTATCCACTAACTATTCACAGTAACTTCATTAGCACTACCAATGCACTATTTATACTAAATAAACAGCTAATATAAATAGGAGAAATATAATGAATAATAGTTTGGATGCTTACCCTCATTTAACCGTGATGATTTTGTTTGCAGGTATTGGTAGCGTGGTTGGCGGATTGATTGCTGAGCTGGCTTTATTGTTTATCTTTCGAGAGGCCAGTTTTGCCCAAATTGGTTATCAGCCATTGTTATATGTTGGTTTGCTGGGTTTTATTCCTGCGTTATTAACGGGCATTATCATCGCCAGCCAAAAGCTATGGCGCGAGGATCATAAAAGTATACGCACGACTTTTTTGATTGGGTTTATAACCTCAGCTATTTATATGGGTGCAATCGTCTTATATTTAGGCATCAACTCATGGATAGAAGTTGGTGTGCTGTTGGCTTTTATGGGTATCGTTGGTGTTTTTGGCGGCATTAATTCAGCCATTGCTGGCTGTATAGCTTTACCAAAAGCATGTAAAAGTGGTTTTGATATCAGCGCTAAAAAAGTAGACGATGGTTATGATAGTTTAAGTTTTACTAAATAATAAATATGATAGTTAATATCATACAGGGAGTAGGATATGAATATTTTAATCAGCGGTGGCTCAGGGTTTTTGGGTAGTGCCTTTAGTAAAGAGCTAATCAAGCGTTATCAGCAGGTGGGTAAGGAGCTACATATCACTTGGCTGACGCGTGATAGCAGTCAGACACATCCGAGCGATATCGAAATGATGACTTATGATGAGTTGGCTAATTCGGATAACAGCTTCTATGTGATTATGAATCTAGCGGGTGCAGGGATAGCGGACTCGCGTTGGAGCGATGCACGTAAAGAGCAATTGCTCGCCAGCCGTGTTAAGCCTACTGAGTCGCTATTGGCCTTTATTGCCCGTACCAATCATAAACCTAAGCTGCTGCTTAGCGGCTCAGCCATTGGTTGGTATGGCACCCAAGGTGATAAACCGTTGACCGAAAGCAGTGAATTTAAAACAGATTTTTCACACAAACTATGTGATGACTGGGAGCAGCTAGCATTGACGGCAACCGAATATAGCGTGCCTGTAGCTATCGTCCGTACAGGTGTGGTTATCCATCCTGAGGGTGGTATGCTCGGCAAACTATTAACCCCATTTAAAATGGGCGTCGGTGGGCAGTTGGGTGATGGCAAGCAAATCATGAGTTGGATAAGCCGCGAGGATTGGGTAGGGGCAGCGATATTTATTATTGAGCAGCATTTGGCTGGCAAGGGCGCTGATAATGGTATTAATACTGGGCAAACGACTAGCGCAACCACATATGATAATACTTTGCAGACCACTAATGATACAACAGCGGTCGTCTATAACCTCACGTCGCCCAATCCAGTGACCAACCATACCTTTACTAAAACACTGGGTGAATGGTTACACCGACCAACTTTTTTTACTTTACCTGAGTTTTTATTGAAGCTAATGTTTGGTGAGATGTCAACGCTACTGATTGATGGACAAAGGGTATTGCCACAAGCATTACAGAACGCAGGTTATGAGTTTAAACAGCCAACGTTTAAGCAAGCGTTAGAAGAGCAGGATTCTTAAATTATTAAATGGATGTTTCATGTGAAACAAATGGATTGATACATTCTAGTTTTTTAAAACTATAGTTTTTCATGGAACGTAACATTTAGTTCACCTCAGAGTATTAAGACGACAATAATATGGTTTCTAAAAGTAATAAATCTTCAAAATTAACGCTAGAAAAGCAAAGTAATATAAAGTCTTACCCTTGGTTAAGAATCCTTATAGGGTTTGGGTTGCTCGGTGGCTGGGTAGGAGCCACTATTGCAAGTCTGATATTAACTCTATTTGTGGATCTTGGGACAGAATCATGGCTAGATTTTGATTTTCAGTTCTTTATAGAAAATATGTTTAGGGGCCTTGCTTTTAAAGTGATAGCCGGCCTACTACCAGCATTGATAACTGCAGGCATTGCCATTTATCTAAAACTGTATCTTAGAACGTTTAAAAACTGGCTTATATTAGGCTTACTTGGTTTTATTGCAACTATTCCATTTGGCATAATTGCGTTGACGATGGCTGAGACAATAGATTTTGAGAAATTTTTATTTGCTGTGTTGGTGGGTCTATCTGGGTTATTTAGTGCTCTTATATTAGGCGGCTTAACCATTCCTAGGTCTCAAACAAAATAAGACTCCAGTTTTTAAAAAATTAGAAAACTCTATGAATAAAACCAGATCCAACTATCCTAAAGGAAAAATTATAAACCAATATGCACAATTTGGAGGGGCACTAGGTGGAACATTTCTCTGGTTGACCATAGCAGTACCTGATGTCTTGTTTAATGATCATGATTTCGGTGCGCCCGAAGTACTGAATATTACTAACGTCTATCTCATCACTGTATTTAATATAGTTTGGCTACTAGGGTTTGCGCTGATTTTCTATGTGGTCTTTGGATTTATATTAGGACTGTTACCTTCGTTATTTACAGGCTGGATTCTTGCGCAAGTAAATGCTTACCGTAATTATAAAGGCCTTCTTATATCTTTAATTACTGGTGGTTTTATGGGCTTTGCCTTTCTATCAGCGACAGAGCTACCTTTTATCATTCAGGTTTTGACTGGTGGTGTCAGCGCTTTAATCCTAGCATTATTTGCCCTACCTAAGGCATGAATGGGCAAGGCTAGATATCTACAACTACACATTTAGGTGTTAATGAGATAATAAGCGTTAAGGTTTTTTAACTGTGATGTTAGCTCTATCAGGGTTGTTTAGCACCACTGTAATAGGTGGTGTTACAGTTCCTAAGTTTCATGTGAAACCTAAATGGAGGTATGTATGAGTGACATTGAGATCAGCGCTACAGCCACTGTAACCAACTATCCTAAAGGTAAGGTGATAGGAGTTTATGGATTGCTAGGTGGAGCGATAGGCGGTCTGATTGTCTTCTTATATATGATTGTGATGTTTGTAATTGACGGTAATATTTTCAGGCAAGAGTTAACAGATATTTTCAAAATGCTATTAGCTTCTATTGTAGGCGGATTCTTTTTTGGGTTAATACCCTCTCTTATCGCTGCATTAATTATCACTAAGTTTAAAATATACTTTGATTTAAAACTAGAAGAAATAGTACCGTTATTTTTCATTGGACTGTTTAGTGCTTTTATATATATAGTTTGGTTCACTGTAGATAAAGAATTTATGGATGCTGTAGTGGGGACTATCCTATTTTGCTGTGTTGGTGGAACTAGCGCAGTCATCACAGGATGGTTTGCACTTCCTAAACACAAATAAAATTAATAGATTTTCATTGATGAAGTTTTTGTGAAAAAAAAGATGATACGCTTAAAGTGTCAGTTTTTTGACGTAAGATAGCGTTATCTTTATTTGACTAGATCTACTTATGTGGTTTTTTATCGTTTTTACGCAGTTGCTCGCTGTTATGACCAGCGTTCTTCTCTGGTGGCTAATAACGCCAAAAACTACTGCTGCTAAAGTTGCGCTGATATCTATTGTCTTTATTATTAATAATATCGCTCTCCTTTATGGCTTGAGTGAGTTTTGGTACGAGCGTTTTCACGTCTATTTGGTTATCAGTATTTTGCAAGGTTTTATGTTTTATGCCGCTTTAATAACGGCTGTGCTTGCAGGGGTTTATGCTCTAATACTTAAACAAAAGCCACGACCAATAACCACTCGTGCGTTTGCAACTGTGGTTTATATCAGTATCGTGAGCCTCGCTATATTTAATGCCTACTCACCCGAGGTACATCGATTGACGGTTACGACAACCAAACCTCTCGATAAGCCAATGGAGATCGCATTGGTTTCTGATACGCATCTGGGCAGATGGTTTGGTAATCGGCAGATAAAGAAAATGGTGAGCCTCATCGATGCGCAACACCCTGATGTAGTTGTCATTGCTGGTGATATTATGAATGACACTACTATTGCTTACGATAATACCAATATGCATGAGCAGTTATCACAACTAAAGGCACCGCTTGGCGTTTATGCGACGTTGGGTAATCATGACTATCTAGGCTATGATGAGCAAATAGCACAGGCTATTGAGGCTACTGGTATCAAAGCACTTGATAATGAGAGTGTGTTATTAAACGATGCAGTATGGTTGATTGGGCGCTCGGACGATGTGGATCTAACCAGACTGTCAGCGGATGAGTTACTAACTCAAGTGGATGCCGATAAGCCTGTGGTGTTTTTAGAGCATCGCCCTTCGATGATGGATGAAGTCAGTGCTTTACCAGTGGATTTGCATCTATCAGGACATACTCATGGTGGGCAGATATTTCCATTAACAATATTAATGGACTGGTTCTCACCATTAAATTATGGTGCCAAAAAAATAGCCGATACACAGTTTTTAGTTACCTCAGGCTATGGTATCGGTGCAGTGCCCTTTAGATTAGGTACGCGATCTGAGGTTTGGATGATTACCCTACAGTCGGCAAAATAGCTCTACATAATTTACGCTGTAAATCTCTATCGGCACGCCAATCTGCTAGGAAACCTCATGCGTTACGCATTTATTATCACCATTATTGTGCTGTTGCAGCTTTTTAGTTTAGGAGCGGTACTCAGCTTACAGTGGTGGTTACAGCCTTGGATTGTTTCAATTACTATACCGCTATCACCGGCTATGGTGTGGGTAGTGGTTTTTGCCATTACCAATAGCCTGTTGCTGTTGAGCGTCAGCAAAATATTTTCTAATAGCTATCGCTGGATAAGTGCTTGGATGTTAGTGATGCACTTTATAATGCTCACCGCTTTATCGACCAGTTTACTATATGGCAGCTATTGGCTCTTAAATAGCTGGTTCGGTATTACGCTTATTGATGGAGAAATACTTACTATTGGATTACGCATTTTTGCTCTAGTTTTCTTTGTAGCGTTGTTTGTTTACGCCTTATATAGCGCTTATGTGCCGGTTGTGCGTAAGTTAGCTATTAGTATTGATAAGCCTATGGCTAAGCCATTACGCATTGCTGTAGCCAGTGATTTACATTTGGGCAGATTGTTTGGTAATAGTGCGATAGATAGGCTACGCCGTTTAGTGGTAAAAAATAAAGCCGACATACTGCTGATGCCGGGCGATATCATGGATGACAATACGCAAGCATTTGCTGATCATAAGATGGCAGGAAACTTGGCTGAGTTATGTAAAATCTTGCCATATGGCGTCTATGCGACTTTAGGCAATCATGATTTATATGGACACGAGCAGCCGATTAGTGAAGCGCTGTGCAATGCAGGCGTGCAACTGTTAAATGATGAGGTGAAATGTCTCATGCACCAAGGACAAGCACTTTGGTTAGTAGGACGTTTTGATAATCATAAACGTCAACGTGTGGCGACCACTGAACTGATGGCGCGCGTCGATAGTACCAAACCTATTATTATGCTCGATCATAGACCTAGCGATATTGCTGAGCATAGTCAGCTACCGATTGATTTACAGGTTTCAGGACATACTCATAACGGACAGATATTTCCAGCCAACTTTATCGTCCATGCTATCAATCGCTTGGGCTATGGTTATGAAGCCATTGGCAAAGGACACTTTGTCGTCTCATCAGGTTATGGTTTTTGGGGTATTCCGTTTCGACTGGGCTCGCGCTCAGAGATGTGGCTAATCACTTTGAGTGGTAAGAGTGAAGGTAATATTTAAGAAAATAACGTTTGAGAAAGTAACGTTTAAATAGCACCATTCTGTAATATAAATAAACCAGCACTCTCTTATATAACTGTATTAATAATTATGCTGCTAATTGCAATTGGGTATTGATAACATCGCGCACAAAGCTCGCAAAACCTTCAATAATAGTACCCGTTTCTTGTCCAATGCCTTGATGAATACTCATAAAATGAATAAACCCATGCGGCGCACCAAGTACGGTATAAGTCTCAACAGGGACGCCATGCGCTTTTAATTGTTTTGCATAAGCAAATGCCTCATCACGCAGCACGTCCAGTTCAGCGGCGACAATATAAGTTGGGCATATTTGACTGTTATTACCCAGCATTGGAGAGTTAAGGATGTGTTGGCGCGGCAATGGGCTGTGGTCAAAACACGCCGCATCGAACACCGCCACGTCAGCATGATCTAGCAATAGACCCTCACCATATAACTCCCAACTTGGATAATCTGTCTCGATATCCGTCACTGGATATAAGGGCATTTGCGCAAGTGGGCTGGGTAAACGCTCTAGTAAATGAAACATATCTTGACCGTCCATACCCAAATCTAGCCAAGCGTCTTCAGTGGGTGTGGCGAGCTGCTGGGCAATCAAGGTAGACAGTCCGCCACCTGCACTATCACCTGCTAATACGATGCGCGATGGTAGCGCACCAAACAGATGGCAATGCTCAGCAAGCCAAGCATAAGCAGTAATACAATCTCGCAAGGCAGTTGGTGCAGGGTATTCAGGCGCTAGGCGATAATCGACGCTGACCACTGGCCAGCCAGTCTGCTCACAAACCGCATGACAAAACTCATGATGGGTATCGACGTCGCCGATACAAAACCCACCACCGTGAAGAAACAACATAACCGTTTTATCAGGGTTATGATTTATCCCATAAGAGCGTTTACTCGCCTGATAACAACGAACAGTCATATCGCCATCGTCAGCATTAGCGATGATCTTATCCTCCCAGCTAATAGGTGTGTCGCCTTTTTTGGCACAACGCATTAGGCTGCTAAGTGTATTAATACTGACTTGCTGCCATACTTTTGGCGATTGCATAGCGACCGCATCCGCCGCAAACCTGTTACGCAGCTCGTTCATGGGCGTTAGCTCTAAAGGTGTTTTAAGCTTGCCGTTTACGGCCAGTATCAGGCGCAAATGAGCATCAGCATGCAGATATTGCTTTGAGCTGGGTCCTTTTAGATAACTCACCAAGCTTTCTAATACAGGCGTTGGCAGGCAGCCCAAACCTTTCATCGCATAATGCAAGGTATGTGACTGATAGTTTATCATCGGACTATAGTTAAGCATTTTTTCTGTGACGCTCAAACGCTTTTCTTCTGCGCTATTTGTGTTTATATCCTTATCTACGGTATCCGTATCTACTTGAGCGGATGACGCTAAATTTTTTGGCGTTAGGTGCGTCGATGTTAAGTTCATCATCATCAACGCTTTGTTAAGTAGAGTGTTGATTGATAGTACTGCTGAATTAGACATAACACCCTCATTATTGGTCGTTAATATTTTATCAATGACTGTTATAGTTGATTCCAAATAAAACAGATACGTTATATTCCAACGCGGAACTGGTATAAGTTTTTCTGGCTTGCTGTGCCTACGCCGACAGAGGCCACGTAAAATTCATCCCATTCCCGCTGTATCGTTTTAATATCGAATTCACTATAGTAGCTATTGTAATAGGTCAGCGTAAATCTAACGTAAGTTGCAATATTTGTCACAATAATAAATTAATCATCAATAAAGTTGAGTGGTGTTTGGTAATGGCTTAGATAGTAATGGTAAAGAAATTGGAATAAGTGACGGTTTTTTGTACGTTTTTTTAGCAGATACCTATATTAGCTGACAGCAAAAGAAACCCTATAAAGAGAATTTAGATGATATTTCGATAACATTTGTTATAAATGCAAAAATTCCTTAGCTTCAGGCTTGAAATTTGACCCCATCACCTTTATTAATCAGCTATCGAAGCGTACTAATAAAAACAATCAGTGACTGTTATTAAGAAACTAATAAAGTATTAAGCATCTAATAAAGGCGCAAGATGACCAACAAATAGCGTGGCTCTTGTGTCCTGCATCAACCGTTCTTATTAAGCATTACTAAGTGTTATTAAACATCTTAGATTAACACATGAAGTGCAATACCAAATGTGAGGTGAAAAAAAGACCTAGATGCGCTAGCATCAAAGTTTTTATCCACCGACCAAAGTGAGATTGCAACCATGAACTATACACATCTAAGCCTAGGTGAACGAT
>NZ_RRYW01000079.1 GCF_014861365.1 Psychrobacter sp. FME6
GTGTGGGTCATAAAACGGCACAGCAAGTATCAGAGGCAATGATAGGTATCCTAAAGCCAGTGAGGTTACAGGTTAAGACCATTACCTCTGACAATGGTAAAGAGTTTGCTCAGCATAAGAAGGTGAAACGAAAGCTCTTTACTTCCTTCTTCTTTGCCGATGCTTATGCGTCATGGCAGCGAGGAACCAACGAGAATACCAACGGATTAATCAGAGAGTTCTTGCCTAAGGGTTGTGACTTTAGACAAGTCTCTGATAATGAGATACAGGACATTGAGAATAAACTAAACAACAGACCAAGAAAACGCTTAGGGTTTAAAACGCCCAATCAGGTGTTCTATAATATAATTTAGCGTTGCACTTGGTGTGTTAATCTAAGCAATATTAAAACAATAAGTCGTTATTATGATAAAAAAGGCTTGCAAAGTCCTCAAAATTTGCTAAAATGCTCAACCTAAATAGGCGTATAGCTCAGTTGGTTAGAGCGCTACCTTGACATGGTAGAGGTCGTTGGTTCGAATCCGATTACGCCTACCAGATTCGAAAAGCCCCAATCTTAAGATTGGGGCTTTTTTTTGTCCGTGAAATATGGGCTGTAGCGGAAAAGGAAACTATACGTCGATTCAAATTACCTCTTTTCTCACTTTCAGCAAACATCATCAAAAAACGTGTGTGCCCAAATTGTGCCTAAGTTGCGCCTGCTATCTATTTCGCCTTTCTTTCAGAGTAGCACTTTTGACCTCTACCCTAAACTATCTAAAGCAATCTCAAAATTGATTTACTTCTCTTTATCTAGCGACTCGTTAGGTACATAAGTAAATAAATCACCTACTTCAATATCTAGTGCCTCACAAATTTTATCCATAGTGTCAAAATCTATTCTTGAAGTCTGTTCGTTATAGATCTTGTGCACTGTCGACTTACTAATTCCTGTCATCCTTATTAGATCTGCCACCTTCATACGTCGTTCAGCTAGTAGCACTGGTAAATTACATAAAATCATTAATAATTCCTTAATAGACTAAAAAAGTACTTGCATCAACTAACAATAGCTAGTAAAGTACTTCTATCGAACAACAAATTACTTTTATAAAACTATTTGTTATCTCGATAAAACAACCTAGTTATTTAATTGGCTTACAGGGAATTTATTATGTCACATACCTACCTAACTACCCAAGAGCTTTCTGAGCTCATCAAATATAACCCTCGTACTATCCGTAATGAGCTCAAAGATAGCGTGCTTATCGAAGGCATTCATTATATACGCCCATTCGGTGGTCGTAAAATTTTGTACATTTGGGAAGAGATTGAAAAAGATATGCGCACTGGCATTGCCGGTAGCGTCAATGCCATGGCACTACAATAAGGAGGAATAGGATGGCTAGTATTAGAACCCGTAGAGGGAGCAATATGCTATTTGTCGATTTTTATTACATGGGTATACGCTGTCGGGAGACGACAAACCTAACAGACACACCAGCAAATCGCAAGAAGCTTGAAAAAGTGATTGAGAAGATGGAAGCAGAAATCATCTTAGGACTGTTCAACTACGCTAAGTACTTTCCAAAAAGTGATAAAGCGGCACAGATGGTAGCGTTAAACGACCGCAAGGAATGCATTAGTACCGATACGCCTTCTTTTGAACAGTTTGCAGAATTATGGTTTGCTGAAAAAGAAATTGAATGGCGTGATACTTACAAGCGCAAAATAAAGGAGATTATTGATATGTACTTGATTGTTAAGTTTGGGACTAAGCCCATTCATCTCATAAAAAAGACAGATGTATTAGCCTTCCGTTCATCGCTCGCCAAAGTAACGTACGGAAAAGCTAACAAACATCTGTCAGCGGCACGCATCAATTCGATAATGGTACCTTTGGGTATGATACTAAAAGAAGCGGCTAAACGCTATAAATTTGATAATCCTTACTACGATATCAATGCGCTCAAGCAACCTAAAACGGATATCCAACCATTCACACTAAGTGAGGTTTGGACGTTTATTAATGGGGTGAGAGCAGACTATCGCAATTATTATCTGGTACGTTTTTTTACAGGTATGCGTACGAGTGAGATTGATGGGTTAACGTGGGAGAACATTGACTTTAATCGACGTGAGATTGTGATCAAACAAGCTTATGTTAAAGGCAAAATTGTTCCTCCTAAAACTCAAGAGTCTTATCGTGCAATTCAAATGTCACCTTGGGTCTACGATGCTCTGAAGGAACAGCAGACCATCACTTATAAGCGATCTGACTATGTGTTTTGCGCACATACGGGTGAGCCACTTGATTACAACAATGTGAATAAGCGTGTTTGGCACCCTACTCTTAAGGTTTTAGGTCTGAAGAAGCGCAATGCTTATCAGACCCGTCATACCGCAGCAACGCTATGGTTGGCTGCTGGCGAAAGTCCTGAATGGATTGCCAGTCAAATGGGACACTCTACAACCAAGATGCTGTTTAATACATATAGTCGCTATGTACCGAACATGACTCGACAGGATGGTAGTGCGTTTGAAGCATTGGTCAATCGCAGTCAGATTGCTCAGGTATCTACCGATAAGGGGCCTCACAATGAAAATGATTGATTACGATATATTGCATGCGACGTTTAAACCTAGTGGCTATGTCAGTAATGGCGCAGATAATATTGCTAACTACCTCATCTGTGAGCTCTGCATTCAGTCAGGTACTGGTTTGGCTAGGTTCCTAAGTATTGATAGTTGCTTTGATAATCATATGGCGCTGCGCATATGGGTTCAAATGCGCTTAGAGGCCAATCCTGACTATGTCGTTGATGATATGTGTAGTCAGCTACAGAGTAAGCTTTACGAGCTCCTACCTCAAACTGGCTATGGATACTAAGGAGGGTATTATGAGTATGAACTTCGTCTTTGATTCAGCTCTGGAGGATACAGCAAAGCGTCTGTGCTATGAGTATTGGTCCTATGCGTCGCCCAGTGATTATATAGCGCATTTAGAACTGCTTTGTTATGACCACAACACGGAGACTGATGTTTTATTTGCTACACTTGCAAAATGTCAGGTTTATTTAGATGACGTACACTGTGAGTACTGTGGTCGTCCCTATCAATTAGATGTCCCAGCAGATGTACCTTATGCAAGGAGATTAAATTCTTGGTTTTGTGAGGGGTGTATTAGCTTTTCTGGTGGACAGCTTATTGTAGACAGATAGGTTTTTAGAAAAAATTTATTGCCAGACAACTTAGGTTGTCTGGTTTCGCATTCAATTAACTAGCGACATATACTGTCGTTTTAAATATATTATTCATTGTTTTACGAACAAAGTTCCGTTAAAGTAAATTCGTATTCAAATTCTACGATACTTTTAATAGACGGAGCTATTATGGCAAAACCTAGCAATCCTTATACCGATAATAGCTTTGTCTCCTCTGATCTTAAGACTATTTTGCACTCCAAACGTGCCAATATCTACTACCTCTCGCACTGCCGCGTCATGCAAAAAGACGGTAGAATTCTCTATCTCACCGAAGACGATAAAGCCAACCTGTTCTATAACATTCCTATTGCCAATACCACCTCCATCTTACTCGGTACGGGCACCTCCATCACCCAAGCGGCGATGCGTTTACTGTCGCAGGCTGGGGTTTTGGTGGGCTTTTGCGGTGGCGGTGGTACGCCGCTATTTATGGGGTCTGAGCGCGAAGTCTTCGTCGAGTGGCTGACCCCGCAGAGCGAGTATCGACCGACAGAATATGTGCAAGGTTGGCTCAGTTGGTGGTGGGATGACGATAAACGACTAGCTGCCGCTAAGATGCTACAACATGCGCGTTTGGCTTACTTACAAGCAATTTGGAGCAAAGATGTTGATCTAAAACGTCAGGGATTTGATAGCAGTCGTGATGACATTAAAGCGCTCATCGATAACAATATTCGACAAATCGATCAGCAAACTGAGGTCATGCACTTATTGCAGTTAGAAGCTCGCCTGACCAAAAACCTGTATAAACTCGCTGCCAAAAACACCGGCTATGACGGTTTTACTCGCGCCCATGATGGTATCGATAAGGCCAATAGCTTTCTCAATCATGGCAACTATTTGGCCTACGGACTGGGTGCAACCACCGCATGGACGCTAGGTATTCCACATGGTTTTGCAGTCATGCATGGCAAGACCCGGCGCGGGGCACTGGTGTTCGATATCGCCGATATTATCAAAGATGCGCTAGTGCTACCCCTCGCCTTTATATGTGCTAGTGAAAATATGAGCGAGCAAGAGTTTCGCCAGGAGTGCTTAAACTTATTTACCAAACATCATGCGCTAGATTATCAGTTTGAAGCTGTTAAACAGATTGCTATGAATAAAAGCTGGCAGGTGTAGAAAATGATCGTTACCTTTGTATCTCAATGCGAGAAAAAATCGCTAAAACGTACTCGCAGAATCCTAGACGCCTTTGCTAATCGTATTGGGAATAATGTTTGGCAGACGGCGATTACCGAAGATGGCTTACAGACGGTTAAACAGCTCCTACGCAAATCAGCGACCAAGTCTACAGCGGTGAGCTGTCATCGTAATAAGACGCGCCAGCTGACGGAGCTGGTATGGATCGTGGGTAATAAACGCAAGTTTAATGAGGTTGGGGTGGTTCCTGTGAACCGTACCAAAAGAAATATTCTGCATAGTGAGTGGGAGAATGAATGGAGTTATGCCAGTAGTATTCAAATTATCGCTACACTTGCTGCATTACTCCACGACATTGGCAAATCAACGGTTGGTTTTCAAAAGAAACTCCTTGTCGGTAGTAAACAAGGCGACTCTTATCGGCATGAATGGATATCATTAAAACTGTTTGAGCTGATGATTGGCGATTGCAGCACTGACGAAGCATGGCTTGACCATTTAATGAATTTAAATGAATGGTTAGAAAATAACAATATAGAAAATCTACTATCTAATGCTAATAAAGATGTCGTCAATATAAAAGCTATGCCGCCCCTAGCACAGTGGATTGCTTGGCTGATTGTCACTCATCACCGCTTGCCACCTATCAAAAAGGTTTTTTATCCTTACAAAGATATTCAACGTTTGCAATTACCTCAAAATACGTTAGAGATTAAAAGAGACTTAAATCAGTTTTATGGAAAAATTGAGCCGTTCGACTATTGGGTAAAAAATCCTAAGTCGTTAGAGGAGATGACCAAAGCGCAATTAAAGGACTTTTGGCAATTTGAGCATTTAGTCATTAATAGCCCAGCTTGGCAAAAGAATATCAAGCGTTGGTCTAAAAAAGCCTTAAATGACCCGACCTTAATGCAATTAAGCCAGCAAGCAGTTGATGATAACAAAGCCATCAGCGATCCATTCTTACTGCATATATCACGGTTATGCTTGATGGTAGGCGACCATAATTATTCTAGTCTCAAAGAAGACGACTCTCGCTGTATCACAGTCGATAGCAGCTTTAAAAATTTAGCCGCTAATACCGACCGAACCGCCAGCACGCCCACCGTTAAGCAATCTCTTGAGGAGCATCTATTAGGTGTCGGAGCTTTTACAGCACATTTTTGTCGTGCACTTCCTATCATTGCCAGTGAAATGCCAACACTACGTAATCATGATCCATTAGCTAAACCTACTGGGATTGAATGTTTTAAATGGCAGAATCAAGCTTTTAAGATGACTTATGGTTTGCAAAAAGCCACGCGCGAGCATGGGTTTTTTGGAGTTAATATGGCATCGACAGGTGCAGGTAAAACCATCGGTAATGCACGTATCATGTACGCTCTAGCTGACCCAAAAAAAGGAGCGCGCTTTACTATCGCTTTAGGACTGCGGATTCTAACCTTGCAGACCGGTTTAAGCTTTCGTAAAAACTTAAAATTGGCAGGTGACCAGTTAGCCATATTAGTCGGTGGTAGCGCCAATAAAAAATTGTTTGAGCTGGCATACGATAACAAGACTAATGATATTACTGACATTATCGATGAATATAAAAAGAACGATGAGCCTGATAATGAGTCTGAAAATTTTGGTAGTGAGTCCAGCGAAGATTTGTTAGATGAAATCGTCGATAGCGACATTGACTATCAAGACTATGAGGCGCTGAATCTCGATACGGTCATCGCTAGCCCTAAAGCACGCGATTTAATATTTGCGCCTATCGTGACCTGCACCGTTGACCATATTATCCAAGCCTCTGAGTGCAAACGTGGTGGTAAATATATTGCCCCCATGCTGCGACTGCTCAGTAGTGACTTAATACTCGATGAACCTGATGACTTTGATCAAGCGGACTTGCCTGCGCTGTCGCGTTTAGTGCATCTAGCAGGACTTTTTGGTACGCGAGTGCTGCTTTCATCTGCAACCTTGACCCCTGACTTGGTGACAGGACTGTTTGAAGCCTATATGGAGGGGCGAAAACTATTTAATCAAAGTCAGAATAAACCTACGCCAAAAGTAGTTTGCGCATGGTTCGATGAACAGCCCAAAGCGATGCTATCGGAACAATGCAGCGACGTTAATGGCTTTCAGAACAGTCATAAACAATTTTGTGAAAAACGTGGCAGCTATTTAGCCCAGCAACCTATCAGACGTAAGGCAAAAATACTGCCTTTTTCAGCTAACTATACAAAGGATAAAGCGTCGCAGTTTTATAGCACTTTGGCGCAGACTTTGGTTGATGCTGCCATAGGCTTGCACTATCAGTATCATGAAGTGTCTGATAATAAGCTTCAAGCTGATAAAGTTGTGCGGGTAAGCATTGGACTCATTCGCGTTGCCAATATTAACAACATTACCAGTATCGCTATGCAGTTATTTAAAGCAGACAGCATAACGGTGCCAGATGACACGGTTATACATGTAGCGTGCTATCACGCTAAGCAGCTTTTACTACTGCGCAACGCTTTGGAGAATAAGCTAGATAGAATCTTAGACCGTAGCGATAGTAAAGTTAGTATTTTTAACCATTCTGAGATTAAGCAAATCATTGCTAATAATCCTGCCAAAAATCATATCTTCATAGTGCTTGCTACCCCTGTCGCTGAGGTCGGGCGCGACCATGATTACGACTGGGCAATCGTAGAACCCTCCTCCATGCGCTCTATCATTCAGCTGGCTGGGCGCGTGTGGCGGCATCGTCCTGATAAAGTCGCCGACGAGCCAAATATCTTACTGCTGCAATATAACATTCGCTACTTTAAACACCCTAATGGCAAACGCCCTATCTTTACCCATCCAGGATTTGAGACCACGCTGTTTAAACCACCAAGCTACGATTTGAATGAGCTAATGACAGCAGAACAATTAGCACAAGTTGATGCCAGACCTAGAATTAAAGCAGCTCATGATAAAACAGTAGAAACGCTGAGCGACCTCGAACACCAAGTTATGCGACATCTCCTTAACAACCCTAAGCTTAACTATGTCAATGCTTACTGGGATAGCAAAGCCACAGCCAATCGTACGCATACTCATCTACAGCAAATCAGTCCTTTTCGAGCTGGCACTCCGCAAGACGATTGGTTATTAATTCCGCGCATGGTTAATGATGATGAAGAAACTGATGTGCCAACGACAGGATTTGATGCTTACTATGCAGAAGATGTATTTGAAAAAGGTTTAGTTAAATCTACCATCCATAATAAAACCATTCAGCCGCTAGACTTTAATTTTGAGCACGCGCAAATAAAGCCGTGGTTGAGCACTTCATTGAATGACGTCTTGCAGGACTTACAAGTGGCACAGCCTGATAAGAGCTTGCTTTCATTAGCCATTACCTACTCGTCAGTGTCACTTGATAGCATCAAGGCTAATAACAGTCGCGGCTGGGCGTTTCATGAGTTTTTTGGTTTTGTGCGGGAGTGAGTTATTGGCATGAAAAAAGCACGGCGTTAACCGTGCTTCTTGATTGAGCCAATCCACCTATGCGGTGGTGAAATTTAATATTGTGTATGACATTTTCTAAGCCATTTAAGCAATGGTGTACTATAATAACAAATCGATTATTTTATTTTAATATTATGTATGACATGGTTGATTATAATTTAAGCTTATGCTTTAATGCTTTAGTCAACTATTCAATACTGATGTTGGCTTTTACTTATAGGTTCATACGAGGTAATTGATTATGGCGAGAAAAACACATCATGTTGTGCCAAATTCGGAAGGTGGCTGGGATGTTAAAGGTGGTGGTAGCAAACGTGCCATTAAACATCATGAGCGCAAAACAGATGCAGTTGACCATGCACGTGGAATCAGTCGCAATCAAGAGTCTGAATTAGTTATTCATAATAAAGATGGCAGAATCAGCAATGCTGATAGCCATGGTAATGACCCTTATCCCCCTAAAGATAAGCGATAAACTTATTTTCTGATACTGTAAGGCGTATAGGTATTCCATATCTATACGCCATCCTCAGAATATTACTAAACGTTATTTAGGATACAATCTATGACTGACATACCCCCAGAGCTAGCAAGCAATGCGGTCAACGCCTTTCTTGCTAGCCAATACGACAAAAAGACTGAAACCGAGCAAAAGCAGCTCGCTAAAGCCATTGAAAATAAGGAGCATGAAAAGGCTTCAGAGTTAAAAGAAACCTTAGCAGATGCTAAAGATAAATATAGCGTCAATAATTGGATTGCTGACGCTGCAACGCGCATGGCAAAGCAATTAAATTTTGGTACGCATATCTCAAAAGGGGTACACCCTGATGCCAAAGGCGATAATGTCAGTTTTGAAGCCATAAATAATTTACCCAAAACCATCGTCGGTACGCACTCAATAGACAGTAGCTATATTGATGCCAATGGTAATGCCGCTGCCCTGCCCCTGGCCGCTTTTTTCGATTTTGAAATAAATGAGACAACTAAAATTCGTGACCTTATCTTAGCAGATAATACTGACTTTTCTGCTTCACTTAACAGTGACCAAACTCTTGCAAATACTTACCACCAAACCTTTAAAGAGGCTTTGCAAAATAACATTACTGAGCCAGTCACTCATGAGCGTAACAAACAGACCTTATGGGTCATTAGCGCTTATGAAGAGACCGATATTGAGCAGCTTAATTATATTAATATCGTCCCGCTTTATCCTTCTGTACTTACCCATGAAGTTTACCAACGCGTCAATCATCTTAAATTTTCTGATGACAATAAAGCCGCACGCGATAATCGCTTTAAGAAAACTGCCGAACAGCGTCCTTATGTGAGCTTGAATAATTTGGCAACCGTTCAGCTTGGTGGCACTAAGCCGCAAAACGTCAGCCTGCTCATGAGTAAACAAGGTGGCCGTAATTACCTCCTTCCTTCTCTGCCACCAATCATCAAGCAAGACCGCGCTTTTAAATTATCCAAATTTGCCAATAGTATCTTTAGCACTGGCATGGAATATAACGCCCGCGAAGCCATCCAAAATATTTTTAAGTCCATTAAAGATACGCGCAACATTGTCGATGTCAGAGACGCACGCAAACGAGCTATCGATGAAGTGTTATATCAGATATTTGCCACAGCAGAAGATATCCGCACTACCCTACATGCTGGCTGGTCAAAAGACTATGAGCTTGACCGCATTGAGAAGCTTTGGCTCGATCCCAAACGCGCCGACCTTGATGGTGAAGCTGAGTTCAAAGCAGAACGTGAAGAAGATGATGCTTGGCATAGTCAAATCGTTCACCGTTTTGCGCGTTGGCTCAATACCTTAATGCAAGCTGAATTTAAGCAAATAGCCAACGATTTTGGTGATGCTGAACATTTGGAATGGGAACGTGAGATTGAGGATATGAAAAAACGCTACGAGCGCGCAGGCAAAGGAGTATTTTTATGAGCCGCATAGATGATGACAATAATATTGGTGTGGTTGGCTATTTGATGTTTAAAAAGGTCGTCATTGAAGGAGCGAATACTATCTCAAGTCCGCTGACTTATGGCTTCCCCGCTGTCACTGGGTTTTTGGGTAGCTTTCATGCGATGTCACGAAAAATGGTAGATGATGAGCTGCTCTCTGATGTCTGTTTAGGCGGTGTACTTCTTGCCTGTCACGACTGCCAACCACAAATGTATCGTCCTAATAGTTATAACAACTACACTTTCAACCAAACGCGCAATCCTATCAAAAAAGATGGCAAAACCGCCTCTATAATTGAAGAAGGCAAATGCCGATTGGTGATGACCTTTGTAGTCGAGATATTAGGTACAGATATCTTAACTAATGAGCAGCAAGATTATGCCATGCAAAGAACCAAACAGTGGCTACAGCAGCAGCGTATGGCTGGTGGTAGCGTAAGGGGCTTGGCAAGGTTTGAGCCCGTGCAATTCTTTGATAAAGATGACGTCAGCTCTATTACTGCGCAATTACTGCCGGCTTTTGTGTTAATGGATGCGCAGGACGACTTTGTCGAGATTATCGATAAGGTGCAAGCAGACAACCCAGACGCGACGCCACTAGACGCTTTGATAGATGTTTGTACACTACATCATATTCCTAAAACCCAAAAAAACGGTGATACAAAGTGGCTGACTACCTCACGTAAAAGCGGACACGGTTGGTTAGTGCCTATGCCGATAGGTTATCAAGGTATCTCTGATTTATATGACGCTGGCATGATGCAAAACGTGCGCAATCCTGAATATCCTAGTCAATATGTTGAAGCTATATATAGCCTTGGCAGGTGGGTTTATCCGCAGCGTCTAAATAGTGTCGGCGGTGATAATGATATTGCTAATGCGTTTTGGCGTTACCATTATAATGCTGATGAATCACTTTATTTAGTCACTCAAAATCGAGAGTTTTAATTTTACTTTGTTCTAATCAATAACCCGTTCAATTAACTTTTAATTTCTTACAATCATGGAGAATAATATGTCAAAAACAGCCCTAAAAACTGCATCCGTCCTAGCCTTTGAGCGTAACCTTGATATCTCAGATGGTTTCTTTGCACAAACAGACAGCCAAACTGCTAACGCTAAAATTAGTGCTGTAACCATTAACGAAAAATCTGTCAGAGGTACGATTAGCAACCGTCAAAAAAACGCCATTGCTAAAGACCCTGCCAAGCTCGATGCCGAGATTCAAAAAGCCAATCTACAAACGGTAGACTCAGCCTCATTAGATGAAACCAATGATACTCTGATTGTAACGTGGAGCTGTAAGGTGTTGCCGTTCACCGGTAAACCTAGCGTCTGTAACGACCAAGATTATCAACAGGCCTTAGTCTCAACGGTACAGGATTATTTGGATGACCAAGGCGTTAATGAGTTGGCTCGTCGCTACGCTAGTAATATTGCCAATGCCCGCTGGTTGTGGCGCAATCGTGTAGGCGCTGAAAGCATCAAGGTTAATGTTAAATGTGATATTGATGGCACTAAACACGACGTCGAATTTGATGCAAAGTCCATTTCACTAAAAGACTTCAATACAGACGATAGCAATATCAATGAATTGGCTAAGCTGATTGAAAAGGGCTTAAATGGCGACGCTTTTATCATTTTATACGTCAAAGCCGCTGCCTTAATGGGTTACGGTCAAGAAGTTTATCCCTCGCAAGAACTGGTACTCGATACGGGCAAGAGCAAAAGTAAAATCTTGTATGAGATCAATGGCAAAGCAGGCATGCACTCTCAAAAAGTCAGCAATGCCATTCGCACTATCGATGACTGGTATCCTGAAGCCGAGTTCCCTATCGCTATCGAACCTTATGGTGCGGTCACGACTTTGGGTACAGCGTTTCGCCAACCTAAAGATAAAATGGACTTCTACAGCCTGTTTGATAACTGGGTATTAAAAGGCGAATCGCCAGACGTAAACCAGCAGCATTATGTCATGGGCGTACTTATCCGTGGCGGCGTATTCGGTGCCAGCGGCAAGGAGTAACTTATGAGTCAGATGACCCATTTCCAAGAAATAACCATAATCCCCGACCCCGAGATTGCACCTTACTTTATTTTGAGTAAACTATTTACCCAATTACATATTGCATTAGCGGAGATGAAAAATGATCACGGCATCGACTCCGTCGGTGTCAGCTTTCCTGATTATCATTATGACGAAAAGGGTAAATCATCCAAGCTTGGTCTAAAACTTCGAGTCTTTGCTCCCAGTAAAGTGGATTTAGAGACTCTAGATCTCGATAAATGGCTAGAGCGATTGACGGACTATGTGCATGTGAAGCGCATTAATGAGGTTGGTGACAAAGCCAAAGGGCACGTTGTGATCAGACGCTACCGCCATAAAAACGTGCTTAAGCAAGCTGAAGCATTCGCTGAGCACAAAGGCATTACGCTGGAGGCGGCACTGATACACTGCGCCAAACACAAGCAGGATAACAAGCCCTATCCGTATATCAACTTAAGGAGCATCAGCAACAATCAACCCTACGCATTATCTATCATTCAAGAAATGGCAGATAACGAAACTCAAGGGTCGTTTAACAGCTATGGCATTAACAATGCGGCAGATAAGGTTACTGTTCCCCATTGGTAAGCCACTTATAAGGTAATGATGAATTACCCAAAAATTGGGACAAAAAACCCTTTTTTTGAGCTATTTAAAAACTTGCAATAAAATCAATCAGTTACAACAGAGTGAAAAATGGAGGGTAAAATAGGGTATTTTGACCTCCACGCCTTGTTGTAACTAAATTTTTTGAGGTATAATTCCTCTTCCTCACCGCATAGGTGACTTAGAAAACGGACGCACGACCTACGGTAGGGCAAAACTGCTTCCTCACCGCATAGGTGACTTAGAAATCTGCAAGTGAATGTTCCTTCGTTCTTGTGACCTTCCTCACCGCATAGGTGACTTAGAAAATGATAAGGGGTTACCACGTCCGCAAATTATCCTTCCTCACCGCATAGGTGACTTAGAAAGAACCAAATACAAAAAAGCCTTGTCTTAGAGTCTTCCTCACCGCATAGGTGACTTAGAAAAGTTGCACTACAAGACCTTGTAGACACCTTCACTTCCTCACCGCATAGGTGACTTAGAAAACAAATGGACTGCACGCTGTACCACAAATCATCTTCCTCACCGCATAGGTGACTTAGAAACTCCAGTTACAGTCTTTTCGATAAATGACGATCTTCCTCACCGCATAGGTGACTTAGAAAAGCCCCCGTTTTACCGAACATCAAAGTGTTACCTTCCTCACCGCATAGGTGACTTAGAAAACACAGCCAGAGCCATAAAAAAATAATAAAGACTTCCTCACCGCATAGGTGACTTAGAAACTAATTTGCAAGTCTAAAACATATATAAAACTTCCTCACCGCATAGGTGACTTAGAAAAGCTTGATTAGAAATAAGTACCGTGGTGAATTCTTCCTCACCGCATAGGTGACTTAGAAATTGCACGCTGTCATACAAATCATCAAAAAAACCTTCCTCACCGCATAGGTGACTTAGAAAAGTTGCATGGTGTGTGAACAAATAATTAGCCACTTCCTCACCGCATAGGTGACTTAGAAATTTTAAGCTCCGCTTGGTGCTGCTGTTCAGCCCTTCCTCACCGCATAGGTGACTTAGAAAGCTATTAGTCAATATATCATCACTGTTTTTATCTTCCTCACCGCATAGGTGACTTAGAAAACGCTACAAAACCCCAAACTACTCCAAGAAGCCTTCCTCACCGCATAGGTGACTTAGAAATCAATGCTTTTTATTGTTGATAACAAGCCGCTCTTCCTCACCGCATAGGTGACTTAGAAACCACCAATAATGGCTATTAATTTAAAGTATTCTTCCTCACCGCATAGGTGACTTAGAAAATGCAACTGGTTGCAACCGACCTAAAGCCATACTTCCTCACCGCATAGGTGACTTAGAAAATACGGCATAAGGGATTGCTTGTACCACAAATCTTCCTCACCGCATAGGTGACTTAGAAAAAAGCGGAAAAAACTAAAGCCAGACCAAAAATCTTCCTCACCGCATAGGTGACTTAGAAAACGTTGTTGCGATTTACTCGAAGGCCGTCAGGCTTCCTCACCGCATAGGTGACTTTGTAGTGGCATAATAAAATTGGACAGCTTCTAAGAGGTTATAATAACCCAAAGAA
>NZ_RRYW01000080.1 GCF_014861365.1 Psychrobacter sp. FME6
TGCTTCGGCTGTCACCCTTCTTTTATTACTCCAGCATACTTTTTGATACACCACCAAGGATTTATATCATGGCAGATTTACTTAGCATCTCAGAGCCTAACGCCAGTAGCCTTACTGACCCATTTAATAATAAAAACAGTTTTAACAATAATGTTAATAATGACTTTTTGGCCAGCCTAGCGACAGATGCCACAAAAGCGAACCCGCAAACCAATAGTAAACACAACCGCGAAGAAATCGCCCAGCTTTTTGACTTGCCCTTGATGGACTTGTTACTACAAGCACAGACTATTCACCGAGAGAATTTCACCGCCAATGAAGTACAAATTAGCACCTTACTATCCATCAAGACGGGCAACTGCCCAGAAGATTGTGGTTACTGCTCACAATCTGGTCATCACCGTGACACCACCAAATTACAAGCAGAAAAACGCATCGAAGTTGACAAGGTAATCGCTGCTGCTAAACGTGCCAAAGCCACTGGCTCATCACGCTTCTGTATGGGTGCAGCGTGGAAACACCCAAGCGCTAAAGACATGCCTTACGTGGTTGAACTGGTCAAAGAAGTCAAAGCATTAGGGCTTGAGACCTGTATGACCCTCGGTATGCTCGATACTAATCAGGCAACACAATTGGCGGATGCAGGTCTTGATTACTATAATCATAACCTTGATACTTCACGACGTTATTATGAGCAAGTGGTCAGTACGCGCAGCTATGATGAACGTTTAGGTACCATAGAAAATGTACGCAACTCAGGTATCAATGTTTGTAGCGGTAATATCGTCGGTATGGGCGAAAGCCGTGATGACCGTATCGACTGGGTGCTTGAGCTGCTGAAGATGCCCAAAGCACCAGAGTCTATTCCAGTCAATTTATTGGTACCGATTCAAGGCACGCCAATCGGCGACAAGGTATTAGCAGAAGGTCAGTTACCAGTCCTTGAATGGATTCGTACCATTGCGGTGACACGCATTTGCTGTCCAAGCAGCTATGTGCGCCTATCTGCTGGACGTGAAAGCTTATCTGATTCTGAGCAAGCATTGGCGTTTATGGCGGGTGCTAACTCGTTTTTCTATGGTGACAAACTACTAACGACCGGTAATGCTAGCCAATCAGGCGATGACAGATTGATGCGAGAGCTTGGCTTAACCAAACAGTTTGCTGCTCCCAGAGCGCCTAAGCAAGTGCCTGTGATAGACGCGATGAGTGGTCATCAATCACAAGTCATTTCGGCTGATTTGGGCGGAGTAGTTTTGGCTTAACGCTACCATTATTGGATAATCTGCGCTAAGCTTGCGAGCATTATTGAGCGTATAGTTGATTCAGTTGAAAAAGGCCCTAGACAACCGAGTGCAGAGGTATAAGCAATACTTCAAGCGAGGGTAATGCTGCGGTAACTTTTTTGTAAAGGATTGACTATCATCTACTAAGACGTAAGAGAGAGGATGATGGCAGATTATTTCAATTGGATTAAAGCGGCGCATATTATCTCCATGGTCTGCTGGTTTGCAGCGATATTTTATTTACCACGCTTGTTTGTCTATCATGCAATGAGTGACGATAGCATCAGTCACGAGCGCTTCTCTATTATGGAACGCAAGCTCTATCGCGGTATCATGACACCATCGATGATAGCGACATGGGTATTTGGCTTATGGATGTTGGGACTGGGCTGGGATGTCTATAAAACCCAAGGCTGGTTGCACCTCAAGCTATTATTAGTGGTACTGCTCTCAGGCTATCATGGTGCTTGCGGCTTTTATCGTAAAAAACTGATGGACAATCCGCATTATAAATCGCACAAATTTTGGCGCTGGTTTAATGAAGTACCCGTTTTTGCACTAATATTTATTGTCATTTTAGTAGTAGTTAAACCTTTTTAATAGTGATGTAAATAAAGTTGTTTATAAAAAAAGCGTCCGTAACTCAAAGTCACGGACGCTTTTTTATCTGAATAAATTAACTATATTAGGGCGTGTCCTCATTCTGAAAATGGTGATAAAAATGAGATAAATTGCAGTCAAACAAGGAAAATAGCACAGATAATATCAAGATATTAGCCAGCTATTTGACGCAGTTTGGCAAGATTTAGCCATTTTTAGCCCATTTAGTTGATTTCGTTCAGATTGAGGACATGCCCTAAACGTTTGGACGCATGATTTGGTAAACATTACTCAAATCATAAACACGGTAGCGTGCAGGCTCACGACGGTTTTCACCCGCATAGCTGAGCATCAGGGCTTGCTTAGCGCGCTCGTCAACCCAGCCTACGAACAGCCCACTATGCTCGACCCTATTGTAACCATGATTGATATAATAGAGCCAATCACCAACTTCAATCTCGCCACTACTGGCATAAGGGCCTTGGCCATAAGTGCCCTTGTGTATAGTATCGCGAGTCACCCCTGCACGTTTAAATACCGCATTGAGATAATCCCAGCAACCCCCTTGGATGATTGTACGTTCGTTCAGCGCCATCTTGCGTGCGGTGCTGATTACCTCATGTGCCGCCCGACTACTCTGCGATTCAGCCGCGCTTAATAGCGGCAAATACTCGCTATCGACATTGTCATAATTGCCAGATAAGAATGGTGGTAACACCGCAGGAGCCTGACGCTGTACCTTAGGATAACGATAATTGGTATTGGAATAACTCGAATGGACACTTGGTTGCACATTATTCGCATTTGAGCGATAGCTACCAGAGTTACCGGCACGTTGAATGGTAGAGCGTGTGCTAATTTTGGCAGAAGGTACAGTAGAGTTCGAAGGCGTATAACGGGCACTATTATCAGATTGGGCAGATTTTTGGGCAATCAATGCGCTCATACTATCGGCATGAACCTGACTTATCATACCAAAAGCAACCAACAATACACTGCACGGCGCTGTAACCGACAATATGGGCAAACGCGACATGACTAACTCCTTGTCAATAAAGTATAAATGACAACATAAAAAACAATGATTAGACTTTCCAATATTACTTATAAACTATTTGGGCACGCATCTGCAAGCATTATTCACCTTAAAAAGGCGATAAACGGTATAAAAGTATAGATTAATGGTTAGGTAAGAGATGCGGTTTAGAAGAAATACAGAGAAGCGCACGCTAAATAAGAATGTATCGAACAACGTATCGATTTTATTTAGAACTGCCTATGGGTAATCGGCTAAGAAGTGGGTGGATCCTCGCTCATCTTGATATTGACATGGCGTTTGGTCAAGGTTTGACCTTGCAGGATAGCTTTGGCAGCAGTTGTCTCTTGGATGCTCTCAAAGCCGCTAATATGATATTTGTTTATACCCTTACTATCAGCAATCTGTAATTGTTCGCCGATTAGATTGACCTTGTCCCCTTCAGCCAACTGGATATGCTCGCGCTTACCTTGATTATCATGCACCAGCTCGCCAGCACGCAGCCACAATATGCCATTACTAATCATACCGCTCATGGCTTTTTTACGTTGTTGGCGTTGCCGATTAAAAATAAAACTGCCAATAATAAGCAACGCTAATGCGCCAATAGCCAAACGCTCAGACAACAGGCTCATTGCCATGGCCACCGCGACTGCCCCTACTAATAATGCAGACCCAAACCAAAACATGCCATTATCAGCAGTTTGTGGCTGACCTTGTAAGGTGATTTTAGCGCCATCATCGGTCAGCTTAAGCATGCATCATTACCTGTTGCGGAGTATCTGTAAAATATAACGAGAAAATCAAAAAACGCGGTGGCTTGTTCAGCACAAAACTGAACCAGTAGGCTAGTAATTTACTAGGCCAATAGGTTAGCTTACCAGCCTAAAGCGGTTTGTTGCATTTTAATCAATTCAGCAATGCCTTTTTCGGCAAGAATAAGCATATCATCGGCTTGTGCACGGGTAAATGGCTTCTCTTCTGCCGTACCTTGCAGCTCAATGAACTCACCTTTTTGGGTCATGACTACGTTTAGATCGGTATCACAGCTGGCATCTTCTTCGTAGTTCAAATCCAAATAAGCTTCGCCATCTTTCATACCGACAGAAACTGCCGCGACCAAACCAATCAGCGGATCTGCTTTTAGTTTTTTGGTTTTTTGAATGCTTTCTAACGCATCGATAAGCGCAATCGCGGCGCCAGTCACACTCGCGGTACGAGTACCACCATCGGCTTGCAACACATCACAATCAAGATAAATGGTATTTTCACCGAGTTTATTCAGATCAATCATGGCACGTAAGCTACGACCGATTAAACGCTGAATTTCTTGGGTGCGACCTGATTGTTTACCACGTGCCGCTTCACGCTGGTTACGGGTATTGGTCGCGCGTGGTAGCATGCCATATTCAGCGGTAATCCAGCCTTTACCTTTGCCTTTGAGCCAACGCGGGACGCCAGACTCAACACTCGCCGTACACAGTACTTTGGTATCGCCAAAGCTGACCAATACCGACCCTTCGGCATGCTTAGTATAATGGCGCTCAAAGCTGATTGAGCGAAGTTGGTCAAGCTCACGATTGTCAATACGCATAAAAATCCCTAGTACAAATATAGTGTTTTAAATATCCTAACGTGACAACGGTGCAATAGCAAGATTCGCTCAAGCTATTGCGCCGCTGCTTGGTTAAGGTTTAGCAGCAAGAATTATTCTAACCCTTCCATCTTACGCAATTCTTTACGTAGGATTTTACCCACGTTTGATTTTGGTAATTCATCAACGAATTGGATATGGCGTGGACGCTTATAACCAGTCAACTGTTTTTTGCCAAAATCAAGCAGCTCTTGCTCAGTAACTTCACCCTTTTTGACCACAAACAGCTTTGGCTCTTCGCCGCGCTGGTCATGCGGAATACCAATGGCACCGCACTCTACCACCGCTGGATGCTCACTCATGGCTTCTTCGATTTCATTGGGATAGACGTTAAAACCAGAGACCAAAATCATGTCTTTTTTGCGATCAACAATTTTGATAAAACCCTTTTCGTCCATGATACCGATGTCACCAGTTTTCAAAAATCCACTAGCCGTAAAGGTTTCAGCCGTTTCATCTGGACGGTTTTGATAGCCAATCATCACTTGTGGACCTTTGACACAGATTTCACCGCGATCGCCAAGTGTCACTTCATTTTCATTATCATCGATCAATATTACATCGGTGCTAGAAGCAGGAATACCAATCTTTCCAGTAAACTCAGCGATAGTCATTGGGTTAAAGGCAACCACAGGTGAGGTTTCAGACAAACCATAACCTTCAACGATAGGCAGACCAGTAATTTTATGCCATTCTTTTGCCACACTTGGTAAGACGGACATACCGCCGCCGATAGCAGCTTTTAGATTAGAGAAATCTAACTCTGCAAAGCTGTCTTTGTGTACCAAGCCATTAAACAAAGTATTTACTGCAGGGATAAAGGCTGGTTTATATTTAGCCATCTCTTTAATCAAACCATCAAGGTCACGCGGGTTGGGGATAAGCAGACCTGCATACCCTTGGTACATACCATACATACCGCAAACCATAAATGAGAACACATGATATAAAGGTAGTGCTGTTAAGATCACATCATCGGCGTCAGCATCATCATCAAAGGCGCTGTTCATCAACGCACTAATCTGTAGCATGTTGGCGACTAGATTACCATGTGACAGCATCGCACCTTTGGCAACACCTGTCGTACCACCAGTATATTGCAACAACGCCACATCGCTTAAATTCAAATCAGGGCGTTTATATTTGCTAGCTGATACCGCACTTAGCGCCTGTTTAAAGCTCACGCTGTTTGGCAGGCTATAGGCAGGAATCATTTTTTTGACATGACGCGCCACAAGGTTAACCACGGTCCCTTTGATCGTCCCTAACATATCACCCAGCTTACATACGACGACGTGCTTCACTTGACCTTTGTCGCTGGCTTCCTGATAGGTTTTAGCGAAGTTCTCTACGATAAATAAGGCTTTGGTGCCACTGTCACGTAGCTGATGCGATAGTTCGCGACTGGTATATAAAGGGTTGACGTTGACCAATACCATGCCAGCGCGGATGATACCCAACGCCACCACTGGATATTGCAAAATATTGGGCATCATCACCCCAACTTTATCGCCTTTGACCAACCCTAAGGACTGTAAATAGCTGGCAATCTGACGACTGTATAAGTCTAATTGCTTAAAGCTAATCGAGGCACCCATACAGATATAGGCAGGTTTTTGGCCATAACGGCTAAAATTACGCTCGAACACATCAAGTAAAGAAGTATTATCATCCGGCATATCAATCGTCGCGTCGATACCGTAGCGCTCATAAGCATTTAACCACGGACTGTCACTCGCTATCGTCGGCATGGTAGGAAATGCTTGGGTTTCAGCCATCGGTTGAGCACTCTTGGCATCATTATGGTCTGTGGTTTCTTTATTAGTACTGTCCGTCATAATCTTCCCTAAATATTACTGTTAAAATATTGCTAGTAAAACACGCCCTAATCAAAAACTTGTGAATAATAAGCCTGTTAGCTAATAAATTTAGAGGTTTTGTTATTCACAAATTTTTTACATCGAAAGCCATACCTTTTATGCAAAACTCTATTGACCACGATAAAAGTAATTAAAGCAGCCAATGGATAATCTCAGCTAAAAAACGAGTCTTGCAATTGTATTAGCACGATAGTTTTTTGCAATTTCTCGGCCAAAAAACATACATTCCTATCGTTGAATATAAAAATATATCGGCACGAACTATAGCAGTTTTGCTGGTACTTCTCTATAAATAGTACGAAATGATAATCGAAAAACAAAAAAAATGATAAGGCCGTTTGCATAGACCTTATCATTTTTCACTACCATTTGGCGTAATGAGCACCTCGAATATCGAGATACTTGCATCGATATTCAGTACTTATAAACCTCTATAAAAAGTACGAGAAACTTGATATTGGACTGTCTAACCGTGATTCTTTTCTTCAAGCACACGTAAATCTTTGTGCAAAATCTTCCCGACGTTGGATTTTGGTAGCTCATCGATGAATTCGACATAACGAGGACGCTTGTAACCGGTTAGATTTTCTTTGCCATAAGCAAGTACTTCTTCTTCGGTTAAGCTATCATCACTACGCACGATATAAATCTTTGGTACTTCGCCGCTCTTGTCATCTTTGATACCAATGACCCCGCATTCCAAAATCTTTGGATGACCTGACATCACATCTTCCACTTCGTTTGGATACACATTGAAGCCTGAAACCAAAATCATATTCTTTTTGCGATCAACGATTTTGAAGTAACCCTCTTCGTCCATCACGCCGATATCACCAGTACGGAAATAGCCGTCCGAGGTCATGACTTCAGCCGTGGCATCTTCGCGTTTCCAGTAGCCCTTCATTACTTGTGGACCACGAACACAAATCTCACCGCGCTCACCCAATGCAACTTCGTTGCCTTCTTCATCCAAGATAGCCATATCAGTCGCTGGCATTGGTAGGCCAATATTGCCTGAGAACTCGCCCGTACCCTGTGGGTTTGCTGATGCCACAGGAGAGGTCTCTGACAGACCGTAACCTTGTACGATGACGTTGCCTGTGATTTTTTGCCATTTGTCAGCGGTATCTTTTAAAACCGCCATTCCGCCGCCCATAGACATCTCAAGCTTGCTATGATCTAAGGCTTTAAATTCATCACTATTAGCTAGGGCGTTAAACAGTGTATTGACCGCTGGGAAAAATGCGGGTGGGTAATCCTTATAGGCTTTAATTAAGCTGGCGCCATCACGTGGGTTTGGCACCAGTAGTCCGATACAGCCACGATATAAGCCGAACATGCCGCAAACCGTAAATGAGAAGATATGGTATAGCGGCAAGGCAGTCATAATCACTGGCTGCTCGTTCATACTCTCAAATTTATCAAAAGCATCGCCAAGATAGGTATCACACTGAATCAGGTTGGCGACTAAGTTGCCATGTGTGAGCATCGCGCCTTTCGCGACACCCGTGGTACCACCGGTATACTGTAGGACAGCCACATCATCAAGCCCGATGTTAGTAGGGCGCTTATAGTTTTTAGCAGAAAAACGATTAAGCGCTTTTTTAAACTTCACGCTGTCCTTAATATGATAATCAGGTACCATTTTTTTGACATGGCGGACGACAGCATTAACGATAAAGCCTTTCAATGGGCTCATTAAATCACCCATCGAGGTCACCACGACATGTTCGACCAAATCTTTGCCAATGTCTTCATAAGTTTTGGCAAAGTTTTCAAGCAAAATAAGTACTTTGGCATCAGAGTCTGTGAGCTGATGCTCAAGCTCTTTTGAGGTATAAAGTGGGTTGACATTGACCAGTGTCATGCCTGCACGTAACACACCCAATACAGCAACAGGCAGCTGCAAAATATTCGGCATCATAACTGCCACTTTGTCGCCTTTGACCAGTCCAAGCGACTGTAGGTAGGCAGCGACTTGTTTACTATAACGGTCTAGTTCTTCATAAGAGAGTTTGACATCCATGCACACAAAAGCCGTTTTGCCCGCATGTTTGATAAAATTTTGCTCAAGTATATCGATCAAAGAAGTATTGGCAGCTGGCATATCAATATCGTACTGAATACCAAGCTTCTCGTACGTATCAACCCATACTTTGTCGTTACGACGAATGAGGTTATCTTGATTTTCCATAATCTTTTCTCTCCTAGTAATGGTGCGCTAGCGTCACCCATACGAATCACAGAGTGATAAACATACGAATACTCAAAAGTTAGGCTTATCATGATAATGACAAGCGAGGCTGCGAGGTAGTCATATGGTGATGAGTCAACGAGATAGCGGTAAATAGCCCTTTGTTCATTAACATACACACTTTATACAGACTACTCAATATAAAAGATTGCTACTTGAGTTCGTAAACTGGCTTGACGGTCGATATTATCATTATTATCAGTTATTTAACTGCTATTATAGACCAAATGACTGGTGATTTATTACTGAACAATTGACTATTTTTCAGTATTTTTTTAATTTTATAAGCACCTATCGCTTTTATAGTTACAGGCTAAAGTTACAGGCCAAAAATACGGTGCATAGCATTCTTATTATTTTGTTATAAGTGTCAAAAACTTGTCTTTTAATACCCTAAAGTATAAGAGAAATAATAAAAACTATTTCGCTTAACGATACTCAACTTAATCTGTAAAAGCTAACCATTAAAACACCATAAATGCGTCATGCCTAGACGTCACGCATTGTCGTCTATTCTGACTTATACCTTTTTAATTTTGCTAATATCCTTTACGATAGCACTATCTTATTTCCACCCTATTTAACTATATTAGTTCATCAGAACAAGTGCAGTAAAAAAACCTCTATTAAGAATCAAAAGCGAAACCTACTCTATGTCCGATGTTATTGATCATACAACTGCCACCATCATTCCTAACGAACCGATGGATACTCGCTCAGTAGCGGAATTCACTGAGCAAGCCTATCTTAACTATGCGATGTACGTCATCATGGATCGGGCGCTGCCAAATATCGCTGATGGTCTCAAGCCCGTCCAGCGCCGTATTGTCTATGCCATGAGTGAGCTGGGATTAAAGTCGACTGCCAAAGCCAAAAAATCGGCACGTACCGTCGGTGATGTCTTGGGTAAATACCATCCGCATGGCGATAGCGCCTGTTATGAAGCGATGGTATTAATGGCGCAACCATTTAGTTATCGCTATCCGCTGATTACCGGACAAGGTAACTGGGGCAGCCCAGATGATCCCAAATCATTTGCGGCGATGCGTTATACCGAAGCCAAAATGTCTGCTTATGCCAATACTTTGCTCGCAGAACTCGGACAAGGCACCGTTGATTGGCAAGATAACTTCGATGGCACCATGCAAGAGCCAACTACTCTACCCGCACGCCTGCCCAATATATTATTAAATGGCACGACGGGTATCGCCGTCGGTATGGCAACCGATATTCCGCCGCATAACCTCAATGAAGTGGTACGCGCGGCCATTCGCTTGCTAAAAAATCCTGAGCTATCGGTGAAGCAATTAACCCAATCGATACCAGCACCTGATTTGCCGACGCCTGCTGAGATCATTACCAGTAAAAAAGACTTACAAGCGATGTATGAAAGCGGCCGCGGCAGTTATAAAATGCGCGCAACGTTTCATATTGACCCTAAAGAGAAAAATCTCGTCATCATCGACGCGCTCCCTTATCAAGTCTCGGGTAATAAAATCCAAGAGCAAATCGCCAAGCTAATGACCGATAAAAAACTGCCTTGGATTACCGATATTCATGACGAATCAGACCACGAAAATGCTTGCCGTATCGTGCTTGAATTGCGTTCAACGCGGGTCGATGTCGATCGCGTCATGAGCCATCTGTTTGCCAGTACTGACTTAGAAAGCAATTACCGCGTCAATATGAATATGATTGGCTTAAACGGTAAACCGCAGGTCAAAAATCTAAAAGAGATATTAGAAGAGTGGCTCGTTTGCCGTCGCTCGGTGGTCACCCGCCGTTTGCAGTACCGCCTCGATAAAATCGATAAGCGTTTGCATATCCTTGCCGGCTTACTGATTGCCTATCTCAATATTGATGAAGTCATTCGCATTATTCGTGAAGAAGACGATCCAAAATTATCGTTAATGCAAGACTATGACTTAACGGATATTCAAGCCAATGCCATCTTGGATATTCGTCTGCGTCAGCTGGCAAAATTAGAGGAGATTGAGCTGCGCCGCGAGCAAGACGAGCTGGCAGCAGAGCGCGCCATCATCCAAGAATACTTGGATAATCCAGACAGTCTGACTAATCTAATGATTGATGAGCTCACCGCCGATATGAAAGAACACGGCAACGAGCGTGTAGCACAATTGGCAGAACGCGCCGAAGCGCAAGCGCTTAAAGAATCTGACCTCGTACCAAGCGAGCCGATTACTGCCGTATTATCAAAAGCGGGCTGGATTCGCGCCGCAAAAGGTCACGATGTCGATGCCGCTGGTATGAGCTATCGCTCGGGTGATAGTTATCAAGCACACGTCCGCGGTAAATCCAACGAGAGAATCTACGTCCTCGATAGCACAGGGCGCAGTTATAGTATCGATGCGCATAACCTCGCCTCAGCACGTGGACAAGGCGATCCGCTCACCAGCGTACTCAAACCGCCAGCAGGTGCCAGCTTTGAGCAGCTATTAACCGGTGCTGATAATCAGCGCATCATTCTCGCCAGCTCGCAAGGTTATGGCTTTATCAATACCATTGGTAATCTAGATAGCAATCAAAAAGCGGGTAAAAAAATTATTAACCTAGCTGCTGATAGTCGCTTGCTTCCTGTTGCTCGTATTGACGCGCCAGCAAATATGACTGGTAGCACTAATAATGATAATGCCGAAAGTGAAAGGAGCAATACATCTTCAATACCTAACCATATCGCAGTCGTGACCAATGCTGGATATTTATTGATATTTGCGCTTGATGACTTACCTGAACAGGCTCGCGGTAAAGGTAATAAAATGATTAACCTAAAAGGTGATGAAGAAGTGCTCACTATCACACCACTTAGCAAACAAGACAGCTTAATAATTACCGCTGGTAAACGTCATGTGACCTTAAAGCCGATGGATTTAGCTAACTATACTGCTAAGCGCGGTAGCCGTGGCAGTCAGTTGCCAAGGGGCTTTCAGAATGTTACTGGGGTTGAGGTTGGGTGAGTAGTATTTTTTATTACTTCAAAAGCTAGGCTAAAAGCCTAGCTTTTTGATACATCTCATCTTTAATTAAGAGCTTAAACTTATAATGTTATACACCAATGTATTCGAAAAGAGGTATCCAGTTTTGACAGCCAAGGTTATAGTGTCTGCAGGTATCAGGAATCTTCAGCCTGCTATACCCTTTATCAGTAATATTTAGCGAGCTGCTTTGCTCTGCTGTGATAATGGTAGCTAACTCTTTTTTGGCAACACAAATATTTGATAAGTCATCAGTATTTTTGGATATACTTGATTTAAGTGGTGTTATATTTAAAAGCTCAGCTTGTAATTGAGCAAGCTCTACTTCATATTCTTTTTTATTAATAATATCAACTTGAAATTTTCTTAGAAAGTTATCAAGTATGGTTTTATCGTAACTCATAAGGGATGCGCGGTCATATACCTCTTCATGAATATGCTGAGATATTATAATTTTAATCTGCCTAGACAATACACAGCCCTCTAGCATATCCCAAATATTACTAAAAATAGAGGAAGGATAGTAACGATAGCATAAATCCAAAATAGCATTAGTATCAATACAATACTTAATCATCCAAACACCTTCTGCTCAAGATATGATAACTGTTCAACACTATTAAGATTCAACATTTTCATTGCTGTATTCACAGGTAAGCTACTATCCCATACTGCAGAGATAACTTGTTGCAAATAAACCTTACCAAACTTATTAACAGCAGTATACTGTCTACCACTTTTACCAAATCCACCACTGTTTCTATCAGATAACTCATCTAAATAAATATTTAAATCTTTCTGAGTAATTCTACCAGTCAACTTGAGTTGTATTGCTATGGACTGTTTGCTCACCTTCAAGGCTGTTCTAATGGAAACAATATTATCTTCTAATGAAGCTCCGCTATCGTAATACTTTACTATTTCAGTTTCTGGAACTAATACGTAACCTGCAACACGATTACAGTATTGTTCAATTATTTGCTTACTTTTTAGTAGCTCACCATCTAATGAACTCTCACGTAATCCTAAATGAACTAGCTCATGAAGCATTGTGAAAAGTTTCCTTGAATTACTTTGACCTGACGAAAGAATAGCAATTATAGGTAGCAGTGGGTAAAATAATGCCATACCTTCCGAGCCAATTTTTTGACGTGAAATCTCGAGTACAAGAATGTCTTTTCTTTCTATGAGAGTTCGCCATGACTTATAATAATCATCATTACCATCAATTTTAAATTTAGATGTGGAAACCTCTAAGAAGTCCCTGATAGCTGAAGCATCATATTGTTCGTTATCACCTTTAAGCTTTAGCTTGAAAGGAGTAGGTTCAATGTTCATACTCTCATAAGTGTATGCCAAATCCTCACGAATTTTGGTAACCTCTCTAACAACTTTATTAAGCTGATACTTGCTTTCTTCATCATTGATATCACTTTGATTACGATGATCAATTAACTCAGGTATATCAGCTGTTTGTAAGTTATCAGATAACAAGAAGAATTCAGGCACTAAAAGAACATCTGCAATTTTTTTAAGCTGATTAAATGTGAATACAGTATCAGTTCCTAGATTTTGAGCTTTTTCTATCTTTTCTAATGGAATCTTAGTTTTTTTGGCAAGCAGCTCTCCTGAGAGTGACAATTGCCCTCTATAATGACTATAAGCCTTAGGTGAGTGAGTGATTAATTTGATCGCCATATTCCTCATGTCGTATTGAACCCATGCTAGAGTATCTTAACATACGTTATTACCTTTATATATTTAGTCTATAAAAACAGTATTGTATATTTAATTGACGATATAAGTTATTTTCTTTCATGTGACACTTTGCTTTGCCGTTACACAATCTTCGCTTACAAGTTATTAAGAAAGCTCTTATCTTCAAAGAACTGATCACTATTAAATGCGTTGCCTTAATAACTGACCAAATAATAAAAAAGGATATCCATGCCAACCCCGACCCAAAAAACCCTAATATCCACCCCAAAAATCATTTTTTTTGATATCGACGACACCTTAAGCCGTAACGGTGAAATTGCACCACAAAATAAAGCAACGCTTGAAGCACTGGCGAAGACGGATATTAAACTGGTGATTTCGACCGGACGCTCAAAGCCAATATTACCGCCAGATATTACCGCACTTTTAGAGACGGACGTTTTGGATGCCATCATTTGTATGAACGGCCAATATAGCTTTGATATAGTCAATCCCACCTAAAAGTGTTATAAACTAATTATCAAACCCAATTGCTAC
>NZ_RRYW01000081.1 GCF_014861365.1 Psychrobacter sp. FME6
TTAGACGTTAAATAGTTAGCTAAAAAGCCATTCTCGAGAGAGGGTGGCTTTTTTTGTTAAGCTATACAGCGATGAAAAATAGCTTTTATAAAAATATGTTTATCAAAATAGTATTGATATGGTTTAACAAGCATAGCAATTTTATATCGGTTGTTTTGGGCGTTTATCATTAAAAATATCATTAATTGAATTAACCTAATTAAATATTGCCTTAAAACTTGCATTCTCATTAAAACCTTGTATAATTATCAGCCTTAACACCCATAGGCGATTGGCTCAATTGGTAGAGCATCGGTCTCCAAAACCGAGGGTTGTAGGTTCGAGTCCTACATCGCCTGCCATCTTCTTATTATATCTTTGTTGTACCTCCATCATCTCCGAAGCGAGTTCTTTATGAGCAATAATCAAGATAACCTCGAGAATAAGTTATCTGATGCCAAGGCGGGTGCTGGTGGAATGCTGTCTAAAGATAAGCACGTATCAGCGACAAATACATCTGCCGTTGAAATTGCCAAGACTGGCTCTATCAAAGATGTGATTTTGTGGCTATTAGCCGCAGCAGTTTTAATCGGTGCAACGTTAGTCAATCAATATCTACCCGGCTATTGGCAACCTGCCAATGATTTATGGGTACGTATTGCGATTATCGTTGCACTTTTTGTGTTTGCATTGGTCTGTTTGGCAATGACGCATCAGGGTAGTGCCTTTAAAACCCTATTAAAAGATGCTGCTGTCGAATTACGCCGTGTGACATGGCCTGGCAAAGACGAGACCTTTCAATACACATGGCAAACGATAGTCATGATTGCGATTGTTGGTTTTATCGTTTGGCTATTAGATAACTTTTTTAATTGGTTCGTGGGTATTTTTATTGGTTAATGTCGCGTATTAGCGAGTATTAACCCAAAATTACTTATAACGAATTAACTTCAACGACTTAACTTTAATGATCAGGAGCGTGATATGCGTTGGTATATTGTCCAAGCGTTTTCAGGATATGAAAAGCAAGTACAACGTTCATTAACTGATCGTATTAATCGTAGTGACTTCGCTGAGTCGTTCGGTGATGTATTGGTTCCTACTGAAGAAGTCGTCGAAATGAAAGACGGCAAAAAACGTAAAAGTGAGCGTAAGTTCTTTCCAGGCTATGTATTGATTCAGATGGAAATGAACGACAACACTTGGCACATCGTCAAAGATTGCCCACGTATTATGGGCTTTGTTGGCGGGACACCAGAAACGCCAGCACCGATTACCCAAGTAGAAGCTGATCGTATCTTGAACCGTCTCAATCAAACTGAAACCGACCCACGTCCTAAGACTTTATTTGAGCCCGGCGAAGAGTTGTTGGTTATCGATGGTCCATTCACTGACTTTAAAGGGTTGGTTGAAAAAGTGGATTATGAGAAGTCTAAGCTACATTTAACCGTAAACGTATTTAATCGACCGACTCAGGTCGAGCTTGAGTTTAGTAAAGTTGAAAAACTAGACTAAATAGCGGTATTAATTAACACGGTACTAATTGACACAGTATTCATCAACCGGGGAGCTGTTAATCAACCAGGTATTTATATATCACATTGATTTGGCGCTATTACCCATTTAGGAGAAAATCATGGCTAAGAAGATTGATGGTTACATCAAACTACAAGTGCCTGCAGGCAAAGCAAATCCTTCACCACCGATTGGTCCAGCATTGGGTCAAAAAGGCGTGAACATCATGGCGTTCTGTAAAGAGTTTAACGCTGCGACCTCAAGTCAAGAGCCGGGTCTACCGATTCCAACTGAGATCACTGTATACAGCGATAAGTCTTTTACCTTCATCATGAAATCACCACCAGCTGCGTACTTATTACGTAAAGCTGCTGGGATTACTAAAGGTTCTGGTGCGCCAAACACGGCTAAAGTCGGTAAAGTAACACGTGAGCAATTAGAAGAAATCGTCAAAACTAAAGACGCTGATCTAACTGCTGCTGATCTTGACGCTGCAGTCCGTACTGTTGCTGGCACCGCCCGTTCGATGGGTATTACCGTGGAGGGTGTATAATGTCTAAGCTAACCAAACGTCAAAAAGAAATTCAAAGCCGTATCGTACACGAAAAGCAATACACCATTGAAGAAGCGGTACAAATCTTAAATGATTTGCCAGCGCTAAAATTCAAAGAGTCTATTGATATCGCAGTAAACTTGGGCGTTGACCCACGTAAATCTGATCAAGTCGTACGTGGCGCTACCAACCTACCTGCGGGTACTGGTAAAACCAAACGCGTTGCTGTATTTGCTCAAGGCGCTGCTGCTGAAGCCGCTAAAGAAGCCGGTGCTGACATCGTTGGTTTTGAAGACCTAGCAGAAGAAATCAAAGCTGGTAACATGGACTTTGACATCGTTATTGCTGCTCCTGATGCAATGCGTGTTGTTGGTCAATTAGGTACAATCCTAGGCCCACGTGGTCTAATGCCTAACCCTAAAGTCGGTACGGTTACGCCTAACGTTGCTGAAGCGGTCACTAACGCTAAAGCTGGTCAAGCACAGTATCGTGTTGACAAAGCGGGTATTATCCACACGACTATCGGTCAAGTTGGCTTTACCGCTGAACAAGTCATGCAAAATGCGCAAGCGCTAATTGCTGACCTTAAGCGTGCTAAACCTGCTACTTCTAAAGGTACTTTTATTAAGAAAATTACCTTGTCTAGTACGATGGGTCCAGGTCTGATCATTGATCCAGTACCATATCGTATGGCTAAATAATTATATACGTGCTTAATATTTAACGATTTTGAATAAAAGCACAAACTATTTTAAAAATTAGGTCAGCGTAGCAAACGCTATGCTGTCTAAGACCGTAGGTAGAGAGCAGTTTAGAAGGATTAGAAATGGCTCTTTTGAGTTATTATTAATAACAATAAGCTGCTTTTGTTAATCGGCGACAGATGAAAATCTTAGTTGTCCTACGCAGACGGTGACCCACCCAGTTGTTGATAAGAGCCGATAGGGCAACCTATCACTTGATGTCATTCTGATAACGGTGCCGTAATCAGTCGTTATTCGTAGACTTTATCTTCATTAAGTTTACATATAACGTGTCGTATCAAGTCAGTCCAAGCGAGTGGTTTGATTATTGAAAACTTAGGTTTTAAGTGATTAAATACTCAGCTGATTGATAAGATTAAAGGAGTCAACTTATGGCATTAACGCTAGAGCAAAAACAACAAGTTGTGGCTGAAGTGTCTGAAGTTGCTGCTAATGCTTACTCAGCAGTAGCTGCCGAATATCATGGTATTGGTGTTGCAAAGCTTACTAAGCTGCGCGAACAAGCCCGTGAGAAAGGCGTTGTTTTGAAAGTGGTAAAAAATACCCTAGCAAAACGCGCTTTTGAAGGCACTAAGTTTGAGAGCATGTCAGACCGTATGACTGGTCCACTACTTTTGGCTTTCTCTATGGAAGACTTGGGTTCTGCTGCTAGAGTCGTTTTCGACTTCAGCAAAGAAACCAAGGCTTTAGAGACCAAATTGGTATCAGTTGGTGGTGTGGTTTATGGTCCAGAAGAGCTAGAGCGCGTATCGAAGCTACCAACTCGCGACGAAGCAATCTCTATCTTGATGGCTACTATGAACGCACCAGTGACCAAGCTTGTCCAGACTATGAACGCAGTTCCTGGCAAGTTCGTTCGCACTGTTGCAGCAATCAAAGACGCAAAAGAAGCTGCTTAATTGCTTGTTTTAACGTAACTTTGACATCGCTGATTGCACTTTATTGTCAACACTATTTGAAAATTTGGCAAGCAATCAAAGCGATATTAAAATCAATTAATTTTTATCAGATAACGGAGAGTTCTCATGGCACTATCTAAAGATGATGTGTTAAACGCAATCGCTGAAATGTCAGTAATGGATATCGTTGAATTAATCAGCGACATGGAAGAAAAGTTCGGCGTAACTGCTGCTGTAGCTGCTGCTGCACCTGCTGCTGCTGCTGAAGGTCCTGCTGCTGAAGAAAAAGACGAATTTGACGTTGTTCTTGCCAGCTTTGGCGAGAAGAAAGTTGGCGTAATTAAAGCCGTTCGTGAAGCGACTGGTCTTGGCCTAAAAGAAGCGAAAGATTTGGTTGAAAGCGCTCCAGCTCCAATCAAAGAAGGCGCAACTAAAGCTGAAGCTGAAGAGTTGAAAAAGAAACTTGAAGAAGTTGGTGCAACTGTTGAACTAAAATAAGTTTAACGCTGTACAAAAAAAGCTGGTAATGCCTTGCATTGCCAGCTTTTTTTTACTATAATTCGTAGCTTGACCTTTTGTGTCTGCCAATAGTCGTATCATAAGCGGTGGATACCCATCAAAAGGACAGACGATATACATGCAAGCACACATGCTAGTTTTTGAAATCAGTTAATATAAGCTAAACGTCCATAGATGTTTGGCATTTTTTTGTGTCTGCATACTTTCCTATTAACACTATAGTTTATACTGATTCTGAATGTTACTGATTCTGAAATTTATAGTTATCCCAGTTATTATTATTCTGAAAACGGTTCAATCTGAAAACGGTTCAATAAGTTATCTAGCATGGTTTTACTGTCGGTTTATAAGCTTGTAGACAGTAGATATCAGCGACGATATTGGTTTTGATAGCAGCTCGCTTAGTGAGTGGTTTAGATGAAATATTAACAAAAACTATCTCTGTGCGACAATATTAGTAAAATAAGCCCTCAGGGTGACATTTTACAAACAGTATGATATTGAATTTCTTGGTTTGGATGGTCATATAGATTGACTTAGATGACGATGACAAGATCGAATGAAGTGCGCTAAGTAAGCACTGATTAATGAAGTAGTAATTGACACAAAGATATGAGTTGAACACCAACACTTATTTTATATTATCGTTTACGTTGCTAGGTTTGTATAGTATTTATGCACGCCAGCCACGCTTTTAATTTGTTTCCACGTTTACTGTAAGGACTCTCGATGGCATATTCTTATACTGAAAAAAAGCGTATTCGCAAAAGTTTTGCTGAATTGCCCACTGTGATGGACATTCCCTATTTACTGTCTATCCAAGTAGATTCTTATGAGCAATTTTTGCAAGAGCACAAAAAGCCAAAAGCTCGTGAGAATACTGGTTTGCAAGCTGCGTATTCCTCTATTTTCCCAATTGAGAGTCACTCTGGTAACGCAGAGCTGCAATTCGTTGAATATTATTTAGGAACGCCTGAATTTGATGAGCGTGAGTGTATCTTACGTGGCTCAACGTTTGCTGCGCCTATGCGTGTCAAAATTCGTCTGATCATCAAAGACAAAGACAGCAAAGATAAAGACAGCAAAGCGGCGATTAAAGACATCCGTGAGCAAAGCGTCTATATGGGTGAGATGCCATTGATGACGGCAAACGGTACTTTTATTATCAATGGTACTGAGCGTGTTATCGTTTCTCAGCTACATCGTTCACCTGGTGTGTTCTTTGACCATGATAAAGGTAAGTCGCATTCGAGTGGTAAGGTGCTTTATAACGCCCGTATCATTCCTTACCGTGGCTCATGGTTAGACTTTGAGTTTGATGCCAAAGATTTGGTTTTTGCTCGTATTGACCGTCGTCGTAAACTACTGGCGTCTATTATTTTACGTGCTTTAGGTTTAACCACTTCTGAAATCTTAGATTTGTTCTTTGACAAAGTAGCCGTTTATAAAGGTGAAGAGCAGTTCGAGATTGATTTGGTTGCCGATCGCCTGCGTGGTGAGATGGCTCAGTTTGATATCGTATCACCAAAAGGTGACGTCATCGTAGAGCAGGGCAAACGTATTAATGCGCGCCGTATCCGTCAGCTTGAAGAAGCGGGTATGACCAAGATTGCTATACCTGACGAATATCTATATGAGCGTATTTTAGCTGAAGATATCGTGGTTAACGATGAAGTAATCGCTAAAGCCAACACCCTAATTGACCATGAACTATTGGTTAAATTAAGTGCGTTTGAAGCCAGTGAATCTATCAAAGAATTCAGTATTCTATTCACTAACGATATCGATCAAGGCAGTTATATTGCCGATACGCTACGCGCTGATAGCACTTCAAGCCGTGAAGAAGCATTGATTGAGATTTATAAAGTTATGCGTCCAGGTGAGCCACCAACGGTTGAAACTGCTGAAAAACTATTTGAAAGCATGTTCTTTAACGCTGATCGTTATGACTTATCGAATGTCGGTCGTATGAAATTCAACCGCCGTTTAGGTCTTGAATTTGACAACACTGATAACCCTGATATTCAGCGCGAACGTAGTGTATTGACCAATGACGATATCGTTAATGTGCTTAAAGAGCTGGTTGAAATCCGTAATGGTCGCGGCGAAGTCGATGATATTGACCATTTAGGTAACCGCCGTATTCGCTCAGTAGGCGAGATGGCAGAAAACCAATTCCGTGTTGGCCTAGTGCGTGTTGAGCGTGCCGTTAAAGAGCGTTTAAGCTCAGCTGAATCTGATAACTTGTCACCACAAGACTTGATTAACTCCAAGCCTGTAGCGGCTGCGGTTAAAGAATTCTTTGGTTCAAGCCAGTTGTCACAGTTTATGGATCAAAACAATCCATTGTCAGAAGTGACGCATAAACGCCGTGTATCAGCACTAGGACCTGGTGGTCTGACCCGTGAGCGTGCAGGCTTTGAAGTACGTGACGTACATGATACCCATTATGGTCGTGTATGTCCGATTGAGACTCCTGAAGGTCCAAACATTGGCCTTATTAACTCACTAGCGACTTTTGCTAAGACCAACAGCTTTGGCTTCTTAGAAACGCCGTATCGCCGTGTGGTTGACGGTAAAGTTACGGATATCATTGAGTATCTATCAGCGATTGAAGAAGTGGGCACTGTGATTGCACAAGCCGACTCGCCAATGACTGAAGATGGTGCGCTGTCTGATGAGATGGTCAGTGTGCGTAGCTATGGTGAATTCGTGCGTATGCCACCAGAAAAAGTGACGCATATGGATGTGTCGCCAAGTCAGGTGGTATCGGTAGCAGCAGGTCTAATTCCGTTCCTAGAGCATGATGATGCTAACCGTGCCTTGATGGGCTCAAACATGCAACGTCAAGCGGTTCCAACGCTACGTGCTGATAAGCCGTTAGTTGGTACAGGCATGGAGCGTCACGTTGCGCGTGACTCTGGTGTTTGTGTGGTTGCTAAGCGTGGCGGTGTGATTGAAGACGTTGATGCATCACGCATTGTCGTTCGTGTTAATGAAGATGAAATGGTCGCTGGTGAAGCGGGTATCGATATTTATAACTTGATCAAATACACACGCTCAAACCAAAACACTTGTATTAACCAACGCATCATCGTTAACCAAGGCGATGAGATTGCCTTTGGTGATATCTTAGCCGATGGTCCATCAACGGATCTTGGTGAGCTAGCATTGGGTCAAAACATTCGCATCGCCTTTATGCCTTGGAATGGTTATAACTTCGAAGATTCGATCTTGTTATCTGAGAAAGTGGTGAAAGAAGATCGTTTCACTACCATTCATATTCAAGAATTGACTTGTGTGGCGCGTGATACCAAGTTAGGTACTGAAGAAATCACTGGCGATATTCCAAACGTTGGTGAAGCCGCACTTTCTAGCCTTGATGAAGCAGGTATCGTTTATATTGGTGCTGAAGTGGATGCTGGTGATATCTTAGTCGGTAAAGTCACACCAAAAGGTGAGACCCAACTAACACCAGAAGAGAAACTACTACGGGCTATCTTTGGCGAAAAAGCTGCTGATGTTAAAGACACGTCGCTACGTGTACCAATATCAAGCAAAGGTACGGTTATCGACGTACAAGTCTTTACCCGTGACGGTGTTGAAAAAGATGCGCGCGCCCGTGCCATCGAAAAATTACAGCTCGATAGCTATCGTAAAGATTTAAAAGAAGAGCTACGTATCTTTGAAGAAGCAGCTCGTGGACGTATTGGTAATCTTTTAGATGGCCAAAAAGTCAGCGGCGGTTCTGGTCTAAAAGCTGGTACGGTGATGGCATTGGCTGATATGAAAGATATGAGCCTTGAGACTTTGCTTGATATCCAGCCAGTTGAAGAAGAAATCTCTGAGCGTCTAACGCAAATCGCTGATTATTTAGTTGATAAGCAAAAAGACATCGATGTGAAATTTGCTGAGAAAAAACGCAAATTAACGGCTGGTGATGACTTACAACATGGCGTACAAAAAATCGTTAAGGTCTATCTAGCGGTTAAGCGTCGTATTCAGCCTGGTGATAAAATGGCGGGTCGTCATGGTAACAAAGGTGTGGTATCGCGCATCATGCCAGTTGAAGATATGCCTTATGATGAACACGGCAATACCGTCGACATCGTACTGAATCCGCTTGGTGTACCATCGCGTATGAACATCGGTCAGGTTCTAGAGACGCATTTAGGGATGGCGGCGAAAGGCTTGGGTGAAAAGATTGACGGCATGCTAAAAGCGCAAGCCGCCATCAAAGAGTTACGTGAGTTCTTAGATAAAATCTATAACAAAGTTGGCGGCGAACAAGTTGATCTTGATAGCTTAAGCGATGATGACATCATGGCACTATCGGCTAACTTACGCGGCGGTGTTCCCATGGGCACGGCGGTATTTGATGGCGCACATGAGCATCAGGTCAAAGACTTGCTAGAGCTTGCAGGTATGGATCGTGATGGTCAGCAGACATTGTATGACGGCCGTACCGGTCAGAAATTTGACCGTAAAGTGACGGTTGGCTACATGTATATGCTCAAACTCAACCACTTGGTTGATGACAAAATGCATGCGCGCTCGACTGGCTCTTACTCACTAGTCACGCAGCAGCCGCTCGGTGGTAAAGCGCAATTTGGTGGTCAGCGTTTCGGTGAGATGGAAGTGTGGGCACTAGAAGCTTATGGCGCGACTTATACGCTACAAGAAATGCTGACGGTGAAGTCGGATGACGTTGAAGGCCGTACCCGTATGTACAAAAACATCGTCGATGGTGAGCAGTATATGGATCCAGGTATGCCTGAATCGTTTAACGTACTGACCAAAGAAATCAAATCACTGGGTATTAATATTGAGTTAAAACAAAGCCACTAATGTAATTAATAATTAAGCAACGCAGCATAATTGATTACAACCTTAGTTATTGACCAAAAGCAGCACGCTTATTGCTGCTGTTTTTGGTAATTTGTCTCAACCCTATTCATTGCCTTCATTCATCTTATATGCGTCAATCACACGCTATCAGATGATTATAAAGATAACGGAGAAGCAACTTGAAAGATTTACTCGATATCATGCAAAGCCCTACCGGCAACGGTAATCAAGAGTTTGATAGCATTCAAATCACGTTAGCCGCACCTGACGTGATTAAATCGTGGTCACATGGCGAAGTAAAAAAGCCTGAAACCATTAACTATCGTACGTTCAAACCTGAACGTGATGGACTATTTTGTGCCAAAATCTTTGGACCTGTAAAAGATTTTGAATGTCTGTGTGGTAAATACAAACGCCGTAAATTCCAGGGCGTTATCTGTGAAAAATGTGGCGTTGAAGTCACTACTGCTAAAGTCCGTCGTGATCGTATGGGTCATATCGACCTAGCCAGTCCTGTAGCGCATATTTGGTTCTTAAAATCACTGCCAAGCCGCATTGGTCTATTGCTAGACATGACGCTTCGTGATATTGAGCGTGTGCTATATTTTGAAAGCTATATCGTGACTGAGCCTGGTTTGACCAGTCTTGAGAGATATCAGCTGCTTGATGACGAAGACTATTACAAAGCGCTTGAAGAGTTTGGCGATGAATTCACCGCCAAAATGGGTGCTGAAGCGGTTCAGGATTTGTTAAAAGATATCGACTTAGACCTTGAAATCGATGAGCTGCGTGAAGCGATTCCACAGACGGGTTCTGAGACTAAGCTTAAAAAGATGTCTAAGCGTCTAAAATTATTAGAAGCATTCCGTGATTCTAATAACAAGCCTGAGTGGATGGTAATGAATATTTTACCAGTACTACCACCAGATTTGCGCCCGCTAGTACCGCTAGAAGGTGGTCGTTTTGCGACTTCAGATCTTAACGATTTATATCGCCGCGTGATCAACCGTAACAACCGTCTAAAGCGTCTATTAGAGCTAAGCGCCCCTGATATCATCGTACGTAACGAAAAACGTATGTTGCAAGAATCAGTTGATGCGTTATTAGATAACGGTCGTCGCGGTCGTGCGATTACGGGTAGTAATAAGCGTCCATTGAAATCTTTGGCTGATATGATCAAAGGTAAGCAAGGTCGTTTCCGTCAAAACTTACTTGGTAAGCGTGTTGACTATTCTGGTCGTTCGGTCATCGTTGTTGGTCCAACGCTACGTCTGCATCAGTGCGGTTTACCGAAGAAAATGGCACTCGAGCTATTCAAGCCATTTACTTATAACAAACTATTATCTCATGGTTTGGCAACGACGATTAAAGCTGCCAAAAAGATGGTAGAGCGTGAAGAGCCACAAGTTTGGGACATGCTGGCCATGGTTATCCGTGAGCATCCAGTATTACTTAACCGTGCACCAACACTTCACCGTTTGGGTCTACAAGCATTTGAGCCAGTATTGATTGAAGGTAAAGCTATCCAGCTTCACCCTCTGGTTTGTACCGCGTTCAACGCTGACTTTGATGGTGACCAAATGGCCGTTCACGTGCCATTAACGTTAGAGGCCCAGCTGGAATCACGTGCGCTGATGATGTCGACCAACAATATCTTGTCACCTGCCAACGGCGATCCAATTATCGTACCGTCACAGGATGTGGTATTGGGCTTGTACTATATCAGCCGCTCGTCAATCAATGCCAAAGGTGAGGGCATGATATTCGCCACCGTCAATGAAGCCTTACGTGCGATTGGTTCAAACGATTTGCATGTAAACGCTAAAATTAAAGTACGTGTGACCGAGACACATATTGACGAAGATGGTAACGAAACCAAAGAAATTAGCTTAAAAGAAACGGTTGCTGGTCGTTTACTTATTTGGAACGTCATGCCTAAAGGTATGTCGTTTGATGAATGTAACCAAGAAATGACCAAGAAAAACATCTCACGTTTGATTAACTCTTGCTATCGTAAAGTAGGCGTTAAAGACAGTGTTATGTTTGCTGACCAATTGATGTATCTTGGTTTTGCTCAGGCCACTCTATCAGGTGTGTCTATTGGTATCGATGACATGGTCATTCCACCGAGCAAAGTGCAAATCATTGAGACAGCAGAGTCAGAAGTTCGCGAGATTGAAGATCAATTTGAGCAAGGCTTCGTCACAGCTGGTGAGCGTTATAACAAAGTTGTCGATATCTGGTCACGTACCAATGATAAAGTCGCGAAAGCGATGATGGACAACTTAGCCACTGATAAAATGATTAACGCAAAAGGGGAGGAGGAAGAACAAAAATCCTTTAACTCTATCTATATCATGTCAGATTCTGGTGCTCGTGGTAGTGCCGCACAGATTCGTCAGTTAGCAGGTATGCGTGGCTTGATGGCAAAACCGGATGGCTCAATCATTGAAACACCGATTAAAGCCAACTTCCGTGAAGGTTTGACCGTACTTCAGTACTTCATCTCAACTCACGGTGCGCGTAAAGGTCTAGCAGATACGGCACTGAAAACCGCTAACTCGGGTTACTTGACTCGTCGTTTGGTTGACGTGGCGCAAGATTTGGTTATTACCAGTGATGACTGTGGTACCGAGCAAGGCTTGCTCATGAAACCACACATTCAAGGTGGTGAAATCATCGAGAAGCTGGGAGAGCTAGTGCTTGGTCGTGTCACGGCGCGTGATGTCGCTTATAATGATGATGCAGATAAAATCTTGATTCCAGCCGGTACTTTGATCGATGAGCATTGGGTTAACATCCTTGATAACAACGCGATTGATGACATCTGGGTACGTTCAGTCATTACTTGTGATGTTGAGCATGGCGTTTGTTCGCAGTGTTATGGTCGTGACCTTGCTCGTGGTCATAAAGTGAACATCGGTGAGTCAGTTGGTGTCATGGCTGCGCAGTCTATCGGTGAGCCTGGTACTCAGTTGACGATGCGTACTTTCCACGTCGGCGGGGCTGCAAGCTCAGCGTCTGTGGACAACAGTATTTCGGCACGTAATGCTGGTCAAGTACACTTTGAAAACATGAAAACAGTTGAGCATGTCGATGGCCATTTGGTTATCGTATCGCGTTCAGCTGAGCTAGCGTTGACCGATGAGCTGGGTCGTGAGCGTGAGCGCTATAAAGTTCCTTACGGTTCTAGCGTTCTAGTGAAAAACGAAGAGCAGGTCGAAGGCGGTCAAACCATCGCTAAATGGGATCCGCACACGCATCCTATTATCACAGAATTTGCTGGTACAGCACGCTTTAGTGATATCGTTGATGGTTCGACAGCGACGGTTAAAGTCGATGATGCAACTGGTATGAGCTCGTTTGAGATTCTAGCCACGCGTGACCGTTCAAGCTCAGCGAAGGATTTACGTCCTGCGATTGTCTTGAATACAGATGAAGGTAAGGAAGTGGTTTACTTCTTGCCCGCTGAAACCATTATTCGTGTTAGCGATGGTGAAAAAGTCGCCGCAGGTTCGATTCTAGGCCGTGTACCACAAGCGTCTTCAGGTACCAAAGATATTACCGGTGGTCTACCACGTGTTGCTGATTTGTTCGAGGCACGTCGTCCGAAAGATCATGCCATCATGGCAGAAATGACAGGTGTGGTGAGCTTTGGTAAAGAGACCAAAGGCAAAAACCGCTTCATCATCACTAATGAAGACGGTGAGGTTCATGAAGAGCTGATCCCGAAATGGCGTCAAATCAACGTCTTTGAAAACGAGACAGTTGCACGCGGTGAGGTGATTGCGGACGGTCCACAGAACCCGCACGATATCCTGCGTCTAAAAGGACAAACCGCGCTTGCTGATTATATCGTCAACGAAGTACAAGACGTATATCGCTTGCAGGGTGTAAAAATCAACGATAAACACATCGAGGTTATTATCCGTCAGATGTTGCGTAAAGTTGAAATTACTGACGGCGGCGATTCAAGCCACTTTAAGGGCGATCAGGTAGAGTATGCTGATATTAAAGCGTTGAACGCTAAACTGGAAGCAGAAGACAAATTCCCAGTGAAGTACGAGCGTCAACTACTTGGTATCACCAAAGCCAGCTTGGCAACGGAAAGCTTTATCTCAGCTGCCTCTTTCCAAGAAACCACACGTGTCCTAACGGCTGCTGCGGTTACTGGTAAAGTCGATGAGCTACGTGGTCTGAAAGAAAACGTGGTCGTTGGTCGCTTGATTCCTGCTGGTACGGGTCTTGCTTATCATAAAGCCCGTAAAGACAAAGCGGATCAGAAGCTACAAGATAAAGACTTGAATGCAGCCTTTGATATGACGGCAAGTACTGACAGCAAAGACTTTGCGAGCTTTGATGAAGCCTTTGCCCAAGAGCTTAATCAAGATAATTAATCGCTCAGCTAAACTCTAGAGTAATAATAAAAAAGCCAGCCTAAGTCGCTGGCTTTTTTGTGTGTGCAAAAAAGTAAAAAACATGGTGGGGTTATCTAAAAGAATATAGTTAAAATACTTTAAAAACGCTACGATACTGCGGGTATAGTTTTTTTTGCAGCCTCTGTCTGCGTAGGCACAGCAAGCAAGAAAAAACGGTACCTGCAGTACGTGATGTAGCGATATTACTTCTCACTGACTATAGTACGCTGGAAAACACGCCCTAGTCAGCCCTAATAAAACAAGTGCAAATATTATAATGCGCTATGGGTGTAAATTTTTTGGGTTTGACTGCATGCAGTTTATCTCATCCTTATCACTATTATTTAAAGTAAAGGCACGCTTTAATATCATAGAAGGGTGTAATGGACATTATTCATGCTGTCATAGGGTCTAACGCTATATACTGTCTAT
>NZ_RRYW01000082.1 GCF_014861365.1 Psychrobacter sp. FME6
AATTATTTTATGATATTTGTCCTGGCCATAACAGTTTTATTTTGAACTGACTATAACCAGCGCGTTATTAGTGATTACCCGTTATCCAATGAGCAGTCCGCCACCATCACTAAGCTCTGTCAGCAAAATGGCTTAGTCTATAAATTTGACTCTGCCACTCACATTATCTGGTCAGATGAACATGAGTGGCAAAACAGATATCACGATAAAATAAAGAGCTGTAGCATCATCGACCCTGATTATTGCCAATTTAATACCGTATATCAGTGTTCAGTATTTTTTGACAATCAAGATGAGAAAATGCAAGAAGTAAACTTTGCAGAGCAAGACTTAAAACTGGTGCATTGGCATGACATTGTCGGCGATATCTTGCCCATCGATGCCTCAAAAGCGCGCGGTATATTAGATGTGTGTCAGCATTTTGGCATTGACGCAAGCGAGTGCATGGCGTTTGGTGACGGGCTAAATGATTTAGAAATGTTTGATTTGGTCGGCTATGCAGTGGCCATGGGTGATGCGAAACCCGAGCTAATAGAACGTGCGGACTTTGTCACTGGCACAATTGAAGAGCATGGAATACAGGCGGTAGTTAAGCATTTGCATCTGGCCTAAATATCAGACCATTAATGAAAGCTTAAATCGCAAAACCCCTTGCCAATATTTGACAAGGGTTTATCTTTCAAAACTCTAAAAACCTACTATTTAACCACGCCCAAATATCAATCCATAAACCCAACTGCCCAGCTTATAACAGGCAACTGTAATCAAAGTAAAGAGCAATGCTGCCAGTAAATACGCTAAAAAATTTGGTATGCCAGTTAGCCAACCAATACTAAATGCCACGCCAAGATAAGCTTCTAGTGGCCAGCTAAATATCGATGTATCCATACCAGCATTAAAGAAAACAATGGTCGCCCACAGCCCTATCACGGCAGTGATGATTCCAGCAAGTTTACGATTATTCATGATTTCTCTTTGGTATAAGTTAAATACTTTTTATCTAAAAGCTATCTTTGTATATTATTCCTACGGCATCGTCAAACCACCATCGACTGCAATAGATTGACCAGTAATAGCTGAGCTTAAATCAGACGCCATCAGCAATACTGAATTGGCAAAGTCGCTTACCGAGGTTGCTTGTCGTAGTGGCGTGGTTGTGGCGATATAATCGAACACTTCTTCAGTAGTTAAGCGGCTCGCATCCGTGGTTTTTAATAACCCACCTGCCAGCAAATTCACACGGATACCATATTGCCCAAGCTCGCTTGCCAAATTGCGCGTAAGTCCAATCAGCGCTGATTTTGCCGTCGTATAGTCATAATAAGTGACCACTGGATTATAGATAAGGTTGGTTGAGATATTAATGATTTTACCCGTCTGTTGAGCTTTCATTTGCGGTAATACCGCTTGTACGCTATTGACTGCACCTTGAACGATGCCATCAATTTGCTGAGAGAAATGTGCCCATTTAACCGTTTCGATACTGGTGTAATCGGCATTTGGATTGAACTGATAGCTTGGTAAAGCATTATTGACCAATATATCAATACCTCCAAAGCGCTTAATAACTTCTGCTGCCATGGTTTGCATTTGTGCCAAATCTGTCACATCACCCTGATAAGCAAATGCTCGCCCACCTGCCGTTATAATATCAGACACTACTTTTTTAGCGGCTTCCTCACTATTGAGATAATTGACGCAAACGCTGGCGCCTGCCGCTGCCATCTGCTGAGCAACTTGCGCCCCAAGACCACGACTGGCTCCGGTAACTATGGCGACTTTATTGGTCAATAATTCGGGTATAGTCGCTTGAGTGTTATTCATTATCTTTTATCCTTTATTATTTGATATTTATAAAAAATAAGGCTTATTTTAATGGCTTTATTTTAGTGACACTAAAAACTGGACAGCGCCAATCATAGCATGATTAACGGATTGCATAATGTGGGGCTATTCTCACTACCTTTATCTACTTTACTTAAAACTAAGCAAATTCAAGCAGTTGCCCTTTAAATTTCGACTTAGGATAACCATAACCGTATAATGAATATAGTATAACGGTATCCTGTGCCCGTTTTTATTTTTGCCTTAATTTAGGAGAGACACTTTGTCTTATTTATCCCCTGTTAATGGGTCTAATCGAACTTCTGTAAAAGTACTGCCAAAAGCACTACCGAAGGTCTTATTGTACGCAGCTATTGGAACGATTGGGCTATCACTTGCTAGCTGCAGCAAGTCAGATAACACCGCTGCTGACGGTACGACTACCAGCCAAGAGACGCTAAATCTCTATAACTGGTCGGAGTATATGCCGCAAGAAATCCTCGATGGTTTTACCGAAGAGACTGGTATTAATGTTAATTACACCACCTTTGATTCTAATGAAGCGATGTATGCCAAATTGAAATTGCTTGATGATTCTAGCCAATATGATTTAGCCATTCCATCGACTTATTATGTCGAAAAAATGGCCAAAGAAGGCTTATTGCAAGAGCTCGATAAGTCTAAATTAAGCAACTTTAAAAACCTCGATACCTCATTTACTAACACCAAGGTCGACCCTGAAAACAAATATTCGATTCCCTATATGTGGGGTAGCACCGGATTGGCTATCAATGGCGAATCAGTCGATCCAGCCACCGTCAATAGCTGGAATGATCTGTGGCGTCCTGAGTATAAAGGTCAAGTAATGCTGATGAATGATATGCGCGAAGTGTTTGGCATGTCGCTATTGACCCTTGGCTACTCTGGTAACAGCAAAAATCCTGACGAGATTAAAGCCGCTTATGAGAAGCTCACCACTTTGATGCCGAATGTGAAAACATTCAATTCAGATGCCTCGCGTATGCCGTATATGGAAGGCGAAACCAGCGTTGGTATGACGTGGAATGGTGAGGCAATCATCGCTAACAATGAAGGTCTGACCAGCTTGGTGTATAAATACCCAACTGAAGGCGCTATTTTATGGATGGATAACTTTGTTATTCCAAAAAACGCCAAACAAGTAGACGCAGCGCACAAGTTTATTGACTACCTACTCCGTCCCGAAAACTCAAAAATCGTCAGTGAAGAGATTGGTTATGCGTCGCCAAATATTGCCGCACGCGAGTTGATGGACGAAGACGTACGCAATAACCCAACGATTTATCCTAGCAAAGACGTACTGGCAAAAGCTGAGTTCCAAGAAGATGTCGGTGATGAAGCATTACAAGTGTATCAGCAGTATTGGGATAAGCTAAAGACGGGACGTTAATCACTATTCTGTATTTGAGCTTTAAAGTGACACAAAAGTGACACATTGAAAAAAACCTTAAAAATAAAAACGCTGATCGATAATGATCAGCGTTTTTTTATACAGTTAAAATACCTTAAAGACGCTAAGGTACTGCTGGTATCAATTTTTTGCAGCCTCTGTCTGCGCAGGCACAGCAAGCAAGAAAAATTGATACCAGCAGTCAGTGATGTACCGATATTACTTTTCACTGACTATATCTGTTTCTTATAAAATAGTTTTTTTATAGCTATAAATGCAAATCTGTCTCACCGCCATGTTCTTCTATACGGCGCTGTTCGCGGCGCTGATAACGCACACCAGAAGCAGAAAACCAACGCGGCTTAGTCTTTTGTAATAAATCACTGAGCTGCTGTAACTGGGTTTGTAAGGTTTGGGTAAGCCAAAAGTAGCCCTGCCATTCAAACGCTAAATACTGCACGCTCGGATAATCTGATACCGCAATACGAGTAATAGGACGAAAAACTTCATCGCTAGGACTGCGCAGCACCGCCGCCATATGACGCATCGCTTGGGTTAGCTCATGTTGATAATGGATGAGCAATATATGGTTTTCATCGTCAATTTCAATATTTGCCAAACGCGGGGCGGCACTTAATAATAAATCAATGGTGCCGATAATGTTCCGATGAGCACGCTGTATCGTCTCAATGGTATCCTTATCCAACCCAGTTTCGCTCGCTGTTGCAGCAATATGTGGACGTACAGCAAGTAGACGTTTATTGATTTCTTGCAATGATTTTAATAGCGTCTTATCGACTGGTATATCAGGCACTGCATGACTGGCATAATAAATGACACTGGATGCTTGGTTGACTTCGGTATATTTAAAAGGCTTAGCCGTCAATGTCTCAGCATCGATATGGTGTCCAACCCCAGCATAAAGCTCGCTACAAGCATCAAGGTTGCTGGCCATTAAAAACCGAAACATCAAAGTCGACTTAAGCGGTAAGATTAGAGTTGCTGCAACCGCAACCCCTGCCCCAATTAAAATATTAAAGGCGCGATATAAACCATCTTGAGCGATATTTTCATGCTCGGGGCTTGAAACAATCATCAGCATGGTGATGCCCGTGAGTAGCCCAATATAGCCCAACTGTTTGACCGCCACATAGCCAATAATGCCACTGATAATGGCAATCAGCACATAATATAGCCACAGCCAACCACCGATATCTTGCAACAACCACAAAAAGCTCAGCCCAACCACGACCCCAAGTAAGGTGCCCAATATGCGCTCTTTGGCTTTGGTATAAATCGCGCCTTGGTATTGTAATAATCCCAATATCACAAACACGGTAATGGTCGTCCATTCACCATGCGGTAAGTGTGTCAACTTATTTAACGATAATGCAATAAGAATAGCGCCGCCCAAACGTATCGCGTGCAAAACATCTGCATGCTGATAACGGGCATAAGGCTCAATGAAAGGGGCAGTAAATCGCTGCCAAAATTTCGGTTTCACGCAGGACGTCTCTTATAATTGGTGAATAAAAAATAGCGCGGTAACAAGGTCTAGCTTAGGGGCTGTATAGCCCCTAACCATTTATAAAGTACTTATCAAAAGAATAACGCTTTTCATTGATAAAAAAACAAAAGATAGTTGATCTCGAAATATGCTAACACATGGGATAAAAAAACCCACCAAATCAGTCATTAGGTGGGTTACAACAGACTAGGGCGTGTCCTCAATTCAAGCGATTGTATCTAAATGGGCTAAAAATGGCTAAATTTGGCCAATCATCGTCAAATAGCTAATTAATATCTCGATATTATTTGCGCTATTTTCCTCGTTTGACGGCAATTTATCTCATTTTTATAATGAGGACACGCCCTAGCCATTACCAGAAAAAACTAATTGCTTTTTTCTTCAATAAGCTCTTTTATGCTGTCATTATTATTTTTTGCTGTTCCTGTATTAGCAGAGTTTGAACCTGAATTGGCATTTTTATTAACAGCGTTTGCATTGGTCTTTTTTTCAGCCGAATTTGGACTGTCGTTATTATTACTATTCGCACTCGGAGGCTTAGGTGTTGCCACGACGGGTGGTTTTGTCGATGTACTATTATCCGTGCCTGCCGCTGGTTTTTTATTTTCTTGATCAGGCTTACGAGTATTATCAGTATTTTTAGGCGATGCAGCATCAGGAGCCTGCTCTTCACCGCCAATGACACGCTCTTCATTGACTGATAAAGTCTCAGAAGTATCCGCTGACTGACGGATGCTTTCACCGCTGCCACCCGTGCTTTGATTATTGCCCGCTGCTTGGTCATTAGCTTGCTGGTCTTGTTGACGTACTGGCACTTCGCGCTTGGTTGGTTTCAAGTTAACAGAGCGGGTGCGCCTTGTGCTTAAGTCTTTTACTGGATCCGGGCGCTCATAATTATCAATGATGCTGACGTAGCGATTGATTTCCTCTGGTAATACACGCACATCAGCAGGCAGTTTAAAGTCTATTAATTTGGCAGCCCCTACCGCTTCTTGTGGGCTACTCATGAGTCCATAAGTCAGCATATAACGGACTTGGTTGTCCTCATCAAGATAACGGAAATAGGAGAATTTCTTACGATCTTCGCGGCTTTCTAAGTAACTGACAATCACATCGTTTTCAGCAACATTCATCACCTGTACCGTCCACTTGCCTTTATTGGCGAGAAGGTAACGCTTATCTTTAAACTCATCGGGATAATTGCGTAAATCACGAACTGTGGCATCAAAATTTATCGGCTGTACATCGGTATCAAGCTCATGCAACGACTCAATCTTTAATGGCTGCTCAAGTTCTGTACTTGATATTTGCGGCGCTGCTATCGGCGCATTCTCTATCTTGGCACCCATCGCGGGGGTTTGGCTTAGCATCCACACTAAAGCCGTAACAACGCCCAATAACAAGGTCATTATGAGCCAAATCAATGCTTGTCGGCGATATGATTGGCCAGCGGTACGCGTCGTTGATTTTGATGCTGCCATGAGAATATCCTTGGTAAAAATAGAGTTGACCGCATTTAATATAGTGGGTTTACTTTAAAACAATACAGTCGATTCACTTTAAAAAAGACATCGTATTGCTGGGATGCTTGCTTTATGATATTTGTACTGTTTTTATTGAGGACTGACTATACGTTGTGCCAATACCTCAGTTAATAGCTTGGCATCAAAATCATTGGTCAGTACCGCCTTACCTATTGATTTTAACAAAATAAGCCGGATTTGTCCGTGTTTCACTTTTTTATCATGCCCCATCAGACCCAAAGCTGTGTCTACCGCAATAGGCGGCGGTACAATAGGCAGGTTAGCGGACACTAATATACGCTTAATACGAGCAACGTCATCAACCGTTAACCAGCCCATTTTTTGCGACAGCTCAGCGGCTTGTACCATGCCAGCAGCAACTGCCTCACCGTGCAGCCAGTTACCATAGCCCTGATGCGTCTCAATCACATGACCAAAAGTATGACCAAAGTTTAGCAAAGCGCGCACACCTGACTCTCTTTCGTCTTGCGCCACCACATCCGCTTTGTACTGACAGCAGCGCTTGACGGCTTCGCCAAGTACTGCCAAATCTAACGCCATCATCGCTGGCAAGTTTTCTTCAAGCCAAGTCAAAAAATCTGCATCCATGATAAGTGCATATTTAATGACCTCAGCAAGCCCTGCTGATAGCTCACGAGGCGGTAGGGTTTTGAGCGTATTCATATTAGCAAGCACCATCTGCGGCTGCCAGAATGCGCCAATCATATTTTTGCCTTGCGCATGGTTAATGCCTGTTTTGCCCCCAACGCTCGAATCCACTTGTGATAATAGCGTCGTTGGAATCTGGATAAAACGTACTCCACGCATAAAGCTTGCCGCTGCAAACCCTGTCATATCACCGACTACGCCGCCACCCAGTGCAATAAGGGTAACATCACGATTGAAATGCTCTGCCATTAAGGCGTCGTAAATCTCATTGATGCTGCTCTGGTTTTTATATTGCTCACCATCTGGTAGCACGCAAACCTTGACAGAAAAGCTTGCAGCCAACTCTTCTTCTAAAGCTTTTAGGTATAAAGGCGCTACGGTATCATTAGTGACAATCAATACTTGGCGACCAGTAATATAGGGCGCGACTTGCTGTGCCATACTATTGTTTTCTGTCGCCGTCTTTTCAGTAATGACAATCGGATAATCATGACTTTGCGTATGAACGGTTAAGCTGTCATGAAACAGTGGCAGGGCCATGAAAGTCTCCTTAAGTATGCTTAATAAGATAAAAGTAACTGCGCCTAGATGGTGCTATAGCCGATCCATTATAAAAAAATACAGTGCTACTGGGATAAATTGTGCGCAGCCTCTGTCTGCACAAGCACAGTAAGCAAGAAAAATTTGTCCCAGTAGCGCGTGATAATATTTGTACTTATTTTATTTAGGACTGACTATATACATTATCAATTTTATGATTAATCGCCTTTAGGCTTTAATACTACAGGCGCTACAATAGTAGGCACACAGAAAGACTCTAACTGCTGCAATAACTGATTAACCATATGACGTGGGTAAGTATGGCCAGTAGGCATAATAATATGCGCAACCTGCCGATATAATGGATCGCGGGCACTATATAAATCTTGCAGGATTTTCCTAGGATTGGGCTGCTGTAACAATGGCCGTGACTTATCTTTAGCAGTGCGAGCCATTTGCACATCGACTGGTGCATTAAGGTAAACCACAATGCCGCGCTGCGCTAGAAAATCTCGATTTTCAGCACACATGACAGCGCCACCACCAGTGGCTAATACGATTTGTGGTTTTTGCGTCAACTCATCGATGGCGCGTGTTTCACGTTCCCGAAAGCCCGCCTCACCTTCTTTTGCAAATATCCAAGCAATATCTGCCCCTGTCTGCGACTCAATATACCAGTCACTGTCTACAAAGGTGCGTCCCAAGTGCTTGGCAAGTAATTTACCAATTGTCGTCTTCCCTGCTCCCATCGGACCCACTAAAAACACCGACGGTAATTCCTCCACCATAATACTTACTCAGCTAAATTAGGTATGATACAACGTCATTGATATTCTGGCTAGTAATGCGCTGGGATTATTGTGAGTAAAATTTTGACGACATCATCAATGAGTGTACTGATATAAACATTGATGACAGCAATTGCTTTAAAACGGCTAAATTCTTCCACAAAAAAAGCAAGCACTAAGGCTTGCTTTTTTACTAACAATCAAACAAACGCTAATCAATCTAGACGACTAATGCCATCATTGATCAATTTTGGTGTGATAAATATCAGTAGCTCTTCTTTAGCATTATTACGCACATCCTTACGGAATGCGCGACCGATATAAGGCAGGTCACCCAAGAAAGGGACTTTATCCACACCATTGCTGGTACGGTTTTTAAAGACACCGCCTAACACAACCGTTTGACCATCTTCAACGATAACATTGGTTGAGATAGAGTCTTCTTTATCCACACCATTGCTGGTACGGTTTTTAAAGACACCGCCTAACACAACCGTTTGACCATCTTCAACGATAACATTGGTTGAGATAGAGTCTTCTTTATCCACACCATTGCTGGTACGGTTTTTAAAGACACCGCCTAACACAACCGTTTGACCATCTTCAACGATAACATTGGTTGAGATAGAGTCTTCAGCGATAGCCACCTGGTTATTAATAATAGTTGGTGTGCCATTGGTGATAAGCAGTTGCAAGCCAATTTTACCATCAGGGGTAATATTAGGTGTGGCCTCCAAACTTAACGCCGCTTCTTTAAAGCTGGTGGTCGTTGCACCACTGGCCGATGCTTCTTGGTAAGGAATCTGCGTACCAGAGGATACTTTCGCTGTTTGCTTATCGGCCGTCAAAATCTTTGGGGTAGAGATTACTTCACCGCGGTTGTCTGCTTGTAGTGCTGACAACTCAAGATCGAGCATAAAATCAGAGATACCAAGCAGACCAAAAGCGATACTACCTGCTGGATTATCAACCCCTAAGTCGACATTCAAATTATCAGGACGGCTAATGTCATATTTAGGATAAGAGACAGTTTGACCATTGACTGTGGTGGTCTCAACATCAAAATCTTTTAAATCCCACAACGTTTGGTTGCTGCCACCCACCAATAAGTTGCGGTTGTTGGCTGCACCATTCGATAAAAGACCCCAACGTACCCCAATCTCTTTACTGAAACTGTCAGTGGCGCTAACGATACGTGCTTCAATCATTACCTGACGGACAGGAATATCGATTTTGCCAATCAATTTATGGATATTTTCAATACTGTCTGCCACATCTTTAATGATCAAAGTATTGGTGCGTTCATCAACCGTTACTGTGCCGCGATTGGATAACAAGGTATTATTATCGTCACGATTTGAGCTACTACTGCCGCCAGATGATCCACTGCCTTGAGAGATAAGGGTCAATACTTCAGGGGCTTTTGCATAGCTTAAACGAATGTATTCTGTACGTAGCGGCGCATAAGACTCAACCGCTTGCTGTGCTTCTAAATCACGTGCTTCTTGCGCAGCCAGCTCAGTAGAAGGCGCAACCAAAATCACATTACCATTCTCGCGTTTACCCAGATTCTTACTCTTAAGGATAATATCCAGCGCTTGATCCCAAGGTACGTTGATAAGGCGCAAAGTAATATTACCCGCGACCGAATCACTCGCCACGATATTCATCTCAGTAAACTGCGCCAAAATATCTAAAACACTACGAATCTCAACGTCTTGGAATTCCATAGATAGCGCTTCACCACTATAGACTTTTTCTTCAAGTGTCGGCTCACGTAACAGCGCAGGCTTGTTGATACTGATATTTAACTGCGTACCCGACTGATAGGCTTGATATTCAAAATCTTCTTTCATATTAATGGTAATAACACCATTTTTATTTTGATTTTTGGTATCGATACTATCAACCAAACCGCTATTAATATTTAATCGACGCAACAGATTTCGTGGCACGGTGCTACCCGTCAAACGCACCACCAGCTTGTTACCTTGGCGCTGCACATCAACTGGAGTGGCTTCATTGGCCAGTGCGATACTGACATTACCGCCACCATCTTTCCCTGCGGCAAAATTAACCGCGCTTAAACCTTCATAGCTATACTGCTTACTGACTTGTGAAGCAGCAAGCTGCGGGTCTAATAATGGGTTAACTCTGACCACCATCGTATCGGCAGGTGCTTTATTTTTTACCCCTGTGGTCGAGGCTGCATTATTAGTCGCAACGGGTGTGCTACTGGTTTCTACGATTGGGGTGACCTTTGGGGTGGTCGTGACGGCATTGTTATTAAGCGCATTGTTATTAAGCGCACTGTTATTAAGGGCATCTTGGACAGGATCGTTAGTCATCACTGGACGATTAGGATCAGTAATCGTGAGCAATAAATCGTTGCCATCAATCGCCGTTGTATAATTACCCGCCTGTTTCAGCCCAACAATTAGGCGCGTGGTACTATCGCCGCTTAACGTCGTAACATCATTGATCATGCCAACATTATATTCATTGAAACGACTAGCAAGCCCATTTTGCACTTGTTCAAAATCTAGTACCAAACGGCTGGGATCATCTAGCTGGTAGGCCGCAGGTAATACTGGCAACCCTGCAAACCCCAAACGCATTTGCGTCACTGCTGGTGCAGTTTGTACCACAGAGACATTATTAATGCGCTGTGCGGCATGGGCGCTGCTACTCACTGCTACCATGCTGATTGCCAATGCGGAAATGGCAAAAGCAGAAGATACGCGGTTGCTCATCATCATTACCTTGTTATTGCGTACTGTCATTATTTATTCCTCAAAAAATCTGCCGACTTAGCTTATAGGGGAAACCAGCGACTGGGGTTTTTCAACAAACCCTGCGCGGCTGTCTGGCAAAATTTCAATCAAGTTAATCTGGGTCGGCGTGATTTCAACAATACGGCCGTCATTTAATCCAAGGTAATCACCAACCTTGACACTAGCAACTGACCCATCAGGGCGCTGTACCAGCGCATATTGCTGACCTTCAGGGGAAATTACCACACCTCGAAAGACCAACTGCGATAGCTCATATTGTTCAAGAGGATCTTTTACCCTTAAAATATCAGGACGCACACCATCGATAGAGGTCGTAGGGCCTTGGACATTGACTAAACTTGGTGGTAAAAATGGGCTACGCTGCGCACTGGCGCTATAAACAAAATCTTCTACCAACTCAGCCTTAGGTGGTGGCTCAATCGGTTGCGCTGGCTGGTTACGAATATCCTTCAGCGCTTGCTCGGCCATACCAATACGATCAGTACAACCGGTCATTGATAGAACGGTAGCGCTTAATATCAGTAGCATGGGCAATTTTTGAATAGTCATTAGTTGCCTCCTGCAGCATCGGCTTCTTCACTTTCAGAATCAGTTTCTTTTGAGCGATAAGTTTTGGTTTGTAATACCAAGTTTAGTTCTGGTAGCACATCCAAAGTTGGCTGCGGATTACTGACTTCAAAATCATGCATGGTGATAATTCGCGATAAGGCAGCAAGGCCACTGATAAAGCTACCAAACTGATGATACTCACCCAAAGCAGCAATACGAATAGGCTGTTCAATAAAGAATTCATTTTCAATTTCAGGTTCTACTGAAATATCTTGGAAACGTATATTACTGCCAACGCCCGTCATATTAATGCCTTCTACTAGCTCAGACACACGAGTCTCCTTTGGCAACTGATCGAGTAAGGTATTGAACTCCACCTCCATTTGAATCACTTGAGCTTGATAAGCTTCGAGATGACGCGCGCGTGACTCTTTTTCACGGTAGCTATCAAGCAAAGTCTGTTGCTGACTCTCAGCCGCTTTAATTTCATCAATTTTGCTACTAATCGGGAACGCCCATGCTAGTGCAGCAATCAGTACGACGATGAGGCCAATGACCGTTGTTTTTACCGGAAGTGGCCAGCTACCATAGTTTTCAGAATCTAATGATTCAAAACTACGGCGAAACTCATTTAAATCAAATGGCTTCTTTGTCTTTAAAGCGGTCTTTTTGGTTTTGATCAAGCTTCTTTTACGGCTAAGCTTCATAGCTCACCTCCAAGTCCAGTATTGGCATCAACAGGTGTGGCCTTTTCTGACTGCACTTTCGTAGTGACTACAAACTGTACATAGCTGTCTTCAGGATAAACGGGGCGAGATTGTCCACCAGTAGCAACCGTATTATTAAGGTTTGGCGCTGCTTGATAAGCGCTGATGTTCTGTTGAATATTACTAACGGCTGATTTGTCCATCCATTTACTGTTATCCAAATTTCGGATTAAGCTTGAGACGATATTTGGGTTATCAGCAAGGCCTGTCAAGGTAATAACATCACCTTCACGCTTTAGATTAGTTAAATAGAGCGCAGGCGGCATCGCTTTTGCCAAATCATCCCACAAGCGTACAGGTACAGGACGTCGACCTTGCAAGTCTTGAATCACCTGCATACGTGAGATGATGTCTTCGCGGCGTTGTTCTAGGCTGTCAATTTCAACCAACGCCGTATCCAATAGTGCGTTTTCTTTTTCAATCAATGCATTGGCATCAAGCTGTTCATCAAGCTCGTTATTAAAATAGCTCCATGAAGCGAATGCAGCCAATAGAGTGAGCAAAGTGACTGCCACTACTAAAGTGAGAAATTCTTTATTGCGACGTGTGCGCTCTTCTTGTCGCCAAGGTAAAAGGTTAATACGAGCCATTAGTCGAAGCTCCTTAACGCAAGACCGCAAGCGGCCATTAAGCTGGGTGCATCAATGGCCAGTTGCTCATTATCGATATGTGGCGCAATGGTCATATTGGTAAATGGATTAGCAATACTCACAGGCACGCCCAATCTCTGTTGAGCCATACCTGCAAGACCGGCAATAGAGCTACTACCACCAGCCAGCACCACGTAATCGATACTGCTGTATTGGCTTGAAGAAAAGTAAAACTGCAATGAGCGGGTAATCTGCTGAATGGTATTTTCTATAAATGGAGCCAATACATCGGTATAGTAATCATCAGGTAAAGTATGCTCACGTTTACTAAGCGCTGCTTCTTCTGCTGATAGTCCATAACGGTTCTGTATGGCCTCTGTTAGCTGAACACCACCAAAAAGCTGTTCACGACTGTATATGAACTCGCCGTTTCTGGCGATATACAGCGTGGTTTGATTGTGGCCAATATCCACCAAAGCCACTAACTCTGGCATGCTAGGTAAGTTATCCACCATCAAGCCAAAAGCACGCTCGATAGCGTGTGATTCAATATCCATAACCTTGGTTTTTAGTCCACCAAACGTCAAAGCGTCGACTCGTTGGTCGACGTTTTCAGAGCGAGAAGCAGCCAGTAGCACTTGCACCATATCATCGCTGACTAAAGAGGGACCTAGAACTTCAAAGTCCAAATTAACATCTTCGGTGGTGTGTCAGAAAGTATGCTGAAGAAATAAAGGAGGGTGACAGCCAAAGCAAGATGATATATTTGAGGTTATGAAGACACAAA